>JAOAUN010000015.1 GCA_030157545.1 Burkholderiaceae bacterium
TAAACGCAGGCAGGCCATAGCCATTTTCTGCAGCGTGATCCAGCAATTGACGCATCGATACTAAAGCCATGATGTAAATCTCCAAAAACAATAAATTAACGGTCGCCGATCTTCGTGATTTTCAGGGAATTGGTACCACCAACCTGCCCCATGGGGTCGCCCCATGTCATGACGATCATGTCATCTTTTTTAACCAGCCCCTTGGCCAGTAACAATACTTCCGCAGCCTTCAACACTGCTTCGCGGTCGGTAGAGTGCGCCAGTTCCAGTGTGTGCACATTGCGGTACAGCGACGCTTTACGCTGCGTCGCACGGCTCGGCGTCATGGCGTAGATGGGCATGTCAATATTGTGCCGGCTCATCCACAGCGCCGTTGATCCGGACTCCGACAAAGCCACAATCGCTTTGACGCGCAAGTGATAAGCGGTAAACAGCGCACCATACGCGATGGACTGATCTATGCGGGTAAAGGTGACGTTGAGGAAGTCCGCGTCCAGCGTCATGTGGCCGGACTTTTCAGCCTCCACGCAAACCGCTGCCATCATCTCGACTGTCTCGACCGGATACTTGCCGGACGCAGTTTCAGCCGAAGTCATGACGGCGTCGGTGCCATCCAAAACGGCATTCGCGACGTCCGACACTTCGGCACGGGTCGGCACGGCATTGAGAATCATCGACTCCATCATCTGGGTCGCTGTGATGACGAGTTTATTCGACGCCCGCGCCATCCGTATCATGCGTTTTTGCAGCGCAGGCACGGCCGCATTCCCGACTTCAACAGCCAGATCGCCACGCGCGACCATGATGCCGTCGGATGCATCCAGAATTTCCTGCAACACCGGAATCGCTTCAGCGCGCTCGATCTTGGCAATCATCTGCGGCTTGTGGCCGCGCTCGGCACCGGCGATATTGGCGAGCTGGCGCGCCATCATCATGTCGGTGGCGCTTTTCGGGAACGATACGGCAATGTAGTCGGCATCAAAGCGCATCGCGGTCTTGATGTCTTCCATGTCCTTGGCAGTCAGCGCCGGTGCGGACAGGCCGCCACCCTGACGATTGATGCCTTTGTTATTCGACAGTTCGCCGCCAATTTTCACGGTCGTGAAAATCTGGCTGCCGGCAATGCGATCCACCACCAGCACGATCAAGCCATCATTCAACAATAAATGATCGGCCGGTTTCAAATCATTCGGCAGTTCTTTGTAATCGAGCCCGACCTGGTTTTGGTCACCCATTTCGCAATTGGCATCGAGAATGAAAGGCGCACCCTTTTGCAGTTCGATCTTGCCTTCGCTGAATTTTCCGATACGAATTTTCGGTCCCTGCAGGTCGGCCATGATGGCAATTTCACGGCCGCACAGTGCAGCGACTTCGCGGATCAGCGCTGCGCGCTGAACGTGGTCTTCTGCTTTGCCATGCGAAAAATTCAGACGTACGACATCAATGCCGGCCTCTATCATTTGCTGCAAAATCTCGCGGCTGCTGGAGGCAGGTCCGACGGTGGCAACTATTTTTGTCGCTCTCTGTGTCATAGTGAAAGTCCGCTTAATGTTCTGTAAAAAACTTATTGCGCTCGCTGCTGCAAAATCTCGACTGCAGGCAGGGTGCGGCCCTCCAGGAACTCCAGGAACGCACCACCGCCGGTGGAGATGTAGCCGATACGGTCGGCGATCTGGTATTTGGCAATTGCTGCGAGGGTGTCGCCACCGCCGGCAATTGAAAAGCCGCTGGATTCTGCAATGGCCAGCGCGAGCACCTTGGTGCCGTTGCCAAACTGGTCGAATTCAAATACGCCGACCGGACCGTTCCAGACGATGGTGCCGGCGTCGAGCAGCAGCGACGCGCATTGCTGCGCAGTTTTCGGGCCGATATCGAGAATCAGATCGTCGGCTTCCACGTCTTTGACATCCTTGATGGTGGCGACGGCGGTCGGCGAAAATTCTTTCGCGCAGACGACATCGACCGGAATCGGCACCGACGCGCCGCGCGCGGCCATGATGTCGATAATGGCGCGGGCTTCGTTGACCAGTTCAGGCTCGGCCAGTGACTTGCCGATAGAAAGCCCAGCGGCCAGCATGAAGGTATTGGCGATGCCGCCACCGACGATCAGCCTGTCCACTTTTTCTGCCAGCGATTTTAAAATAGTGAGCTTGGTCGAGACCTTGGAGCCGGCAACAATCGCGGCCAGCGGTCGCGCCGGTTGGTGCAGCGCCTTGCCGAGCGCGTCGAGTTCGGCGGCCAGCAACGGGCCGGCGCAAGCGAGCGGCGCGAATTTCGCAATGCCGTGTGTGGTGGCCTCGGCGCGATGGGCAGTGCCGAAGGCATCGTTGACATACACATCGCAGAGCGCAGCCATTTTCTTTGCCAGTTCGTCGCTGTTCTTTTTTTCGCCGGGGTTGACGCGGCAATTCTCGAGCAGTACGACCTGGCCGGGCGCGACGTCAACGCCATCGACCCAATTTTGTTTTAACTCAACCGGCTGGCCGAGCAAGGCGGACAGGCGCTGCGCTATCGGCGCCAAAGAATCTTCCGGCTTGAACTGTCCTTCTGTCGGGCGACCCAGATGCGACGTCACCATCACAGCCGCGCCGGCAGCCAGCGCCGCCTGAATGGCCGGAACGGATGCGCGGATGCGCGTGTCTTCGGTGATATTGCCTGCATCGTCTTGCGGCACGTTGAGGTCGGCGCGAATGAAAACGCGCTTGCCGCGCAGTTTGTCTTGCTGGATCAGGTCGTTGAGTCGATTGAAATGCATGGCGGGGCGTGTGCTGAATGAAGAAAGGCGCTATTTTAACCCACGCATTGGGTGCCAGACCGGTGGGTTTCGCTGCGCTCTACCCACCCTACAAATCTTTGTAAGCAATGATCAGTAGGGTGGGGTGAAGCGGGGATTTCAGATCGCTTGCGATCTGCCCGCGTAACGGTGTGGGCTTGCCAGCCCACACGCGCCCTGCAAGGGGAGCGCAGCGAAACCCACCATTAAAACGTAAAGAGCGAGAATTTAATTTCAAACTAATATCAGCCGTAAGACGCTGAAGCAGGTCATGCCGGCAATGATCGTTCCCAGCAGATGGCGAGTTGCCAAAAAAAACAGAGTGGCAATGATGCCTGCCATCAGTCGCGGGTTAGTCCACGGCGCCACCATCTCTCCGCCTGTCAACAGCAGGTCCGGCGCCAGAATGGCAGACAGCGCCGCCGCCGGCGCATAACGCAGCGCATGCTGAACCCAGGCCGGCATGGTGACCTTATTACCCAGCAAGAAAAAGAAACTGCGCGTGACGACGGTCGACAAGGCCAGCAGCACGATCAGCAGGCTGTATTCAAGGTTACTCATGCTGGCTGCTCCTTTTTGTTAAATAGTCCATTCCCATTGCAGCTGCCACGCCGGCAACAATGGCCAGCACCAGCCCCAGCCTGTAGGGCAAGCCCGCTGTGAGTACGGCGGTGGTAGCCGCGACCACTACGCTGGCCAGAGCTGAACGGTTGATGACGAGTGGAATGGTGATGGCCAGCAGAGCCAGCGTACCGGCAAAACCTATGCCCCAGGCCGGCGGTATCTGGCTGGCCAATAACATGCCGGCAATGCTGCCGGATTGCCAACCCAGCCAGTTCGAGCTGACCAGCCCCAGGTAATAACCGCGCTTGCCCTCTGTTTTAGCCACCGTGTGCGAAGGAAAACGCTGCGGGAACAAGGCCATGACGATATCGGCATTGAAATAGCCATACAAGATGCGCTTGGTCCAACGCAGATGCGCGAAATGCGGGCCGATGACTGCCCCGAAAATAATGAAGCGCAGATTCACCATCAGTGCGGTCAAAAATATCATCCAGACCGGCGCACCAGCCACCAGCAGCGGCAACGAAGCCAGCTGGGCCGATCCCGCATAAACCAGCAAGGTCATCGCCAGTGCTTGCCAGAATGTCAGGCCGGACTGGATCATCGCCATCCCGGTCACAGCGCCCCAGGCCATCAGCCCGGGCACGGTCTGGCTACTAGTGCGCAGTGCATCGACAAATGCGGAACGTTCGCGCCCGGGCTGGCCGGACACAGAGGTATTAAGAGACAAAATCCGGAATCCTGAAAAGCGTTAATTTAATTCTTCAGCCAATATTCTACCGAGCAAGCCTGCAGCTGCACCGAATCCGCTAAAATCGCTGTTTTGCATTAATTATTGGAGAACCTGTTATGTCCATGGCTGACCGCGACGGAAAAATCTGGAAAGACGGCCACCTGATCGACTGGCGCGATGCAACACTGCACGTGCTGACCCATAGCCTTCACTACGGCATGGCGGTTTTTGAAGGCGTGCGCGCTTACAAGACGCCGGAGGGTACCGCGATTTTTCGCCTGAAAGAACACACACAGCGCCTTTTCAATTCGGCCAAGATTTTCCAGATGGTCATCCCGTTTGACATGGAAACCATCATGGCAGCGCAACGCGAAGTGGTGCGGGCCAACAAGCTCGAGTCCTGCTACCTGCGTCCGCTGGTCTGGATCGGCTCGGAAAAAATGGGCGTTTCCGCCCGTGGCAATACTATTCATACGTCAATCGCTGCGTGGCCTTGGGGCGCGTATCTGGGCGAAGACGGACTGGCACGCGGCATCCGCGTGAAAACCTCGTCGTTTACCCGCCATCATGTGAACGTCTCGATGGTGCGCGCGAAAGCCAGCGGCTATTACATCAATTCCATCCTCGCGAATCAGGAAGTCACCGCCGATGGTTACGATGAAGCGCTGCTGCTCGACACCGACGGCTATGTATCCGAGGGTGCCGGCGAAAACGTTTTCATCGTCAAGAACGGCAAGATCTATACACCGGACCTGGCCAGCTGCCTGGACGGCATCACGCGTGACTCGGTTCTGACGATGGCGCGCGACATGGGCATCGAGATCGTTGAAAAACGCATCACGCGTGACGAGATGTACTGCGCCGACGAAGCCTTCTTTACCGGCACTGCCGCTGAAGTGACACCGATCCGTGAACTCGACAACCGTGTCATCGGCAGCGGCAGCCGCGGTCCCATCACCGAAAAATTGCAGGCGATGTTCTTTGATGTGGTCGCCGGCAAAGCGCCGCAATACAAGCACTGGCTGACGCTGGTCTGATCGCTTCTGACAGCTGATAGCCAATAGCCCCCACCCGCGAGAGAGAATGATGAACCAGCCTGTCACACCGGTAGAACTTGATAGCAAGGATCTGCCGGCTCATTGCCCTAACGATGCGATGCCGATCTGGTCGTCACATCCGCGGGTTTTCCTCGAATTCGGCGCCACTGGCGATGCACGCTGCCCGTATTGCAGCACCGTGTATCGCTTGAAGCCCGGTGTTGTCCCGCACGCGCATTAATGCCAACACCGCTCAAGCTGCTGGCCAGCGCCGAAGATGTAGAACACGCGTTCTATGACGCGATAGGACGCGCGGATCTGGAAGCCTTGATGGCTTTGTGGGCAGACGACGAGGAAATCACTTGCGTGCATCCGGGTGCGCCCCGCTTGCAGGGTCATGCGGCGATACGCGAGTCATGGGAATTAATCTTCGAGCGCGGGCCGGTGCACATTCAGCCGCGCCAGCTGCACCGCAGCCACAACATGATGTGTGCAGTGCACAGCCTGATTGAAGAAGTTAAAACACCGGAAGAGGCGAACTGGCAGGAAGCCCATATTCTTGCGACCAATGTGTTTCTGAAGACGCCGCAAGGTTGGCGTATGGTGATGCACCACGCATCAATTGCGCCGGGCAAGCCTGCCAGCGAGCCAAACCCTGCGGCGATGCTGCACTGACCGTGACGAGTGCCACGCATGAGTGATTATTTCTCTCCGCGCTGGCTGCCCGGCGGGCATTTGCAAACCATTTATCCGGCAAAATGCATCACCGCTCCTGAAGTCACCATGCATCGCGAACGATGGGATGCTCCTGACGGAGATTTCATCGACATTGATTTTGTCGAGGGCTTGCCCGGCAAACCCTTCCTGGTCTTGTTTCATGGCCTCGAAGGTTCATCCGGCAGCCACTATGCGCGTTCGCTGATGAAATATATCGAAGCGCTGGGCTGGTCGGGTGCTGTGCCGCATTTCCGCGGCTGCTCGGGCGAACTTAATCGTGCTCCGCGTTTTTATCATTCTGGCGATTCGGCTGAAATTAACTGGGTACTGCATAGACTCAACACCCACCCGCTGCGTCGCAATGCATCAAACTTTTTTGCTGCAGGTGTTTCGCTCGGTGGCAATGCGCTATTACGCTGGCTGGGGGAATCGGGCGAGGACGCTGAATTCATCGAAGCGGCCTGCGCCATTTCAGCGCCACTCGATCTGGCCGCCGGTGGCGCGGCACTATCGCGTGGCATCAATATGATCTACACCCGCTCCTTCCTGCAAACGCTCAAACCGAAATGTCTGCTCAAGCTCGAGCAATTTCCGGGGCTGTTTGATCGCGACAAAATGCTGGCTGCGCGCGACTTATATGAGTTCGACAATGTCGTGACGGCCCCGCTGCATGGCTACCGCAATACCGACGACTATTGGGAACGCGCCAGCGGCAAAGCGGTATTGCACGACATCACGGTGCCAACACTGGTTCTGAATGCGCGCAATGATCCTTTCCTGCCTGCACGGCATTTGCCACGCAGCGCCTCGCTTGCGGTGATACTCGAGTACCCGGCGCAGGGCGGCCATGTAGGCTTCGCCACGGGTGGCATACCCGGTTCATTGAACTGGCTGCCGCGTCGCATCGTGCGGTTTTTGTCGGATCAGCTTGCGCTGCGCGAGCAGGCCGCCCTGTCAGTCTGAACGCCGCCATCATGGATGACATCGTCCGGCAGGCAATGGCAAAGTGGCCGAATGTGCCGCATTGTTACGGCTGGCTGGCGCTGGATGCGCGCGGCGCATTTCGCATGCGCGATGAGGCTGCGCAGCAAAATAATTTGGCGGGTGACCCGATCCGCCACGCTGCACTGCTGGCTTTCATACACCGCAATTACGGCTGCGATACAAGCGGTTGCTGGTATTTCCAGAACGGCCCGCAACGCGTGTATGTCGATCTCGAAGCTACGCCGTTTATTGCACGCACAGACCCTGCAGCAGGTTTTGTCCTGCATGATGGGCAGCCGCTGGCTTCACTGGAACACGTATATCTGACCGACGAAGGTCAGCTGATATTAAAAGACGCCAGCCATGTAGCGATGCTGGATGATCGTGATATCGCTCATTGTTTGCCGCAGTTGCAATGGCATGGTCAAACTGTCGAAGATGCACAGTTGCTGGCGTGGCTGGCAGCGCCGGATGCGCAGTTGCGTTTCCTGTCTGGTGGCAAAGTCCTTCCAGTTGAATCGGTAAAGCGGGCCGATCTGGCTGCAAGACTGGCTTACACAGCGCGACCACGCGAATAAGCAAAGACGAAACACGCCATCCAACTACCGCTGCTTCTTACCCTGATTTAAAATTTCGCGCCACGCGCTTTGCAGTTCTCGCTCGCGCGCATCAATCATCGCCAGATCATAAAAAGAAGCATCAGGAGATGAACGCGCAATTCTCAGTTGTTCGAGCGCCGCAGGCAGACTGCCGGTCAGGTTATAAAACTCGGCCAGTGCAATATGCTGCAATGCCTGCTTGCCTTGCTCGGCATAGGCACGTGCGAGCGCTTGCTGTATCGCGGAATCCTGCCGATACAGCTGCGCCTGATCGCGCAGAAAAAAACCGGCTTCTTCGCTTTTTCCAGCGGCCAGCAAACAATCTGCAAACTGTATTTTCACCGCGCGCGACAGCGGATACTGCACGCGCGCAGCACGCGCTGCCTGCAATGCCTGCTGCGGCTGCTGCATTGCCAGCTTGATGTCGATGGACAGCGAAGTAAGGATAGAAGTTACTGGCAGCGCAGGCATGCGTGCAGCCTCCGCCTCTATTTCACTGAGCAAGGTTAACGCGCGCGCGGCATCACGCTGGCGCAATGCGACGATAGCCAGGCCATAACGCGCAGCCAGCATTTGGGCACGAGGCCCCTGACGGGGCTGCTCGTTGAATACCGCGCTCACTTCACGCCAACCTTGCGGCGTATCGTCTTGCAAAATGCGAAGACGCGCCTTGATCAATGAAAAATCAAGACTATCTGCATGCTGGCGGTATGGCTGGTTACGAATACGCGCTTCGATATCGGCAATCCGCTCGGTGGTAACAGGATGGGTGCGCAAATAAGAAGGCGCTTTGTCATTTACATTGCGACTGGCTGCCTGCAAGCGACCGAAAAAATTGACCATACCGCCCGCCTCGAATCCAGCGCCGCGCAATATTTGCAGGCCGATGCGATCGGCTTCGCGCTCGGCATCGCGGGTAAAACTCAGCTGGCGCGACGCTGCGATGCCGGTGCCACCCATCATAGCTGCAGCGGCCAGATCGGGGCTGGTGCGCGCTGCCAGTGCTGCTATCAGCAGGCCAGCCAGCGGCAACAGCGAGCCCTGCCGCTGGCTGCCTATCATCCGTGCAATATGGCGCTGCGATACATGGCCAATTTCATGTGCGAGCACTGATGCCAGCTCGGATTCGCTTTGCGCGGCAATCACTAGCCCGGAATGCAAGCCGATGAAACCGCCCGGCAGCGCAAATGCATTCAACACCGGATCACGCACCACAAAAAACAGGTAGTCATAACCTGCGTCGCCACGTGCATCGGGCGTGGCCGTCAGCAAAGTAGTGCCGAAATTATTGACATATTCCATGACCGTCGGGTCACTTAAATAATCTGAATCGCGCTGAATATTGTTCATCACCTGCTCGCCCAGCTTGCGCTCCATCTGCGGCGACAATTCTTCTCCGTCGCTGCCGCCGAGGTTGGGCAGATTTTGCGCCTGAGCCGCAGGCAAGACCAGCAAGCCGGGGGTCACCAGCATCAGCACTGCGGCCGTCAGCAGGCGCAACAAAGGCGAAACAAGCTGTGGTGATAGTGGCGGTTTCATGGTGCTATGATACCTGCAATCAATTTTCGTTCCACTGTGCTTACATTCTGCAAACCTTGCATCATGACCTCTACCAAACCCACGCAGCAAGCATCCACAAGCCATGACGGCCTGACCCATTTCGACGCCACCGGACAGGCGCATATGGTTGACGTCGGCGCCAAGGCCGAAACACATCGAATCGCGCTGGCCAGCGGCATCATTCGCATGAAGCCGGAAACCCTGGCAATCATTTCTTCCGGCACCGCCAAAAAAGGCGATGTGCTTGGGATAGCGCGCATCGCCGCCATCATGGCAGCCAAACGCACCAGCGACCTGATTCCATTGTGCCATCCACTGGCGCTGACCCGCGTTGCGGTTGATTTCACCATTCAGGCTGATGCAGCCAGCGTGCTGTGTGAAGCGCAGGTCGAGACTTTCGGCAAAACCGGCGTTGAGATGGAAGCGCTGACAGCAGTGCAGGTTGGCCTGCTGACTATCTACGACATGTGCAAGGCAGTCGACCGCGGCATGGTGATGACGGATGTCAAAGTGATGGAGAAACACGGCGGCAAGTCGGGCAGCTGGAGTGCAGGCAACTAAGCATATTCAGATACAGCTGTAAATTTCAGGCCAATTGGCTTGCCGTATTCATATATTGACAAGCCCGATATCGTAGGTATCATTGGTACCTACCATATCGGAGGCAAATTTATGGATACCGCAAAATTATTCCAGACAGGCCGTAGTCAAGCGGTACGGCTTCCTAAAGAATATCGATTTGATGGCACAGAAGTCGTGGTTAAACACTTTGGCAGTGGTGTTTTACTGATGCCAGTCAATGACCCTTGGTCGATGCTGCAAGCAGCACTTGAACATTTCGAGCCCGGATTCCAGATGGAGCGCGACCAACCCGCCGAACAAGTGCGCGAGGGGTTTTTACCTTGATACAGTATCTGCTCGATACCAATATCTGCATTTACATCATCAATGCGAAACCCATTGAGGTATTAGAAAGATTTAAACGTGAAGCAATGGGCAGCATTGCCATTTCAAGCGTTTCAGCAGCTGAACTGGCCTACGGCGTAAGCAAGAGCGACTCCACCAAAAACCGTGATGCTCTTGAAATGTTTTTGGCTCCGCTGGAAGTAGTCCCTTTTGATGAAAACGTGATCTGGCATTACGGAAAACTGCGCAACGATCTGGAAAAAAGAGGTCAGCCTATCGGCCCGATGGACACCATGATTGCGGCGCATGCCTTGGCGATCGATACGACGCTAATAACCAACAATACACGCGAGTTTGCACGAGTAGAAAACTTAAGGCTGGAAAACTGGGTCCTTGCAGCCTGATCTAAAAAAAAGACCAGACTTTCCCGTTCGTCGGGCTTGCAAGGATTCTGCAAAAAGGAGCGAAATGAGCCCAGATGAAAATGCACCCGCAACCGAGGGTCGGCTGACTGAATGGCTGTTGCGCGCATTTGCGCTTCTCATAATGGGTATTCTGGTCATGCGATGGGGGCAAGCGTGGCTGGCAGATCAGTCACGCTGGACCGTGCTTCTTCTGCTCATTTCAGAAAGCTATACGCTGGGACTTATTTTGATTGCACGCCGTGCAATTCAGCGTGATCTGTCTCCGATGGCGATATTGGTCACAGTCTATGCCGTTTGTTATGCCGCCTTGCTTGATCCGCAAAATGTTATAAAACTGGCCCCCGAATGGCTGGGTTCTGTTTTATTAGTAGTGAGTATGGTGTGGCACTTCAGCGCCAAGGTGGTGCTGGGAAGATCATTTGGTTTGCTGCCAGCGCAGCGTGGCCTTGTAATGGAAGGACCTTACCGCTTCATTCGCCATCCCATTTATTTTGGCTACCTGATCGGTCATATCGGTATGCTATTAGTCAATTTTTCTTTGCAAAATGCGCTCATCATTACAGTGCTTTATGTTGCGCAGATTATCCGCATTCAACGTGAAGAATCCATTCTGGCCAATAATAATTCTGGCTACGCAGAATATAAGCAGCGCGTGCGCTGGCGCTTGATTCCTTTTATCTATTAACGTTAATACTTTCGTTCATCATGCGTATCAAAAGCATCGTATCTGGCTTGTTTGTTTTCATCCTGCTCGCATTGTTACTGTTTTCCGGTTATCTGTGGATCGCTTTGAATTGGTCCTACTCAAAAGGCGAACGCGCCGGCTATCTGCAGAAATTTTCCAGCAAGGGCTGGGTTTGCAAAACCTGGGAAGGCGAATTACTGATGACGACTGTGCCAGGCGTGATTCCGGAAAAGTTTGAATTCACGGTGCGCGACCCGGCTATTGCCGGCCAGTTAATGGCCGCTGCCGGCAAGCGCGTGGTACTCAGCTACGCACAACACAAAGGTATACCAAGCTCATGTTTTGGCGATAGCCAGTATTTTGTCGAACGCGTGCTAATTTCGCAGCAGCCCTGAATAAGCTTCCACTATGTCGATGGAAATTCAACAGGGCCCGCAATCTGCGCGATGGCTTGTGCGGATAATTAGTGCATGGCGAAATTTAATCGGAACGCAAAGTTCCATTAGCATTGCGGAGCGGTTTCGCTCTTGTGGCGGCATCTTGTTGGGCTTGTTGGCGACCAGTCTTTTATGTCAGCAGGCTCTGGGGGCGCACTCCACTACACCTTGGCTTATTGCTCCGCTCGGCGCGTCTGCTGCGCTGTTGTTTGCCGCACCGTCAAGTCCGATGGCGCAGCCGTGGGCTATTTTGGCAGGCAATCTGTTGTCTGCATGTGCAGGCCTGGCATGCGCGGCCTTGATTCCGCAAACAGCATTAGCTGTGGCAGTGGCGGCAGCACTTGCCTGCGGTTTAATGTTCAGTTTGCGCTGTATGCATCCGCCGGGCAGTGCTATTGCCGTGCTGGCAGCACTGGGAGGACCTGCTCTGGCCGACAAAGCCTGGCTCTTTCTGCGATATCCGGTTGCACTCAATTCGCTGTTGCTGGTGTTGCTGGCTCTCGTTTACAACAATCTGACCGGCCGGCGCTATCCACATATGAATTCAAGCGTCAGCCATGCAGCTGATAGGGTACCGGCAGGGCTCGGCTTCTCGCCTGCCGACCTCGATGCCGTGATCAGCAATTACGGCGAAGTGCTCGATATCAGCCGTGACGATTTGCAATCCCTGTTCCGGCAAACAGAAATGCATGCATATCGCCGCCGTTTTGGTGAGATTGTTTGTGCTGACATCATGCTGCGCAATCCGGTTAGCATCGAATTTGGCACCAGCCTTGAGGAAGCGTGGGCACTATTACATGACGCAGGCATCGAAGCGCTGCCAGTACTGGATCCGGCACGGCGCGTGATTGGCATGCTGACCTTGCATGACTTTATTGTGCATGCAGGGATTGAACTGCACCAAGGGTTCAAATCAAAGCTGCAAGATCTGATTCGACGCAGCGGCATGCTGCAGACCGAAAAGCCCGAGGTCGCCGGACAGATCATGCAAAAGGCTGTACGCATCGTTTCTGAAGACATGCAGATTGCCGAACTCGTGCCACTGATGTCTGCTTTAGCGAACGACGCAACCAATCACGCATTGAACCATTATGTCGCAGTAGTCGATGAAGAGCGACGCCTGAGCGGCATCATCAGTCAGTCAGCCCTCGTCAATGGGCTTTACCGTCGCAAGCTAAACGAGATTGCACTGACTTCCTGAACGTTTATTTGAAAAACTGTTTTTCCGGCAGGATTGAATGGCAAACTGTTTGTGCAAAAGCCAAGTTTTATTATTCATTACCATCTCATTCAGGCATTGAATTCATACTTTCAATTAAAAGCTGTTCAAGCAACAGGAATCTGTCAGCTATCTATGCAACACTTTAGCTTTTGATTGGAAGCGGGGTAACACCAATGTTTTTTTCTGAGCGAGCACGATTTATTCGATTATTACAATCCCTGCCGTTCGTCATCTTGCTTTTGATGATTTCACTTTACGGGTTACTGCGCATTGCATTGCTTATTTACACCGGGACTGACTTAGTACCGTTAACAGAGTGGCCCACAGTGCTGATCAAAGGTTTGTGGTTCGATCTCGTCGTCGCAACGACCCTGGTCGCACCCGTATTGCTTTACACGGCTGTCATGCCGAACCGCTGGCGTGCTTCGCCGCTGTTCGACAAGCTGCGAATTCTGTGGCTGTTTATTTCGATTTTCGTACTTTTGTTTGGCGTGGTGTCCGAGTTCACTTTCTGGATCGACTTTTCAAACCGCCTGAATTTCATCGCGCTCGACTACTTGATCTATACCCGCGAAGTAATCGGGAATATCCGCGAGTCCTATCCGGTTGGAAAAATTCTGTCCTTCATCGGCATAGCGGCCGCTGCGCTCACTTGGGCACTCCACACTTGGCTGAGCAAAGCCTCAGTAACACCACTAAAATTCCGGCAGCGAGTGATGATGGCAGTTTTCGCATTTGTGGTACCGGGCGTGTTGCTGTGGTCGTCAAACGTTGAGCAGATGGAAGGACGCAAGAACGCTTATGCGGAAGAGCTGTCGGGCAATGGCCTGTTCACTTTGGCGGCAGCTGCGCGCCGCAATGAACTTGATTACCTGAAGTTTTATCGTACTCTGCCACCGGAAATGGCAGCGAGTACGCTTGCCAGTCTTGGTGTTATCCACCTGCCCACGGCCGAACTGCAGCAGGTGAATTTCAAAGAAGATGCCGCGACTTCGACAACCCGCTATTTTTTGCGAACACCGAAGAATCTGGTGCTGGTTTCCGTGGAGAGCCTGTCGGCCTCTTTCGTTGGTAGCTACGGCTCGATTGACAAGCTGACGCCGAATCTTGACGCTATCGCGCGCGACGGGCTGCGCTTCGACAAGGTCTATGCAACTGGCACACGTACCGTACGCGGCCTTGAAGCCTTGTCGCTGGGCACGCCGCCAGTACCCGGGCAGGCGATCGTACGCCGTCCGCGCAATGAGCATCTCACCACATTGGGCGAGGTGCTTGAGCACCAAGGCTTTGACACCGCCTTCTTCTACGGCGGATACGGTTATTTCGACAATATGAATGCGTACTTTAGTGCGAATGACTACCGCGTGATCGACCGTACCGATATTCCGTCAGATCGCATCGTGTTCGCGAATGTGTGGGGTGTGGCTGACGAGGTACTGTTCGACACCGTAGTCGAGCAAATTGGCCAGCGCGCTAATAAGGGCAAGCCTTTCTTTGCGCACGTCATGACGACGAGCAATCACCGTCCCTATACGTATCCCGATGGCCGCATTGATATCCCGTCGCCCGGTGGTCGCACCGGCGCAGTCAAATACTCCGACTATGCGATCGGCAAGTTCATCCGCGATGCGAAAACCAAGCCCTGGTTCAAGGACACACTTTTTGTATTCGTTGCCGATCATTGCGCATCGGTCGCTGGCAACACCAAGCTGCCGGTAAAAAATTACCAGATTCCGCTAATTTTTTACTCGCCGGGTAACCTGAAACCCGGCGTGTACTCGCCGATGATCAGCCAAATTGATATTGTCCCGAGCTTGGTCGAAGCATTGGGACAACATGGCGATGACCTGTTCTTCGGACGCTCTGTTTTCGAAGAAGGGCCGCCACCAGAACGCGCGTTCATCAGCAACTATCAGGAACTCGGCTATCTCAAGCAGGGCAAGCTGACGATACTGTTACCAAAGCGACGCGTGCAGTCTTTCGACATCGACCTGAAGACCTTTAATGCGACGCCTGCACCGATAAACAATCAGTTGCTAAACGAAGCTATCGCCTATTACCAGTCCGCCTCTACCGAATTCAGTAGCGGCCACCTGCATTCGCCGTTCATCCATACCGGACAAGCTTTGCCAGCAACGCATTGATCTTTCAAGTCACGCTGTAAATAATCAATATAAAAAAGGAAAAGCCGGACATCTCACGATGCCCGGCTTTTTTTCTGCGTGATTCAAGACCTTAGCAATGTTGCTCCAGTCTGGAAGTTCAGCGCTGCGATACCGCATCCACCACAGCCAGCGCCGTCATGTTGACGATACGGCGCACTGTTGCCGATGGCGTAAGGATGTGCACAGGCTTGGCGCAACCGAGCAGGATAGGACCAATCGCCACACCATTGCCGGCCGCTACTTTCAGCAGGTTATAGGCAATATTGGCAGCATCAATATTCGGCATCACTAGCAAGTTGGCATCACCTTTGAGCTTCGTATCCGGCATTACTTGCCTGAGCGAATGGGCGTCCAGCGCCGAATCACCATGCATTTCGCCATCGACTTCAAGCTCAGGGGCACGTTGCTGAACCAAGGCCAGCGCGGCACGCATTTTTTGTGCGGACTCGCTATTGCTGGAGCCGAAATTCGAATGAGACAACAAAGCTGCGCGTGGATGCAAACCAAAGCGGCGCATTTCTTCTGCCGCCATGATCGTGATTTCGGCCAGCTGCTCGGCCGTCGGGTTTTCATTGACATGGGTGTCAACCAACACCAGCTGGCGATCCGTCAGGATCAAACCATTCATCGCCGCATAAGTGTTGACACCGGCGCGCTTACCCAGCACTTGATCAATGTAACTCAGATGCAGGTCGGTCGTGCCGTAGGTGCCGCATATCATGCCATCGGCATCACCTTTGTGAATGGCCATCGCACCGATGAGGGTATGACGACGGCGCATTTCCAGCTTAGCGTACTGCTCGGTGATACCCTTGCGGATGGTCATCGCGAGGAAAGTTTCCCAGTACGAGCGGTAACGTGCATCACGTTCGGGGTTGATGACTTCAAAGTCGATATCCGGACGCAGGCGCAGGCCATAGCGCTCGATCCGTTGGGCGAGAACGGCCGGACGACCGATCAGTATCGGCTTGGCCAAACCTTCATCGATCACCACTTGCACGGCACGCAAGATACGTTCTTCTTCACCTTCGGCAAAGACGATGCGTTTTTTCGCGGCTGGCGCTTTCTTTGCAATCGCAAACACCGGCTTCATGAAGCTACCGCTGTGATAAACGAATTGTTCGAGTCGCTGCGCATAAGCCGCCATGTCCTTGATAGGACGCAGGGCAACACCCGACTTCTCGGCGGCCAGCGCAACTGCCGGCGCGATCTTCATCATCAGACGCGGATCGAAGGGCTTGGGAATCAGGTATTCAGGACCAAACGACAAGTTCGCTATGCCATAGGTGGTAGCGACCACATCAGACTGCTCGGCTTGCGCCAATTCGGCAATCGCATGCACGGCCGCGATTTCCATTTCACGCGTAATGGTCGTTGCGCCACAATCGAGCGCGCCACGGAAAATATAGGGGAAGCACAGTACGTTATTAACCTGATTCGGATAGTCGGAACGACCGGTCGCAATCACGGCGTCGTCACGCACTTCGCGCACTTCTTCCGGCAAAATTTCCGGTGTCGGATTGGCCAGCGCCAGCACCAGCGGACGCGGCGCCATGGCGGCCACCATTGCCGGCTTGAGTACGCCACCCGCAGACAGCCCCAGGAAAATGTCGGCGCCCGGTATCACTTCTGCCAGCGTACGTGCGCTGGTGTTCTGCGCAAAACGCTCCTTGTCCGGATCCATCAGTTCTGTACGGCCTTTGTAGACCACACCAGCCAAATCGGTCACAAAGATATTCTCGATCGGGAAACCCAGATCCACAATCAGGTCGAGGCAGGCCAGCGCAGCGGCGCCCGCACCGGACACCACCAGTTTGCAATGCTGCATGTCCTTGCCGACGACTTTCATGCCATTCATGATGGCGGCACCGACGATGATGGCCGTGCCATGCTGGTCGTCATGAAAGACCGGAATCTTCATGCGGTCGCGCAGCTTGCGCTCGATATAGAAACACTCGGGAGCTTTGATGTCTTCCAGATTGATGCCGCCAAAGGTCGGCTCAAGCGCGGCAATGATGTCACACAGCTTGTCGGGGTCGTTCTCGTTGACTTCGATGTCGAAGACATCAATGCCTGCAAACTTCTTGAACAGCACGCCTTTGCCTTCCATCACAGGCTTGGCGGCCAGCGGGCCGATGTTACCCAGACCCAGAACTGCCGTGCCGTTAGTGATGACGGCAACCAGATTGCCGCGCGCCGTGTAGCGGAAGGCATTGGTCGGGTCGATCACGATCTCTTCGCAAGCAGCAGCGACGCCCGGCGAATAGGCCAAGGCCAGATCGCGCTGATTGGTCAGCTGCTTGGTCGGGGTGACGCTGATTTTGCCCGGAGTGGGAAACTCGTGATATTCGAGGGCTGCCTGACGAAATTGCTCGCGCAGTTCTTGTTTTAGGGTGTTCTCTGAATCCATGCTGGACGACCTTCCTGATGCTTGGGTGACACGGGGGGTCTGATTTTATCAGAGGTCGCACATATGTTCGATGGTCTCCACGTGCGTCGTCATTCGGTACAATCACTCCATGTTGTCTGAATTCGAACTGATCGCCCGTTATTTCACCCGCCCGCCTGCAAAAGACGGTCCGGTTCGCTTAGGCGTGGGCGACGACTGCGCCTTAGTGGCGCCACCGGCTGGCGAAGAGCTGGCGATTTCCACCGACATGCTGGTCGAGGGCCGGCATTTCTTTGCAGGCGCCGATCCTTATCAACTCGGCCATAAATGTCTGGCGGTGAATTTATCGGATCTGGCGGCAATGGGTGCGCGTCCTTTGGGTTTTACGCTGGCACTGGCCCTGCCCTCTGTGGATGAAGCGTGGCTGGCCGCTTTTTCAGCGGGTATGCTGGCTTTGGCAGATGCCCATCATATTGAGCTGATCGGCGGCGACACCACCAAGGGTCCGCTGACGATATCCATTACCGTATTCGGATCGGTGCCTGCCGCAATGGCGTTGCGGCGCGATGGCGCACAGGCAGGCGACGACCTGTGGGTATCTGGCAGCCTCGGTGACGCACGGCTGGCACTGGCCATGTTGCAGGGCACGGCCAAGATCGACAGCACGCTGGCCGAAGCGGCCGAATTACGCCTGCACCGACCCACGCCGCGCGTCGCTCTCGGACTGGCCTTGCGCGGCATTGCACATGCCGCGATTGATATCTCCGACGGACTGATGGGCGATCTGGCGCATGTACTCAAGCGCTCCGGTGTCGGCGCCAACCTCAACGCCGACGCGCTCCCTGTCGGAACGGCACTGCAGCAACAAGTACTGGTGACCCGGCGCGCTTATGCGCTCAATGGCGGTGACGACTATGAGCTCTGTTTCAGCGCGCCGGTCAGTCAGCGCGAAGCGGTGCGCACTGCGGCACTGGACTGCGCCACACCGGTGGCGCGCATAGGCAGTATCACGGCCGAATCAGGTCTCGTGGTGTCCGATGCAAGCGGCCAACCCCTATCCATTTTTGCAGACTCTTTCGATCACTTCTCTCACTCATGACAACTCTGGAACAAGGTCAGTCCGCTCAGGTCATCAAGCCTACCGCGCGCTTCATGCTCGCGCACCCTGCGCATATAGTGGCGCAAGGTTTCGGCAGCGGTCTTGCGCGCATCATGCCGGGCACTGTCGGCACACTGTTTGGCTGGCTGACTTTTGCGGCATTCAGTTCACGCTGGCCTGAAATCTTCACCACACAAGTCTGGCTTGCACTGATCGTCGCCGGTTTTGTAGTCGGCGTCTGGGCTTGCGAAGTAACTGGCCGTGACATGGGCATTGCCGACCATGGCAGCATGGTGTGGGACGAAATTATCGCGATCTGGCTGGTGCTGCTGGTTGTGACACCGGCGTCATTCAAAATGCAGCTGTGGGCTTTTGTACTGTTCCGGTTTTTTGACATGGTCAAACCACCGCCTATCCGCTATTTCGAGCGTCGCTTCAAAGGCGGCTTCGGCGTGATGTGGGACGACATCGCCGCTGCGTTTTATACCTTGCTGGTGCTTGCCTTGTGGCGCGTGGTGTGAAATCCTGTGTACGTAGCTTGGGCTTAATTAAAACAGGAGACGCGCATCATGGACGACATCCGTAAACTGGC
>JAOAUN010000016.1 GCA_030157545.1 Burkholderiaceae bacterium
GGCAGATGTCGGCCCACTTCTCTACCGACAGATCGCCCTTGCAGGTCTGCATGACCACAACGCCCGGCTCTTTGCTGCTGAACTGGTAGGCCGTATTTTTTGGCAGCATGCCCTGATGGCCGCGTTTCAATTTCATCCAGCCCATCTTCACGCCCTTTGGCTCACCGGCGACCAGCACGGCGCCATCTTTCTCGATGTCTTTCACAACTTGCGCTTCATCGAGCTTGATGAGGTGAATCTCGACTTCGCCATCCATCACCAGCGCGAATTCGTCATGCGCGCAGGTGTACCAGGGCGACGCGCCTTCGGCACGCAGAGTTTCCAGTACGTAGATCTGGTTCTGGCCGAACACGACTTTTTCGTAAGGCTTGGAATTGTTCGCGATTTCGAAGCAATTTGAAAACGCGTAGTGGCGCACATCATCATCGATAGCCTGCACGCCGCCTTTCTCATAGGATTGTAATGAGCCGAATTTGGTCTCGTACTGAACTGTCATGCTTGTCTCCTGTTATTGATATGGCATGGTCATAACTGCTATCAGCAGAATTGATGACGCAGTGTAAGCAGGAGAGGCGGTGTTTACTAGAGGGGGAATGGCGACCGGTCTGTTCGGAAATCGCGAACAATAACCTTGATTGACTTTGCTTCTGCTGACGCACGAAATCCTTGCTCTTTAAGGCTTGAAGTTTTTTTCCGACTGGCTTGCTGCATGTTTAGCTTCAGTGAGCAATGCCGGCCAGTCGTCGGGCGGATGGCCGCTTTCAAGCATTTTACGGAAGACACGGTAAGCATCATTGCTGCTTTCGTAGGCACGCTTGGTATCGTCATCATTGACCCATGCGAAGACAATTACTTTAGCTTGCGCGTGATAGCGGAAAAATAAGCGATATTGCTGAAAGAACTTGGCCCGAAACCAGTGCTTGTGCTCTTCGCCAAGCGCATTACCCTGCCGGTATTCTGCCCGCGATGGATCTTGAGGAATGACATCGAACGCAAGCTTCGTTATCGCCGCCAAACGCTTGGCCGCATTTTTACGCATGAATCCGGAGGGGTCTTTCCGCTTAAGCTCCTCAACCTGTCGATTCAAGGCCTCAAACTGTCCAAGGAATAAAGGATGGCCATAAATGGCCCAGCCGTTTACTACCAGAGGTTCAGGCTTGGATACGCTCATTCCTTTTCTGTCTGTAAAGCAGAATCAAGGTCGATTTCTACTGCACCCACCAAGGCTTGGACGCGCTGGACAAGGCTACTATCGATAGCCTGGAGGTGTTGCGGATTACGAGATAAGTCCTGTTCAATAAACGTCAGAAACTGCGCCAATATGGGATCGGCATCAGGCTCCGCAGTCATTGCCCGCGTCAGCAGTACCTGACCATCGGGCTGAATTGAATAATGAATTTTGTCGCGCTTGCCAAGTTGTAGGGCACGGCGAACGGTTTCAGGAACCGTGGTCTGATAACGGTCTGTCAGTGTAGATTCAACATCAAAGCTAGCATTCATGACGCCCTCCGTTTAATAGGATACGAGCAAATGGTAATGCACTTGCATTACTTCGTCAAATTTCTACAAAATGACTAAACTAGCTGCGCCGGCTCCTTGCTCAGCCAACCCTTGTCGATCAACACCTGATCCCACACTGGCGTACCGGCAAAGCGCTCCATCAGATGCTTGATGAATAATTGCAGCTTGACGCCTCGGCGTGAGGTCAGCGGGTAGATTGCCGACAGCCAGAACGACGAAAGTTGCCAGTCTGTGAGCAGCGGCACCAGTTCGCCCGACATCAGATAGCGTGAAGCGACAAGGGTCGGGATGCAGACCACGCCCGCGCCCGAGCAACCGTATTCGGCCAGCAGATGCACGCTATTAGTCAGCATCGGCGGCTTCAGGTGAATGGAGATGACTTCCTGCCCGCGATAGAAATCCCAACGGTCGCGGGTTTGATAGCCGGAGTACAGGCCAAGGCGGTGTTCATGCAGCTGGCGCGGATTGTCCGGCGTGCCATGCTCTGCCAGATAGGCGGTTGACGCGCAAAATACGCGACGCACCGGAAACATTTTGCGCGCAACGAGTTCTTCCGACGCCGGCGAAAAAATCTGCAGCGTGCAGTCAAAGCCCTCCTTGACCGGATCAACCACGTTATCAGAGACAAACAGATCGAGATTGATGGCCGGATGCTGCTGCTGAAAATCCTGCAGTTGCGCAGCCAGATGACCTAGCACGAAGCCCGGCAATGCATGAACACGCAGTTTGCCTTCCGGCGAATTCTGCGTCTTGCGCATGTCGTCCAGCAGCCCGCTGGCGCGGCCCAGCAGTTCCGCGCACTCTTTGACATAGGCTTCACCCAGTTCGGTGAGTTTGACCGAGCGCGTCGTACGATGCAAAAGCGGCGCGCCAACATATTCCTCAAGCTGCTGCACACGCGAGGTGACAACAGATTTCGCCACCCGCAATTGCTGGGCGGCAGCCGCAAAGCTGCCGGCATCGGCTACGGCAACAAAGGCTTCAATAGTTTGCAGTCTGTCCATGGCGATCGATTATTACATAGGCTTTAAGGATGATTGCCTGTCGCCGTGCATTCTTAAAACAAGTGCTGCATTAACTATGTAATCATGTTTTCTTGTTAATATCGGACTGAATTTCTTTTCCCGGAAAAATAACCATGCTTCGTTTCTCCCTTTTTCTCTTGGCCAGCCTGTCGATGCTGTCCCCCGTAATGGCAGCCGACAATACGCAAACACTCGATTTAACCGCTCACTGGGTTGGCCCTGCATCGCTGTTGTTGTTCTTTTTTGCCTATCTGTTCGTAATGGCGGAAGAGTTCATACACCTTCGCAAATCCAAGCCGACGATGCTCGCTGCAGGTCTTATCTGGGCCTTGATAGGCTGGGTTTACGTGCAAAACGGGATTCCGCATGCTGCTGAAGCTGCGGTGCGGCACAACTTGCTCGAATACGCGGAACTGATGCTCTTCCTGCTGGTGGCGATGACCTACATTAATGCCATGGATGAACGCTTCGTCTTCGAAGCCCTGCGTTCCTGGCTGGTGCGCAAAGGCTTCAGCCTGCGCACCTTGTTTTGGGTAACTGGCCTGCTCGCCTTTTTCATCTCGCCCGTTGCCGACAACCTGACTACCGCCTTATTAATGGCTGCTGTTGTCACCGCTGTCGCTGGCTCGAACCATAAATTCACTTTGCTTTGCTGTATCAGTATTGTCATCGCCGCCAATGCCGGCGGGGCGTTCAGTCCATTTGGTGACATCACGACCCTGATGGTCTGGCAAAAAAATATACAGGCCACAAATGGCCCGGTCACTTTCTGGACTTTTTTTATCCTGTTCATACCGGCATTGCTCAACTGGCTAGTGCCAGCAAGCCTGATGCACTTTACCGTCCCGAAGGGCAAGCCATCGGGTGGTACTGACAGCGTCGAAATTAAACGCGGTGGGCTAGCAGTGGTATTTCTGTTTTTATTGACCATCGTGACCGCAGTCGCTTATCACAATTTCCTGCACCTGCCACCTGTGCTGGGCATGCTAACTGGTTTATCTTTCCTGAAAATGTTTTCATACCACCTCAAAAAATCAGGCGAAGTGCATCTTGATCACCATCACGAATTCGCAGAAGGACAGGAGCCGCGGATCCTTGCCAGCGAAGTGCCATTCGATATTTTTCGCAGCGTGGCCCGCGTCGAGTGGGATACGCTATTTTTCTTTTATGGGGTGGTGTTGTGTGTCGGCGGCCTGGGCTTCATCGGCTACCTGAGCCTGCTGTCCGAGACCATGTATCTGGGATGGGGCCCTACTGCTGCCAATATCGCCGTTGGCTTTTTCTCGGCCATTGTCGACAATATCCCGGTGATGTTTGCGGTATTGACGATGATGCCAGACATGTCTGTCGGCCAGTGGATGCTCGTCACCCTGACAGCGGGCGTTGGCGGTTCCATGCTGTCAATCGGCTCGGCGGCCGGCGTTGCCCTGATGGGGCAGGCGCGCGGCGTTTACACTTTCTTTGGGCACCTGAAGTGGCTGCCTGCGATTTTCGCGGGCTATGTCGCGAGCATAGTGGCTCATATGGTACTTAACGCTGCCTATTTTTAAATTACGATACGGACTGATCAGCGCTGCTCATTTTTAAATTTTCAATTAAGAGCTTGAATTAACTGGGGGTTTTCGGCGGCGCGGTCAGAATTTTAATGGTGCGATTCGCCAAACACGGCCTCAATTGTGTCGGCTGACAGTACCGCTTCTGCCCATGCTTCAAGTTCGTCAAAGTTCGCTTTCTCTAAGCGTTGCGTGACCCAGCTCGGTACGTCGACAAAGCGCTGCTTCAGCTGACGCGCCAGCATGCGGGCCTGCCCCAGCTGCATTCCCTGCTGCATTCCCTGCTGCATTCCCTGCTGCAGACCCTTTTCAAGGCCCTTCTCCATCCCGATGCGTTCGACTGAGCTGATGTAAGTCATGTGTGTTTCCTCCTCGAGTGTTTCCAGATTTTGCCAGAGCTGCGCGTCCAGATCCTTGGGCAGGCGCATCATCCAGTCCAGTACTTTAAACAGATCGATCACCTGCTGCTTATTCCAACCGCGCCGGTACAGCCCTTGCACCAAGGTCCACTTGGCGGCATAACGGGCTGACGCATCATCACGGGTGGCACGGGTGGCCAGATGTGCCAGCGTGACGACCGCAAACGGGTTAGCACTGTCGGCCAGTTTAGCTTCGTTACCCATCCAGTCCAGCAGCTTGGCGATGGGGAAGCGTAGCCCAAGCCGGCAGCCGAAGATTTCATAGTCGAATGACTCGGGTTGCCAGTGCGCCTGATCATCAGCCAACACCGCCAGGCTGGCGATGGGCTTGCGGTATCGGTCAAAGAGTCGATAGTGGTAGACGAACATACGCTCGGCAAATGCGGCCTGCCTGTCGCCCTGGACTTCAAGGTGCACGTACACCCATTCGGCTTTGCCCCCCTGGCGCGTAACGCGCACCAGCTTGTCAACGAAGCGCTTGCCGAGTTCGGCGTCGTGCACGACGGCACGTAACTCCTGATCGAGAAAAACATAAGGTTGCGACCAGTCGATTTGCGCATGCGCGAGCGGAAAATAGAAATGCAGGAAGTCGGCGAAATACCGTTCGATCGCTTCTTTCCAGGGGCTGTCGTAATCGTCTGCCATCGCGCGCTCCGTGCCGGCATGAGACCGGTTGAGCGAGCATGCGGCAAGTGAGACTGCGGGCACAAATGGGTGGCGGAGTTCGCGCGGTTAATGAGGTCGATGCCGACTTACAAGGGACCAAGCTGTTGTATGCCTGCACGTCACCCTGAAAATTGGCAAGAAAATGTACTTGTCGCATCGTCGATTAAATTTGCTCTGTGCCGACTGCGATGGTGAGGGGAGTTTTTGCAGTTCGGCTTTACCGATGTGCTGATTCCCGGTAAACGTACGGCTTGATGAAGCGTTGGCAGCTGGTGCGGCAAGTTGAAATGCAGCTTGACGTCTCGACAGCGATGATAAATGTTGGACTGGCGGGTTTAATGATAAAAAAAGCTGCTCAAGCTTGAATGCATTTTTAAACAGAGACTTAGGGAGACGCTGATTAAATCCATTTTTTGTGGCGAGCCAGCAAAGCTGTGCGACACGGGGCTAAGAAAATCAAGGGCTTGGCCGAATGCTGGTCAGTTAAGGCAAGACGCTGGTTCCGGGCCTGCACCGGGATGACGTTCGAAGGTCGATAGTCCTTGATAGGTCGTCCCAGCGCAGGCCGGGACCCAGTGCCTTTGATGCGCTTGCGAAAATTTTTCCGCTTAACTGACTGGCATTAGGGCTTGGCCCACTTTCCTCCGCCACAAACGCTTTGGGTTTTATTAAATCAGCGCTTCCTTAGCGTAAGTTAAATAGCGTAATCCCCGCCGCATCAATCTGCTTCTGTTCGCGCTTGGCCTTGGCTTGCGCCAGATTACGCGCATCGCGCTCGACCATCGATTCCATCTTCGCGTGTTCACGCTGTGCCAGCGCCCACGCTGTTTTGGCCTGTTCAAGTTCATGCTGTGCGGTTCCCAGCTGACCCTGAACGCGGTCGGCCAGTCCTTGCAGATGTTCGAGGAATTGTCTGTACGCCAGATTGTCAGCAATCATGTGCGCTTCTTTTTGCGCTGCGTTGTAACGATCGACATAATCAAGCCGCAGTTTTGCAATATGCGCACGACTGGCTTCCAGCTGCGCTACGCGCGCCCTCGCCTGCACCACCGCTGCCTGTGCATCGTTGGCGCTGGATTGCGCGCGGTCTGACAATATGTTCCAGCAGTTTTTCATTCAATATCCGGGAATGTTTAACTCAAACCAACGGCCATCAAATCCCGGATTTCCTGACGGGTGGTGTTGTAGTCGGCGCTGACGTGCTGGTCCTGCCGCAGGAAATATTCGAGCTTTTCTCTTAGCGCGATCGCATCGTCGATCTCGGCGTTGGAGCCGCTTTCGTACGCCCCCACTGAAATCAGGTCCTGATTTTGCTGGTACAGCGACCACAGCCGGCGGAAGCGGTTGGCTGTTTTCAAATCATTCGGATCGAGCAGGTTTTGCATCACGCGCGAGATCGAACCATTGAGGTCAATCGCCGGATAATGCGCCGCGTCTGCCAGCTTGCGCGACAACATCACCTGACCATCAAGCGACGCGCGGGCAATATCGACGATAGGATCTTGCGCGTCATCGCCTTCAGCCAGCACGGTGTAAATCGCCGTAATCGAACCATAGCCATTGCGACCCACACCGGTGCGCTCAATCAAATTTGGCAGCAACGCAAACACCGAAGGTGGATAACCTTTTGCCGTCGGCGGCTCGCCGATCGCCAGACCGATCTCGCGCTGCGCGTGAGCGACACGCGTCAGGCTGTCCATCAGCATCAGGACATTCTTACCCTGATCGCGGAAATATTCCGCAATCACGTGCGTCAAATGCGTAGCTTTCAGGCGCAATACCGGTGACACGTTGGCTGGCGCGGCAACCACCACCGATTTGGCGCGACCTTCCGGGCCAAGCACTTCGTTAATGAAAGCCTGCACTTCGCGGCCGCGCTCGCCAATCAGGCCGATCACGACCACATCGGCCTGCGTGAAGCGGGTCAGCATGCCCAGCAAGATACTTTTACCGACACCAGAGCCGGCGATCAGGCCGATACGCTGGCCACGACCCATCGTCAGCAAGCCGTTAATGGCTTTCACGCCCACATCAAGCACTTGGTTGATCGGACCGCGTTCCATAGGGTTCAAAGGCAGGCCCAGCAAGGCCAGTGTGTCGGGGCAATCCGGCGGCGGCAGGCCATCCAGCGGTTCGCCGCGTGCATCAATCACGCGCCCAAGCAAGGCCGGGCCAAGCTTGGCTTCGGAAGAATTGCTAATCACGCGCACGGTCGCGCCCGGGCCTATGCCCACCGGATCGGTAAAGGGCATCAGGTATAAAGTTTGATCGTTGAAGCCAACGACTTCGGCAGCCAGTTTCTGCCCCATGCTGCCTTCGATTTCGCAGTACGCGCCTAGCGGCGCCATGATGCCGCGCGCTTCGAGAGTCATGCCAACCAGACGCACCAGTGTGCCGGTATGGCCGGCTGGCGGCGTGCGAGTCTGCGCTATCAGGCGCTCGGCGACCGAGCTGTAATCAAGCATCGCTCGCGTCCACGATCATGGCGCTGACTTCAACTGGCGTGACGTCTTCAACGGCTTGCGGCATGCGGGTCGGCAGGCTACTCGTGGCGGTACTGCGCCAGTTCGAAGCCGGCGGCTGTGCCATGGTTTTTTTAAGTCCTTCGATGCGGCGTTCGATTAAATCTTCAACCACGCTGCCGTCGAGCGCAACCCGCACGCTGCCACGCTTGAGGTCAGTGCTGGAGCGCAGGGTCATGCTGTCGCCAGTCTGGGAAACCAGAGGACGGTACAGGACGAGGTCTTCCGGATTCAGGTGCACAACGACTGGCTTGTCACCGGCAGCCGCCATCTCGCGCAGGCTGTTGTCAACCAGTCGCGCGATGGCCTGACCGGACTGGCTCAGTTCGCCGCGCACTAATTGTTCAGCCAAATGGATTGCCAGTTTTTGCAAGGGCTCAAACATCGCCTCGGCATCCTGGCTCAGTTCTTTTACGCCATCACATAATTGTTTGAGTATGGCGATCTGCGCATCTTGCGCCTCTTGCAGATCTGCCTTGGCCTGCGCATAACCGGCATCGAAACCTTCCTTGCTTGCTGCACTGCGCGCTTCTTCGCGGGCTGTTTCAATCAGGCTGGTAACAGCTTCGCCGGACAAATCCGGTCCGGTCGCTGCCTGGATTTCAGCTTCAGGCTGAACTTCAACTTCAGCTTCAACTTCAGGCACAGTTTCAGCCACGACTTCTTCAGGCGGCAACGGCAGATCCAAAATTTCAGCTTCTGCCAGCGCCATTTCCTCTGACATTTCCGGCATGGCTACGCGCGGCATGGGGCCGACAAAGTCCACTTGTGCCAGAATTTCTTCTTCCTCGTCCGGCAAAGAAAACCAGTCTGCCGCCCTGCCTTCAGGTTCGGCTTCGGATTTGCTATCGTGTTCCGTCTTGAAGCTCGCAGCGGACGCGCTTTTTTGTGGCGCGACCATAGGATCGGCGACAAAGCTTTTCTGCAGCTGCTTTTCTTTTTTCAGTGTGAACGCGTCGGGTTCTTTGCGCAGCAGGTTTTGCATCGCGAACGGATTGTTGACCGGATCGAACATCCGGTTTGGCAACCACTCGTTGCGCGATGCGGTGCGGGCATCAGACAAAATCGGCTCCGCCACTTGCCAGGATCAGGTCGCCGGATTCGGACAGCTTACGCGCCGAACGCATGACTTTCTTCTGTGCGTCTTCAACCTCGGTCATGCGCAACGGTCCCTTGGCTTCCATGTCGTCAATGAACATGCCGCGCGCACGGCTGGACATATTGCTGAAGAATTTTTCCTTGACCTCGTCGTTCGCGCCCTTGAGCGCAATCATCAGCAAGTCCGGCTCGACGGCACGCATCAGTGCCTGCACGCCGCGATTGTCAACAGCGCCCAGATTATCGAAGCTGAACATATTGTCTTGAATACGCAGCGCGAGTTCTTCGTCTAGCTGACCCACGCCCTGCAAAATTGTTGATTCGAGTTCGACCTTGGTAAAGTTCATGATCTTGGCCGCAGCCTTGACGCCACCAAAACTCGACGACGCCGCCGATGAATTATTGGAGAACTGCTTCTTCATGATGGACTCGAGCTCTTCCATCGCAGACGGCTGCACCGTTTCCAGGCTGGCCACGCGCTGGATCACTTCGGCACGCGAATCAGGCGGCAGGAAAGACAGTACATCGGCGGCAACGTCGGATTCCAGCACGGACAAAATAATGGCCGTGACTTGCGGGTGTTCGCCGCGGATCATCTCGGCGATGGCGCGTGCATCCATCCATTGCAAAATTTCGAGACCGCGGCTGGCGCGGTTGGGCATGATGCGCGACAAAACGGACGCCGCCTTGTCAGGACCGAGTGCGCGCTTCAACACCGTTTCAACATAGTCGGTGGTGCCGAGCGACAGGCTGGTCTGTTTTTTCAGGGTGTCGACGAACTGGTCGAGCACGTTGTTAACGGCTTCTTGCGACAGGTCGGCCACCGATACCATTGCCGCTCCCAGCTCCTGGACTTCTTTAGGATCGAGATAGCTGATGATGTCAGACGCGAGCTGCTCGCCGAGCAGCAGCATCAGCACTGCAGCGCGCTGTGTATTGGTGAGCGCCGCCAGTTCCTGCTTGAGCGCCTCGGACATAGGAGGCGGTTCTTTGGATTTGGCGCTTTCCGCTTCTTTCGGTGCCTCGAGCTCCTTGACTTCAGGCGCACCCTTGGCTTTGCTGTCTTTTTTCTCTGCCATATTCGACCTCTGTTACTAACTGATTTAGCTTATTTAGCTTTGAGCATATTTTTAATCATCAGGACCACGCGGCTCTGCTCTTTTTCCGTCAGCATTTTGACCAGCACCACTTTGTCGTCATAGCTTTTGGCGCCCGACATCATTTCTTCCGGAATGCCGACTTTCTTCTTCGGCTTGAAGCGCTTCTTCATTTCTTCCATGCTCTCGGCGGGTGCGTCGACTTTCTTTTCTTCTGCCATGTAATTTCCCGTTTAATTTACGACTTGACCATATTTTTCAAGACCAGCGCGACGCGTCCGGATTCTTGCGATACCAGCATACGGATCAGCGCAACTTTGTCATCATAACTGTTAGCCGTATCGAGCATGTCGGCCGAGAAGGTTGGCTTTTTCGGTTTCATGCTCTGCATTCTGGCTTTCAAATCTTCGAGCGACTCGCCTTCCTGAATTTCGATCTCGCCTTCGGCCAGTTCGTCTTCTTCCTCTTCGCCGTCCTCGTCCTCTTCTCCGGCTTCTGCAGCAGCCAGCGCGGCGGCAGCAGTTGCTTCTTCGGCCGCTTTGAAATCTTCCAAAGCCTTGGCGTCGGCAGCGATCTTTGCTTCGTCAACCGGCGGCAGTGCTGGCGGCATGATTTGCTGAATCGTCGGGCCCTTGACCATCGGACGCACAACAGCAATCAGGAACACGATGATAACCAAGGCTGCGATGCCGATTTTAATGAAATTCTGGATATCGCCGTTGGCATACCATTCAACCGGCTTGTCAGCTGGCGGCAGTTCGAAACGCGCTGGTGCCACGGTGACGACGTCGCCGCGCGCTTCATTGTAGCCAACTGCGCTACGAACCAGGTTCAGCATGCGATCCAGTTCCTGTGCCGTGTACGGAATCGTGGTTGGCGCGCCAGCTGGCAGCGGCTTGCCATCGGCTGGCAACGGCGCCATGCGCTCATTGACAACCACGGCTACGCTCAAGCGATCAATCGTGCCCATCGCATTTTTTTCATGGCGCACCGCGCGGTCCATCTCGAAGTTGCGGGTTGATTTGGTGGTGAGCAGTTCATTGTTCACCGGCTTCTTTTCATTTGTATTGGTCAGCGTTGTCAGATTCGCATCCGGCGGCGGCGCGTTCGTCAGTGCCCCTGGAATACCTTCCGGATCCAGCTTGACCTTGCGCTCTTCCGTCAGCGCTTCGGAACGCGGCTTGACGCCTTTGTCCTTGTTGTCAAAATCTTCGGTAGTGGTCTCGATCGACTTGAAATCCATCGACAAATTAACTTGCGAATGAATATTGTTGTCGCCGACAACAGGGGCGAGCAATTCGGTAACGCGGTTGCGATAAGTCTCTTCCGTGCGCTGCTTGTGCTGCATTTGCGCGACCGTCAGACCCATGGCGGCATCGACCGGATTTTCGTCCGTCATCAGGTTGCCGGTGTCATCGACAACAGACACGTTTTGCGGTGTCAGGTACGGCACGCTGGACGACACCAGGTTAACGATAGCCTTGACCTGCGGGGTGGAGACGCCACGGCCTGAATGCGGCGTGACGACAACGGATGCTTTTGGTGTTGCACGTTCACGCACAAACACGCTCTGCTTTGGCAATGCAAGATGAACGCGTGCAGATTTGATGGTTGAAATCTGCATGATGCTGCGTGCGAGTTCTTGTTCGATCGCGGTGTTGTACTGCACCTGTTCCATGAACTGGCTGGTGGTCATGGAAGAACGGTCTTTCAGCGAATCCATGCCGATAGGCTGGGCTTCTTTCGGAATACCCTGACCTGCCAGGAAAATGCGCGCTTCGTGATAACGCGCTTCCGGCACGGTGATCTGGCCACTGCTGGTATCGATATGTGGCTTGAAGTCGCCGGCTTTCAGTGCTTCCATTGCGGCCTGCTTATCCGACTCGGTCATGCCAGGCATGATGGCGCGATAAGGCGCGGTTTGCGAAGTCTGGAACAAGGCAACGACGATCACCAGAATCAGCAAGATCAGCATAGGCGGCAGCGCACGGCGTACCGTTGGCTGCTTGAGGAATTCATCGACCTTGTTGCGCAGTGCAAGTGCCCCGCTTGCAGGTGCAGACTGCGGAACACCCGCTGGCAAGCCGGGCATGCCGGCGGTCATTGGCATAGCGCCTCCGGCGCCAGACGCTGGTGCGCCGGGCGGGAGTTGGGGAGGCATGCTACCTGCGTTCATAATTGCTTCGGCCATGATTTACTCTCTTGACGATGTCTTGCTAAATGTTGCTGATTTATTTCTGAATTTTTTTGGACTGGTTTACACCGGCATATTCAAAATATCTTCATACGCCTTTAAAACCTTGTTCCGAATCTGCAGCGTTGCTTCAAATGACAGCGAAGATTTCTGCATCGCCAGCACCACGTCTGTCAGCGGCACTTCTTCGCCACGGTCATAGGCCTGACGCAGTTCGCCGGCATACTGCTGCGTGTCATTCGTCTTTGAAATCGCGCTATTAATCGCATCACCAAAAGTCGGCTTGCCGACTTCCGGCGTCGCTGGCGTCAGGACGGCGGGCGTGTTCTTGCCAGCTGCATCGGCCTGGTACTGACGTATGGTTGCCAGCATCGATTCAACATTGGAAAAACTGGTCGCTTTATCGATCATGATTTATCCGCTCCTTTACTCTGCTGTCATCATCGGCAATCCGCGGTCACGGATCTGCGCGATCTTGTAGCGCAATGAACGCGGGCTGATGCCCAGTTTTGTTGCCGCTTCCGAGCGGTTGCTGGTGGTCTGGATCGCGGTCATGATGGCTTGGTATTCACTGCTCTTGACTGCCGTCGACAAGTCAATCTGGTCATTGCCGCTGACTGAAGAAAGACTCGCAGGCAGGACCGGTGTGTATGAGGTCTGCGCTGCAATCTGTTCCGGCACCAATGCTACGGCGCTCGAAGCTGCAGGCGTCCAGTCGTCAAACATCAGGTCGGATTCATTGATGGTGTCGCCACCGCATAACACCAGCGAACGCTGCACGACATTTTCGAGTTCGCGTACGTTGCCGGGCCATGGGTATTGCAGCAACAGCTCCACTGCTTCCGGGGCGACTTGCATTTTGCGATCGTCAGGGCCGTAAGTTGCAAGGAATTGCGCAACCAATGGCAGGATGTCGCCTGGCCGCTCGCACAGCGGCGGCACGCGCAACTTGAATGCGCTGATACGGAAATACAGGTCTTCGCGGAATTCGCGATTGTTGATCGCTTCACGCAAATCTTTATTGGTCGCTGCGACCAGACGCACGTCGAGTTCGATCGGCGCATGCGCACCAAGGCGGGTAATTTTGCGTTCCTGCAGCACGCGCAAGAGTTTGGTCTGCAAGTGATACGGCATCTCGGCGATTTCGTCGAGGAAGATGGTGCCGCCGTTTGCTTGCTCGAACAGGCCGCGGTGTTCTTTCAGTGCGCCGGTGAAAGCGCCCTTCTCGTGGCCAAACAATAAATCTTCAATCAGGTTTTCCGGCAACGCCGCGCAGTTCAATGCGACGAACGGGCCGTCACGGCGCGGCGATGCATCATGCAGTACGCGCGCCAGCACCTCTTTACCGGCTCCGGTCGGGCCGACCACCAGTGCCGAGACCTGGGTTTGCGCAACGCGTTTGGCGAGCTCAAGCAAATGCTGGCTGGCAGGATCAACGAAGACAAAGGTCTTCGAGGTTTTTTTATTCAGGGTTGCTTTGGTGGGCGCGAGCTCAAGCGCATTGCGCCAGCAATCTGACGACCAGTCGTCGGCCGGCAGCACGTGGTAGGCACCGCGCCGCATCGCTTCAATGCCGAGTTCGAAGTTATTGCGGTCAACCCGGCATAGCACGGGAACCGCATGACCGAAGGCCTTGGTGAGTTTTTTGACTTCTTCCAGCAAGCTGATGTCACCCATCAGACGAATTACCACCAGACGCGCTTTGGCGAGGCCGTGTTTCAAATCGTCGAGGGTCGAGACCGGCAGCAGCTGCAAACCGGTCGCTGCCAGTTGCTCGCGCTCGGTTGTGCCGACCGCATTTAAGGGGTCTAGCCACAACGCCGGATGCTGAGTTTCTGTATGAGCCATCACTTTGATTGCCTTTTATTCCTATGAACGATTACATAGGAGCAATCCTCGTGCCAGCTGTTTTACTGAGGAAACATGCGGGTTTTGCCGGGGGTGGCGGTTTTTTGCCGGGGGAGGAGACGGATTGCCGACAGGGTGTGGATATTAAACAGGCAAGCTACTCCGGACAATCCCGATACCCGGACAGCAAACACACCTGTGCCAGTTGCAGCGCTCCGGGCAGGTCTTTGCCTGGCATTTTCTTGCCGGCCTTCGACAATAGCGCAGCCGCCTGCGGTTCGCCGTTGATGCGTGCGAGTTCAGCCCACACCACTGCCTTTTGCGGTTCGCTGCGCCAGCCCTCACCGGACAGATAGATATAGCCGGCCATGAGCTGTGCCGAAGCATGGGCTTTTTTGGCCGCCTTCAGATACCAGGACAAGGCGCTGACTCCGTCTTTTTCGGTGCCCCAGCCAACACGCAGGGATTCGCCCATCATGTACTGGGCATCGGCGAAGCCGGCACCGGCCGACTCCGAAAACCATTCAAAGGCAGCCTTGTGATTCTGCGCGACGCCGCGTCCGTAGTGATACAGGGTGGCGAGGTTGTATTGGGCATCGGCCAGCCCGCCTTCGGCCGCACGGCTGTACCACTGCAAGGCCTGCGTGTAATCTTGCGTTATGCCCAGACCGTTTTCATACAGGTAGCCGAGGTTGTTTTGGGCGCGCAAGTCACCTTTGAGCGCAGCTTTGCGCATGGCGCGCTCGGCGGTGGCGTAATGGCCGCGCTCGATGGCTTTCATGGCAACGGCCAGGTCGGCCTGCGCGGGTAGTACGATGAACATTGTGAGCAATAACAGCAGGCGCTTCAAGCAAAGCTCCCGCGGCCAGTTGCCTTGGTAGCGACTTGCGCTGCTGCTTTAGGGGTATAACCATGACAAGGTCGGCCATCTGCGCGCAGCACTTCTATCATGGGGATGTTGCGGCTTTTAAAGCCCATCAACCTGCAGGTGTACGGTAATTTTGGATCCCAGCTGACGGCGAAATGACGGCACTGCCAGCAATTTGGCGCGCCGTTTGGTCCGGTCTGGGTCGGGGTAGTCATTTTTTATTTTTTTTGTTTTTGTAATCTTGCCAGGCTCGATACACCACTGCCGCCAGCACGCCGCCGATAATGCCGCCGCCCAGCATGCCTTGCAGATCCAGATTGGCCGGCAAGTGCAGTTCGGGTTTCAATAGCAGCGACAGCACTGCCACGATCACGGCGATACGAATCAGTCTCTTGATCCAGTAAGCCCGGTTATCGTTGTTATTCATTTTGAAAACACTCTTGACGAAATTTGATCCTGCTATTTTGTCACAATGCATTCATTCTGAAACTGACAGCTTAGCCCTGCAACAGCTTCAATACCGTTTGCTGGCTGGTGTTAGCTTGCGCCAGCACGGCCGTTGCGGCTTGCTGCATGATCTGCGTGCGTGACAGTTCGGTACTGGCTGCGGCGTAATCGGCGTCTTCAATCTGGCTGCGTGAAGCAGATGTATTGGTCGACACATTGGTCAGGTTGTCCATCGCATAGGTCAGGCGGTTCATGACTGCGCCCAGATTTGCACGATTCGCATTGACCTTGTCCATGGCACTGTCAAGCTTGGCCAGAATATCGGTTGCACCCTGGCGTGTATTGATACGGTTGGTCATGACCTCGACGTTTTGATCAACGTCACCAGTGATTTCACCCGTGATCGGGCCATTTTTGCCGAAGTCAGCCAAGTCAATCGTGATCAACTGATTTGCGCTGCCGCCGACCTGGAATGCCAGACGACCAACGCGTGGCGGCTCCATCGCGGCATCCGATTTGCCACCGAAGCGACCTTCCTGGAAACCGAGCGCTGCAAAATTACCGTCAGCGCCAAAACCTTTCACACCTGCCGAAACCGTAAACGGCTCACCGGTTGCAGACACCCAGGCCTGCTGACCAGCAGGTGGCGCGCCAGTTGGTGACGGCAATTTAGGCATAAGCGCCGGATCGGAAATCATGCGCACGGTGCCGTACAAGGTATTGGCAGTCGTCGAGCTAGCCGTTGCGTCGCGGATTGCAGTCACGTCGTTGCTGCCCATGCTGTTGGCTGTTACTGTGCCGAGTGACAAGGTCGAACCGGCTGGCGTAACTGCAGCGCCTTTCAATTCAAACGGGGAACCAGCAACCGAAGACGTAATCGTCAAATCGGAGCCGTTGAGCGTGACACTCACATTCTTGATGGTGCCAGCGGACAGTGCTGCATTGATTGCAGCCTGTAGCTTGGTTGCCATGTCGGCAGTCGTTGCCGCTGTTGTAACAGCCGACTGGATAGTGACACCGTTGATGACAACGGTTGCCTTATCACCGACGGCGACAGTGCCACCGACGCCAACACGTGATACCTGCGCAACCGAGCCGCCTTTGTCCAGACCGAAGCTGGCAGCAGACAAATCTTTTACATTCGAATCAAACCAGACCGACACATTACGGCCGTCTGATGCCATGGTAACGCCGTTGCCATTGTCTTCGGCGGTAATACCGTGCTGACCGGTGCGGGCATTGATGGCATCGACTACCTTGGCGCGGCGGGCTGAGCCGGTTTCATCCTGTTCGAATTCAACTTCAATTTCGATACCGTTAACAAACAATGAATACGTGTCCGAAACCGGAAACGCGGTTTCCGTTTTGGCGCCTGCGCTGATAACGGCATTTGCCTCTGCCCGCACACCTGTCTGCGCAGTGGCGGAGTTAATCGCTGCAGCGATCGCAATCGCGCTGGCGCTGCGGTTGCTGCTTGATGCGATGTTATTGGATTTGGTATCGTCCGAAGTCGTGGTGGCGCGAATGGCAACGCCATTAATAACCAGGTCACCGGCATTCAAAGGCTTGTAAGCGGCCTGCGTGTTGGGCACGACGTTAATTGAATTAACAGTACCAGCTGTTGAACTCTTGGACGTTACCAGCGTAAAAGGCGTACCCGCCATATTTGACGTGAGCGACAATTCGCCAACTGCAGTACCAGCCGATGCTGTTACAGCTGCAGCGGGTGATGCGGTATTAATTGCAGTAATCAGTAAATCACGTGCTGCCTGCGCGGTCTGGGTTGCGCCAACCGTCGCCGTATAAGTGGTGCCGTTGATGGTCGCCGAATAGGTGTCGCCCGTGGCTACAGTGCCAGCAATGGTGACAGTATTTACTTGCGACTTGTCTGCGCCAACGATGGCGCGTGTATCCGACATGACCACTGACTGGTTCTTGCTGAAATCACCAACGATGAGACCGGCGCGTGTGATGTCACCTGTGGATGCTGCACTGATCACAACAGGGTTTGGAATTTTTGATTCGAGTCCGTAAGTGCCGCTATGGACGCCTTCGGTCAGGCCGGTGGTGGCGCCGAACACGCTGGCATTGGCAGTCGTCTCGAAGCGCACTTCAATATTCCGGCCGTCTGCCGCAACCAGGGTGATGCCCTTGGTATCGCTACCGGTGTCGATCGCTTTGACGCCTGTCAGGTTGCTGATGGCGTTAATGGCGTTGGCGACATTGGTCCGGGTTTCACGGGTGTTGTTCAATACGGTCGTGATGTCGGCGGATGCATAGCCGTTAATGAATACCGCGCCTTTGACGACAGCAGTACCGGTCATGGCCTGGCCGGTCAGGATATTCTCGTTAACTTTCGCAAAGACGCCGGTCTCGGCGCTCTTGCGGTTGATGGCCGCGGCCTTGGCAATTGCACTGCCTGACGCGTTATTGACAGGTGAGAGCAAATCATCGGCCGGATAAGAGGCGCCGATATCGACACCATTAATCCGCAAATCACCCGTGCGCATCGCAGGAATAGATCCCGACACATCGACTGTCAAAGAAGTAGCGCGGGAGCTTAGTGACTCGGCTGTGCCTGCGGAATTTTTCATCGTATAGACGATGTCATCCGAAATTACCTGGCCGTTGTTGCCAGTGTCGCTGTCGAACGTGATGGTGCCAGCTGCAGCATTCAATGTGCCAGTCATTTTGATGGTCTGGCTGTCTGCAGTCAGGAACGATGCCGTGACTGCACCTGCCGAGCTGACATCAATTGTCAGCGCACCGCTCTTCAGGAATTTTGCATTGCCTGTGAGTGATTCCGTGGTCTGCGTCAGAGCGTTACGGGTCGTCGCGATTGCTGCAGCGACGCCAGTAGCGCCAACGCTGACAGGGGTATCGTCGATGTTGCCGTCAGTTGGCGCATAAGTAATCGTCAGGACTCCAGCAGCTGCGCTGATAGTACGGCCTGAATTCTCAGAAAATTTGTCGCTGTTTTTCAGTGTAGTTTGAATTTTTGCAGCAAAAGTCGTTAATGACGCTGCATCTGCTGCCAAAATCTCTACATCCACACCCGCGACCGAGATCGTGCCGGTTGCAGGGGTGCCGGTGAGGGTCACTGTCTGCTTTTCGCCAGCATCGTCGCCGGCAATGGTGCGCATTGTGGTCGGGTCGATAAAGACTGTGCCAAAGTCGCTGACCGAAGTCGCTTTAAAGACTGGCATTTCGCCGACTCGCTCACCTGCCGAGCCATTCAAAATCGGGAAGTCATTCCATTCAGTCATATCGGCGACACGCACGATCTCTTGCTTGAGC
>JAOAUN010000017.1 GCA_030157545.1 Burkholderiaceae bacterium
CAGAGCCAGTGCGGCCAGGGCGATGTTCGATTTTTTCATTGAATAATCTCCAAAATGTTGTGATGCTAAAATTTCGTTTTTGCTGGCGGCGGTATGAACCGGTTCCGACATCAAACCCGACTCTCCAAGACCTACTGATCAAGAAGTCAACGTGCATTGAAGCAAAACTGAGTCGTGAGGGCAAAGTTAATTTTTTGTTCGTGGCAACTATAGCAACTTTTCGTCGTTTTATTACAACGGTATTACAAAATAAATATCACTCTGCTAAGCAAATATGTTCTCTGATGCATTAATTACAGCTTTTGATCGAACACTCCGAGTCATTTCCGGTGTCTCTGCCGCTCATCGCCCCAATCCGGCACTTTCCATCGCAGCAACATCGCTCAGTGATGCCGAAAGACGGCACAGTGCGGGCTTAATGCGGGTCAATCATGTCGGTGAGGTGTGCGCGCAGGCGCTGTATGAAGCGCAAAGCCGTTTTGCGAAATCGCCAGCAACGCGCCAGCAGTTTGTAGAGGCCGGTCAGGAAGAAATGGACCATCTGGCGTGGACTGCAGAGCGACTGACCGAACTTGGCTCACGCCCCAGCCTGTTTAACCCACTCTGGTATGCCGGCTCTTATGTGCTGGGTGCGGTGGCAGCGAATTTGGGCGATGCCCGAAGCTTGGGTTTTGTTGTTGAGACCGAGCGGCAGGTTGAAGCGCATCTGAATAGCCACCTGACGCAGTTGCCTGAGCAAGATACGCGATCAAGAGCGATTGTTGCCCAGATGCGCGACGACGAAGCCGCGCATGGCGCTGCAGCCAGTGAGCTTGGTGCGGAGGAAGTGCCGATGCCGGTGCGGGTGGCAATGCAGGGAATGGCGCGTGTGATGACGGCTACTGCCTATTACATATAGCGCTTGTGAAGGTCAGCGCGCTGGCAAGCCCGATTTATACGAAGGACTTGCCAGCTTCAAAGCTTTTTAGACGGTTGCTGGCAAGTCAGCAGCGTCGTCGACGATTTCAAATGAATGCGTCAATTCAGCAGTTTTTTCCATCATGATCGACGCCGAGCAGTATTTCTCATGCGACAGCTTGATCGCGCGCTCTACCAGGTTCGGCTTGAGGTTGCGTCCGCGCACTGTGAAGTGAAAGTGCACTTTGGTAAAAACCTTCGGGTCTTTTTCGGCGCGTTCGGATTTCAGGCTAAGGTCGCAGCCGCGAATATCCTGACCGCTCTTGCGCAGAATAACCACCACATCGTAAGCAGTGCAGCCGCCGGTGCCGGCCAAAACTACTTCCATAGGGCGCGGTGCAAGATTGCGACCGCCGCCCTCGGGCGCGCCATCCATCGTGACTAAATGGCCGGAGCCGGTTTCTGCAACAAAGGTCATGCCGGACAAGCCAGTCCAGCGTACGGTGCATTCCATGATGTCTCTCGAAAATTGGCGAAAGCCGATATTGTAAATGGCCAAATAAAAAATAAATTGGCGCGATGTCTACTTGGCTGCTTTGTTGAGTGTGGCACTGAATAAATTAGCTAGGCCTAGCCTTACTGCTCTCGCATCATTTGCCTTTAAAGCGCCAGCCTTGCGCAAGATGAGGCTTTGTTCAAGGGTGAAGATTTTCATGCGGAATTTGCACGGAACTGATAAACCCGCCTCCTGCCATCCAGTCAGCAAGATGTCGCTAGGCCATGGCTGCTGCAAGCTGCTGGTAATCATGCCGAGTACGATCTGTGCATGGGATAGATTGAATTCTTCGCCAGACAAAACCAGCGCTGGCCGTCGCTTGCTGGCATCACGATCCGTAAAGGGAAAAGGAACGACGACGACATCGTAAGGGCTATAGGTCACGCCACGCCTCTTCATCCTCTTTAGAATTCCATTCCGACAGCGTGTCTTGCAGTGCCGAAAGCTCAATGTCGGCCGGCGGTGTGATTCGCCGAACGATCAGGCGATCGCCATCAATTTCGTAGGACAGCATGTCGCCTTCGCGAATATGCGCAGCGTCACGAATTTTTTTGGGAATAGTGACTTGCCCTTTGACGGTTACGCGTGCGATGTCCATGGCTTTTCTCCTTACTTGTAAGAATATCTTACCCATGAATCTGACTAAGTACCAGTTGAATAGCGCCAATTACTACAGATATTTGACTCCAAGTCCTTGAAAACACTATAATCGCCGGTTCCCCAGTTTGATTTGGGGAAAATAAGGCAGCGTCCACCTGACACGCTGCGCTGACTTCCCGCTACGAGGAAGCATGCACAGCCACGGTGGAACCACCATTTACCAAGTAATTTATTTAGGATCTCTCATGAAAACCTTCTCCGCAAAAGGCCACGAGGTCAAGCGCGACTGGTTCGTGATTGACGCGACGGATAAAGTCCTCGGACGTGTTGCCAGCGAAGTGGCACTCCGACTGCGCGGCAAGCATAAGCCCGAATTTACCCCTCACGTTGACACGGGCGATTTTATCGTTGTCGTCAATGCAGGCAAACTGCGCGTCACTGGCAGCAAAGCCACTGACCGTACGTACTTCCGTCATTCCGGTTATCCGGGCGGTATCTACGAAACCAATTTCCAGAAAATGCAACAGCGTTTTCCGGGTCGCGCACTCGAGAAAGCCGTTAAGGGCATGCTGCCTAAAGGCCCGCTCGGTTACGCGATGATCAAGAAGCTGAAGGTCTATGCAGAAGCAACGCATCCGCATACCGCTCAGCAGCCTAAAGCACTCGAACTCTAAGGAACAGACATGATCGGTAACTACAATTACGGAACCGGCCGTCGCAAGAGTGCAGTGGCCCGTGTTTTCATCAAGACCGGCACCGGTAAAATCACTGTCAATGGCAAAGCGGCAGCCGAGTATTTCTCGCGCGAGACCGGCCTGATGGTGATTCGCCAGCCACTCGAACTCACCAACAACGTCGAGCGCTTTGACATCATGGTCAACGTGCACGGCGGCGGCGAGTCCGGCCAGGCAGGTGCAGTGCGCCACGGTATCACCCGCGCACTGATCGACTACGATGCAGCGTTGAAATCCGAGCTGTCAAAAGCCGGTTTCGTTACACGTGATGCACGTGAAGTCGAACGTAAAAAAGTGGGTCTGCGCAAAGCACGTCGCGCAAAGCAATTCTCGAAGCGTTAATCCGCGGACTGTATCGATTCAAAAGCCGCCGGGTTTGCGCCTGGCGGCTTTTTTACGAGCGAAGGAAAACTGGCATGATCAAGATTGGTATTGTTGGCGGCACCGGTTACACCGGCGTCGAATTACTGCGGATTCTGGCCGCCCATCCGGAAGCGGAGCTGACCGCGATCACCTCGCGCAAGGAAGACGGCATGCCGGTTGCCGAGATGTTCCCGTCGCTGCGCGGCCATGTGTCGCTCGCATTTTCTGCACCGGAAAAAGCGCGGCTGGATCTGTGCGACGTCGTGTTCTTCGCGACCCCGCATGGCGTGGCAATGGCACAGGCGCGCGAACTGCTCGCTGCCGGCGTCAAAGTCATCGACCTGGCTGCTGATTTCCGCCTGAAAGACACCGCCACCTTCGAGCAGTGGTACGGCATGCCGCATAGCTGCCCCGATATCTTGGCCGAGGCTGTGTATGGTTTGGTCGAAGTCAATCGTGACGCGATCCGCACTGCGCGCGTGATCGGCTTGCCGGGCTGCTACCCGACTTCAATGCAACTGGGCTTTGCGCCACTGCTCGCGCAAGCTCAACCGCTGGTCAATGAAGCGTCGCTGATTGCCGACTGCAAGTCCGGTGTCTCCGGTGCTGGCCGTAAAGCTGAAATCGGCGCGCTGCTGGCCGAGGCTTCGGATAATTTCAAGGCCTATGGCGTCAAGGGTCATCGGCATTTGCCTGAAACCGTGCAAGGCCTCGAAGCGATTGCCAAGCGCAAAGTCGGCCTGACTTTCGTGCCGCATCTGGTGCCGATGATTCGCGGCATCCATTCGACGCTGTACGCAAGCATCTTGCCGCAAGCGCGTGGCACCGATTTCCAGGCGCTGTATGAAGCGCATTACCGCAACGATCCTTTCGTCGACGTCATGCCTGCCGGCAGCCATCCGGAAACCCGCTCGGTGCGTGCATCCAACATGCTGCGCATTGCACTGCATCAGCCAGCCGGTAGCGATCAGCTCGTTATCCTCGTAGTGGAAGACAATCTGGTCAAAGGCGCAGCAGGGCAGGGCGTGCAGTGCATGAACATCATGTTCGGTCTGGATGAAACCACCGGTTTGCGCCATGTGCCGGTCATGCCCTGACCAGCCTGCTCGCACCTGCTTGCAAGCAGGATTGTGCGTAGTCAAGCAAGGTCCGGAATGCGTGAATGTCTTCGCATTGCGCAGGCAGAATTGAGCCGTATGCAGCTTAATTTGCAGCTCAATTCGAAAGGACATTCATGGCGAGTGAAAAGCGGCACAATTTTATCGACAGCATTATCGGTGGCGCTTGCACCATCCATGGCGTCGTGAAGTTCAGCGGCGGCTTGCGAGTTGATGGTCGTATATTCGGCAACGTCGAGGAAGAGCCTGCGGGGTCCGGTTACCTGCATTTATCCAGCCGCGGCCGCATTGAAGGGGATGTCAGGGTCGCGCATATCGTTGTGGGTGGCGAGATCATTGGCAATCTCCATGCGGCAGTCATGGTTGAATTGCAGCCTCGCGCCCGCATCACTGGTGATGTCCATTATTCCGCGCTGGCCATGCAGGCCGGAGCGGCTGTAACCGGCAAGCTCAGCCCTTGGGCAGACCCGGCCGGACAGAGGCAGCAACCCTTACTGAAGCTGGCCAGAGCCGACGCAGCGTGAATGCCCGCTAAGGTCTATAATCCAAGTACTTGGAATCACACAGCAGGAGAATGAATATGAGTGAAGTTATCGAAATGCCAGCTCCTATCGTCTTTACCGATAGCGCGGCAAACAAAGTCGCCCAGCTGATCGAGGAAGAAGGCAATCCCGACCTGAAATTGCGCGTCTTTGTGCAAGGTGGCGGATGCTCGGGTTTTCAGTATGGCTTCACCTTCGACGAAATCGTCAATGAAGATGACACCACGATGGACAAGAATGGCGTGCAGCTGCTGATTGATTCGATGAGCTACCAGTATCTGGTCGGCGCAGAAATCGATTACAAGGATGATCTCGAAGGCGCGCAGTTCGTCATCAAGAACCCGAATGCTACGACTACTTGTGGATGTGGGTCGTCGTTCTCGGCTTGATTCACTGGCAGTTGAATTGAAAAAAGCGCAGAGTGATCTGCGCTTTTTGTTTTTTGGCCTGATTTTTTGTTGATTGATGAAAGAATGCATGCTGCAGACCCCCATCAAGCCGGATACAGCGCCCCCAACACCCTGCTGCCACGCGCTCCTGTCACCGCCGGCAGATTGCCCGGCAAGCGCTCGCAAAAGCGCGCAGCCAGCCACGCAAAGGCCAGCGCCTCGACATGATTGGGCGACACGCCCAGAGCGGCGGTGCTCTCAACCGGCATCGGTAAAATCTTCGCCAGAGTCGCCATCAAATGCCCGTTCAAAGCGCCGCCGCCGCACACATACAGACCGGTAGCGTCAGGCGCATGCAGCCTGATGGCGTCTGCCAGTGACTGAGCGGTAAACGCGGCCAACGTTGCCTGTACGTCCTGTGCATTCAGTAAAGGAAAAGCGCGCAACTTTGTTGCCAGCCATTGCGCATGAAACAAATCGCGGCCGGTGCTTTTCGGCGGGAGCAATGCCAGAAAAGGTTCTGCCAGCATTGCCGTGAGCAAGGCTTGCGATACGCTGCCGCTTGCGGCCCAACGGCCATCTTCATCATAGGCTGCGCCTGTGTGCTGGCTGATCCAGCCGTCCATCAGCAAATTGCCGGGGCCGGTGTCAAAGCCGCTGACCTCGCCATGCGGTTTCAAAATGCTGATATTGCTGATGCCGCCGATATTGGCCACCACACGTGTCTGCGTGGTGCTGCCGAAAACAGCTTGATGAAATGCCGGCACCAGTGGCGCGCCCTGGCCACCGGCTGCGATATCGCGGCTGCGAAAGTCGGCAATCACATCAATGCCAGACAGTTCGGCCAGCAGCGCAGGATTATTGATCTGGCGCGTGTAGCCGCTGGCGGGCAGATGACGAATGGTTTGGCCATGCGCAGCGATGGCGCGCACATCGGCAGCTGGGATGCCGCTTGCCTTTAGCAATTGCTGCACGCACTCCGCATACAGCAGAACCAGCTGGTTGGCTGCCAGTGCTTCTCGGTGGATTTCATTGTCGGACGCAGACTGCAGGGCGAGCAGTTCTTGCCTGAGCGACGCGGGGAACGGAACATAGGCAGCGTGCTGGACGTCGTCAAAGGCGGTCAGGATGCCGTCAACGCCGTCGAGGCTGGTGCCGGACATCAGGCCGATGAAAAACGATGGAGTTGTCATGGCCTTCCGGTATGAATATCAATAAGTCACTGCTAGCTCAGGTCGCGCAGCGGCAGTGACTGTATTTCAGCGCGAAGCGACTTGCAGGCCTGCAGGCGACAGCAGTTCAAAGCGATGTGACATGTCAGCGGCAACCGAGCGGAAGCGCTGTAATTCAACGCCGGCCAACGCCTGTACTTGCGGGGTTACGATCGAGTTCGGATCGCGAGCGTCATTATTGACGCGGAATTCATAATGCAGATGTGGTCCGGTTGACCAGCCAGTGGTGCCCACGTAGCCGATAACCTCACCTTGCGACACGCGCGTGCCACGGCGCATGCCCGGCACCATCCGGCTCAGGTGCGCATATGCGGTCGAATACACCGAACCGTGCTGCACCACGAGCACATTGCCATAGCCGCCCTGGGTGCCGACGAAATCAATGACGCCATCACCGACAGCGCGAATAGGTGTGCCTACTGGTGCGGCGAAGTCTATGCCTTTGTGCTGTTTCCACTTACCGGAGATGGGGTGCAGACGCATAGTGAAACCGGAGGTCACGCGCGAAAACTGCAGTGGTGACTTGAGGAAGGCTTTTTTAAGTGACTTGCCGTTCAAGTCATAGTAGCCGCCCTGATCAGCACTGCCCGGGTGGTTCAACCACACTGCTTGCCAGATCTTGCCGCCATTACGGAATTCAGCCGCCAGAACGCGGCCACTGCGCACATATTCGCCGCCTTGCCAGATTGATTCATAAACCACATTGAAGCGGTCGCCGCGACGCAGGTCTGCGGAGAAGTCGATATCGGTCGAGAACATGTCGACCAGTTGCATCGCTACTGCATCCGGAATTTGCGCGGCATCGGTTGCGGCAAACAGCGAAGAGCGGATTTCACCGGAGCGCATCTCGGTTCGGTGTTCCAGCACGGTGTCGGATTGCACGGTGGCAAAAGTCTTGCCAAAGCGGGAAATCACCAGCTTTTGCGGCACATCACCATCGGCGAGCAAAGTGCTGGCCGACAGCAGTTTGCCGTCTGGCGTGACAGTCGCCTGCACGCGCCGGCCGGGACGCAAGTTCAGCAGCGCGCGCGCAGCCGGATCAGACTTGATAAAGGACGCCGCCTGCGCATCATTGACGCCAAGCCGGTCCAGCAGCGTAGCGAGGCTGTCGCCCGAGCGCACCCGCTCTTCGCTTACGAATTGCTGCGCAGGGCTCAGCGACGCGATCTGTGTGGCCAGATCCGGCAAAGCCAGCTCTTCGACCACCAGCGTGACCGGCAAGTCGGAAGCATCTGGCGCCAGCGGGGCAACGCCGGCCGCGCCAAAGGTAAGCAATGTCATTCCCAGCGCGGTGGCCGAGATGATGCGGGTCTTGCGCGAAGTGCGGTGCGTGGCTCGCACAACGCTGGCAATGGCAAGTAATTTATCTTTGATTTCTCTGATGCTCATGCAATAGGCTAAAATTTGGCGATTCAACATTTCACGTTAATCGGCGGCCAAGTGGTCTTCAGCATTGGCCCGGCTGGCTCACGGAATTACCCAGAGCAAAAAATTGGACTGCGCATTATAGCAAATGCCAAATCCCGTTTTTTCTTGCAAATATAAAAACTTATGGTCGACCAATCTTCGCTTCAATCCGCCCCGGCTAACCAGTCTGGTGCAGCCCCTTCGATATTGCCCCTTTCCGACGCAGTCAAGGCTTCGCTGGACATCATCAAGCGCGGGGCGGAAGAGATCCTGATCGAATCCGAATTTGCCCAAAAACTGGCAGCTTCAGAGCGTTCCGGCATTCCTTTGCGTATCAAGCTCGGTCTTGATCCTACCGCTGCCGACCTGCATCTGGGCCATACGGTCGTTCTCAACAAGATGCGACAACTGCAAGATTTGGGCCACAACGTCATTTTTCTGATCGGTGATTTCACCTCCATGATCGGCGACCCGTCCGGCCGCAACATCACGCGCCCGCCGCTGACGCGCGAGCAAATCGAAACCAACGCCAAAACCTACTTCGCGCAAGCCAGCCTCGTGCTTGATCCTGCGCGTACCGAAATCCGCTATAACTCTGAATGGTGCGACCCACTAGGCGCGCGCGGCATGATCGAACTGTCGGCCCGTTACACCGTCGCACGCATTCTCGAGCGCGAAGATTTCACCAAACGCTTCAAGGCCGGCACGCCAATTTCCGTGCATGAATTGCTGTACCCGTTAATGCAAGGCTATGACTCTGTTGCACTGAAGTCTGATCTCGAAATCGGCGGCACTGACCAGAAATTCAACCTGCTCGTCGGTCGCGAACTGCAAAAAGATTATGGCCAGTCGCCGCAATGCATCCTGACCATGCCGCTGCTCGAAGGTCTGGACGGCGTAGAGAAAATGTCCAAATCCAAGGGCAATTACATCGGCATCACCGAGCCGGCCAATACCATGTTCGCCAAGGTAATGAGTATTTCTGACGTCATGATGTGGCGTTATTACGAGCTGCTGTCGTTCAAGTCAATGACAGAAATTGCGCAATTCAAAATTGAGGTCGAAGGCGGCCGTAACCCGCGCGACATCAAAGTTTTGCTGGCGCAGGAAATTGTCGAGCGTTTTCATTCGCAACAGGCAGCTGTTGATGCCTTGGCAGACTTTAACAACCGCGCCCGTGGCGGCATACCGGATGATGTGCCGGAAATGGCACTGGCCGGTGCGCCGCTTGGTATTGGCCAGTTGTTGAAGCTGGCCAATCTGTGTGCGTCTTCTTCGGAAGCCTTGCGCATGGTCGGGCAGGGCGGCGTGCGCATAGACGGCGCGGCTGTCAGCGACAAGGGATTGAAAGTTGAAGCCGGCACCTTCGTCGTTCAGGTAGGCAAACGTAAATTTGCACGAGTCACCTTGTCTTGATCGGGCTGCTGCAACGCGTCACTGAAGCCAGCGTCACCGTTGATGGCGAGCGCATTGCACGCATACAGCGGGGTTTGCTGGTGTTGCTGTGTGCGGAAAAAAACGATACCGCCGTGCAGGCTGATGCGCTGCTGACCAAGCTGTTGTCTTATCGCGTCTTTCCGGATGAAGCCGGCAAGATGAACCTGAATCTGGCGCAAGTCGGGGGCGCTTTGCTGCTGGTGCCGCAATTCACCCTTGCAGCCGACACCCGCTCAGGAACCCGGCCTTCTTTCACGCCGGCAGCGCCGCCGCAACAAGCGCGTACCTTGTTCGATCATGTCGTCGCCGAGGCCAGACTGCGGCATCCTGATGTTGAGACCGGCCGCTTCGGCGCCGACATGCAAGTCGCGTTAATTAACGATGGGCCGGTTACGTTCTGGTTGCAAATTCCGTAAATCTCACAGGAGCACCGCATGAAAATCTGGAGCGACGCATTCAAGAACAATACGGCCATCCCCGGCGAATTTGCCTTCTGCGTGACAGACCCAAGTAGTCATGTTGCGCTGTCAGCCAACCGCAATCCGCATTTGGCCTGGAGCGATCTGCCTGCCGGCACGCAATCGCTGGTGCTGATCTGTCATGACCCCGATGTGCCGTCCAGAGGGGATGACGTCAATCAGGCTGGTCGCTCGATTCCAGCCGATTTACCGCGGGTTGATTTTTATCATTGGGTGCTGATCGATCTCTTGCCACACATTCACTCGATAGCGGCTGGCGAATACAGCAACAGCATCACGCCGCGCGGCAAAGCCGGCCCTGCTGTAGCCAATGGCGCGCGTCAGGGCGTCAACGATTACACCGGCTGGTTCGCCGGTGACGACAAAATGTCCGGCACTTATTTTGGTTACGACGGTCCCTGCCCGCCGTGGAATGACACCATTGTCCATCGCTATGTCTTTACGCTTTACGCACTCAAAGTGGCGCAGCTGAACGTGCACGATAACTTTACAGGCGCGCAAGTTCGCGCCGCAATCGCTGGCAACGTACTGGCCGAGGCCAGCCTCACCGGGCTGTATTCACTTAATCCTGTGCTGGCGCACGGCTTGCAAGCTTCATGACCGACATCGTCCTCATCCGGCACGGCGAAACCGACTGGAACCGCGTGCGCCGCCTGCAGGGCCATCTTGACATTGGTCTGAATGCACGTGGCATACAGCAGGCGCAAGCGCTCGCCACTGCGCTCGCCGGTGAAGCGGTCGAGGCAATTTATGCAAGCGACTTGCAGCGTGCGCGCGATACCGCGCAAGCGATCGCGGCAAAACACCAGCTACCGGTAAAAATTGATCCCGCTTTGCGTGAGCGCTGTTACGGCGCTTTCGAAGGACTGATGTATGACGAGATCAGCGATCATTTTCCGGAAGCGTTTGCCCAATGGCGCGCGCGCGAGCCGCATGCGCGTTTTCCGGCAGGCGAGCGTAGCGCCGAAACCTTGCACGAGTTTTCCCTGCGCGCCGTCGCTGCCGTCACCTTGCTGGCAAGGCAGCACCAGGGTGGCAAGATCGTCATCGTCACCCATGGCGGCGTGCTCGACTGCATCTACCGTGCAGCGTACAACATGGGCCTGTTCGAGCCGCGTGAGTTCGATATGAAAAATGCTGCCATCAACCGGCTGCACTGGCGCGACAGCGCACTGCATGTCACGCACTGGTCGCAAGACCAGCACCTTGACAAGGCTGTGCTGGACGAAATCGACAGACATTGACAGATAGGCCTGACACAGGTCATTCCGGATAAAATACCCGCCTTCTTTCTTTTCTTTTTGCCGCATGCAGCTAGGTCCCTATCAACTTCGCAATAATGTCTTTGTCGCGCCAATGGCTGGCGTGACGGACCGGCCGTTCCGGCAATTGTGCAAGGAGCTCGGCGCCGGCTATGCGGTGTCGGAAATGGCCGCCTCCAATCCGCGCGTCTGGGCTAGCGAAAAAAGCACGCGTCGCGTCAATCATGAAGGTGAGATGGAGCCGAAGGCGGTGCAGATCGCCGGTGCCGATCCGGCGTTGCTGGCCGAAGCGGCGCGCTTCAATGTCGGCCGCGGTGCGCAGATCATTGATATCAACATGGGTTGCCCGGTCAAGAAGGTTTGCAACAATTGGTGCGGCTCGGCCTTGCTGCAAGATGAAAAACTAGTGGCAACCATACTGGCGACCGTCGTCGCTGCTGTCGATGTGCCGGTCACCCTGAAGTTTCGCACCGGCTGGGACCGCCAAAATAAAAATGCGTTGACCATTGCGCGCATCGCCGAACAAAGCGGCATTGCGATGCTGACCCTGCATGGCCGCACCCGCGCTGACGGCTACAGCGGCATGGCCGAATACGACACCATTGCGGCCGTGAAGGCAGCCGTTGCCATACCAGTAGTTGCCAATGGCGATATAGACACGCCGCACAAAGCCCGTTACGTATTTCAGCAGACCGGCGCCGACGCCATTATGATCGGCCGCGCCGCTCAGGGGCGGCCGTGGATATTTCGCGAGATCGATCACTTCCTTCAAACCGGCACGCTGTTACCGGCGCCGATGATCGACGAAGTGCGCGTGTTGATGGCTCAGCATCTGCGTGCGCATTATGCATTTTATGGCGACTATCTGGGCGTGCGCACTGCGCGCAAACACATAGGCTGGTACGTGCAAGACTTGCCGGATGGCGAACTGTTCCGCAGGCAAATGAATTTGCTGGAAGATTGCGCAGAGCAACTCGCGGCAGTGGATCACTTCTTTGAATCGCAGCATGAGCGTGGCGAGCGGTTACAATATGTGCCCGCCGGACAAAAGCTGGCGGCTTAACAAGCTGACACGTAGTCAAAAATCCAGACATCGCCAACATCGTTAACATCGCCATCGCCATGAGCAAAGATAATATTCAGGACGTCGTTAAAAAAAGCCTCGAAAAATATTTTCGCGATCTGGGCGAGCAGCAGCCATCGAATGTTTATGAAATGGTGGTCTTCACCGTTGAGAAACCGATTCTGGAAGCCGTCATGGGCCGCGCCGAAGGTAATCAATCGCATGCGGCCGATATGCTTGGCATAAACCGCAACACCCTGCGCAAGAAACTGCAGCAACACGGCCTGCTGTAAAGCAGCCTCTTTTCTTTTTTGTAAAAAATATTCATGATCAAACAAGCGCTGATTTCGGTTTCAGATAAAACCGGTGTGCTCGAGTTCGCGCGCGCGCTCGCGGCGATGAACGTCAAATTACTGTCTACCGGCGGCACCGCAAAAATGTTGGCCGATAACGGACTGGCCGTCACGGAAGTGGCCGACTACACCGGCTTTCCGGAAATGCTGGACGGTCGCGTCAAGACCTTGCACCCGAAAGTGCATGGCGGCATATTGGCACGCCGTGATTTTCCCGAGCACATGGCAGCGCTCGCGCAGCATGCGATCCCAACCATCGATATGGTCATCGTCAACCTGTATCCGTTTCAGCAGACCGTTGCCAAAGACCAGTGCTCGCTCGAAGATGCAATTGAAAATATCGACATCGGCGGCCCGGCCATGTTGCGCTCTTCCGCCAAGAATCATAAAGATGTGGTCGTCATCTGCGACCCGGCCGACTATGCGTGCGTGCTCGACGAACTCAACGCAAGCAAAGAAGTCAGTTATGAAACCCGCTTTGCATTGGCCAAAAAAGTGTTCGCGCACACCGCGCAATATGACGGCGCCATCACCAATTACTTCAGCGCGCTCGGCCCTGACCGTGAGCACACTACGCGCTCGGCCTATCCCGACACCCTGAACCTGCATTTCGAAAAAGTGCAGGACATGCGCTACGGCGAAAATCCGCATCAGTCCGCTGCTTTCTATCGCGACATCAAACCAGTCGAAGGCGCACTGGCGAACTACCGTCAGCTGCAAGGCAAGGAACTTTCGTACAACAACATCGCCGACGCCGATGCTGCCTGGGAGTGCGTCAAGACTTTCGAGGGCAGCGCCTGCGTCATCATCAAGCATGCGAACCCGTGCGGCGTGGCAGTCGGCGCCACTCCCTTCGAAGCCTATTCCAAAGCCTTGCAAACTGATCCGACCTCGGCCTTTGGCGGCATCATCGCTTTCAATGGCGAATGTGACGGACAAGCGGCTGAAGCCGTTGCGAAACAATTCGTTGAAGTCCTGATCGCCACCTCGTTCACCGCGGAAGCGCGCAAGATATTCGAAGCCAAACAGAACGTGCGCCTGCTGGAAATTCCACTGGCGCGGGCGATGAATGCCTACGACTTCAAGCGCGTCGGTGGCGGCCTGCTGCTGCAATCGCCAGACTTGAAAAACGTCGCGCTTGACGAGTTGAAAATCGTCAGCAAAAAACAGCCAAGCCCGCAGCAGCTGCAAGACATGATGTTTGCGTGGCGCGTGGCCAAATTTGTCAAATCGAATGCGATCGTTTTTTGCGGTAACGGCATGACCCTCGGCGTCGGCGCCGGCCAGATGAGCCGTGTAGATTCCGCGCGCATTGCTTCCATCAAGGCGCAGAACGCGGGCCTGCAACTGGCCGGTTCTGCCGTGGCTTCGGATGCATTCTTCCCGTTCCGTGATGGTCTCGATGTGGTGGTTGCTGCGGGTGCCACCGCAGTGGTGCAGCCGGGTGGCTCGATGCGTGACCAGGAAGTCATTGATGCTGCGGACGAACAGGGTGTTGTGATGGCGCTGACGGGGACGCGACACTTCAGGCATTGATAGCGGGTGGATGAAAGACGCTGGCCTACGTCTATATACTCGCAAGCCAAAGGAATGGCACCCTCTACATCGGCGTCACCAGCGATCTGATAAAACGCATTTACGAACACAAATCAAAATTTGTCGCAGGCTTCACCAGCAAGTACCACGTTGACCAGTTAGTCTGGTTTGAGCAATGCGATTCGATAGAATCTGCAATACTCCGTGAAAAACAGATTAAAGAGTGGCGCAGAAACTGGAAATTAAAATTAGTTGAGCGCACCAACCCCTACTGGCACGACCTCTATGACGGCCTGCTTTAAATGATCATCCTCGGCATCGACCCCGGCCTGCGCGTCACCGGCTTTGGCATCTTGCGCAAGGACGGTCATAAGCTCACCTACATTGCCTCCGGCACGATACGCATACCGGACGGTGACTTGCCGTCACGCCTGAAGGTCATTCTTGATGGTGTGGCCGAAGTCATCCGCGCTTACCAGCCAGAATGCGCAGCGATCGAAAAAGTATTTTCCAATGTGAATCCGCAGTCCACGCTGTTGCTGGGGCAGGCGCGCGGTGCGGCAATCTGCGGATTGGTGCTTGGTGGCCTCGCAGTAGCTGAGTACACCGCATTGCAAGTCAAGAAGGCCGTCGTCGGCAACGGCAAGGCGCAAAAATCACAAGTACAGGAAATGGTGCAGCGGCTACTGGTGTTGCCGGGCTTGCCCGGTACCGACGCCGCCGATGCACTCGGTGTGGCGATCTGCCATGCGCACAGCGGCGAAACCATGGCGATGCTGGGCGCGCTGGCGCCTTCCTTAGCCCGCAAAGGCTTGCGCGTCAAAGGCGGCCGTTTGATCGGCTAGTCTTGTATCATCCTGCCAATTCCACTGCTGGAGCATCATCATGATAGGTCGTCTGTCCGGCGTACTGCTCGATAAAAATCCTGCGCAACTGCTGGTTGACTGCAACGGCGTAGGTTATGAAGTCAGCGTGCCAATGAGCACTTTTTATAATCTGCCTGGCGTCGGCGACAAAGTCGTGCTGCTTACGCACTTTGTCGTACGCGAAGATGCGCAGCTGCTGTTTGGTTTTGGTAGCGGCCAGGAGCGCGAACTGTTTCGTTTGCTGATCAAGATCAGCGGTGTAGGTGCGCGCATGGCCTTGTCGCTGCTGTCCGGCATGTCAGTGACGGATCTGGCACAAGCCGTCACCTTGCAGGAAGCCGGTCGCCTGACAAAAATTCCGGGCATCGGCAAGAAAACTGCCGAGCGCCTGCTGCTGGAACTCAAGGGCAAGCTCGGCGCAGATCTGGGTGCGGCCGGCATCGCCAGTCATGACAGTAGCAATGACGTGCTTAATGCCTTGCTCGCGCTCGGCTATTCCGACAAGGAAGCCATGCTGGCGCTGAAGCAAGTACCGGCAGGAAGTAGCGTATCGGATGGCATACGTCATGCGTTGAAGGCGCTTTCCAAAGGCTGAACCCGCGCCGCTCAGGCTACAATGCCGGAATGAGCATACAGACCGACGATTTCAGCGAACAACGCATCATTGCCGCCACGCCCGTGTCGCCCAATGAAGAGGCGATCGAGCGCGCGCTGCGCCCGCACAAGCTCGACGAATACGTCGGTCAGGAAAAAATTCGCGGGCAGCTTGAAATTTTCATAACGGCTGCCAAAAATCGCGGCGAAGCCTTGGACCATACGCTGCTGTTCGGTCCCCCGGGACTCGGAAAGACCACGCTGGCGCACATCATCGCGCGCGAAATGGGTGTGAATCTGCGCCAGACTTCAGGGCCGGTGCTGGAACGCGCTGGCGATCTGGCTGCGCTGCTGACCAATCTGGAAGCCAACGACGTCTTGTTCATTGACGAAATTCATCGCCTGTCGCCAGTTGTTGAAGAAATTTTGTATCCGGCGCTGGAGGACTACCAGATCGACATCATGATCGGCGAAGGCCCGGCTGCACGTTCGGTACGGCTGGACTTACAGCCGTTCACGCTGGTCGGCGCCACCACCCGCGCCGGCATGCTGACCAATCCCTTGCGTGACCGTTTCGGCATTGTTTCGCGGCTGGAGTTTTATACGCCCGAAGAATTGTCGCGTATCGTTACCCGCAGTGCGTCGTTATTGCATGCGCCGATTGAAGACGAGGGGGCGATGGAAATTGCACGCCGCAGCCGCGGCACGCCGCGCATTGCCAACCGCCTGCTGCGCCGCGTGCGCGACTATGCCGAAGTCAAAGGCACAGGCCAGATCACCAAAGCCATGGCTGACGCAGCGCTGGTCATGCTTGATGTTGATCCGGTCGGCTTTGACTTGATGGACCGCAAGCTGCTCGAAGCCGTGCTCTTCAAATTTGGCGGCGGCCCGGTCGGACTCGACAATCTGGCTGCAGCCATTGGCGAAGAGCGCGACACCATCGAAGATGTGCTGGAGCCGTATCTGATCCAGCAAGGTTTTTTGCAGCGCACGCCGCGCGGGCGCATCGCCACGCCAACAGCTTACCGGCACTTCGGCGTCGCCGCACCGCAGACCAGCCCGAACGGCGATTTGTGGGATCAGAGCTAGCATTAGGAAGCGCAACAACCAACAGCTGAAGGAGCGCCATGCTCTCGTCCGTTGATGCCAGTCGTTATGCCCACCAGTTGCTGGAAGCGCGCGCGTTGTCGCAGCAGCTGCCGCCATTAACAGCCAGCGCGAATTTGTCGGCGGAAGATGCTTACCTGATTGCCGACCATATCCTGCAATTGCGCAGCGCTCGCGGAGAACGGCTCGTTGGCCACAAAATCGGATTTTCCAATCGCAAGGTATGGCAATGCTTTGGCATTGACGAAGCCTTGCACAGACCGATCTGGGCGCCGCTGTTTGAAAGCACCGTGCGCCATGCGCCCGACAATAGTGGCGTGCAAAGCCTGAAGGGCGCGGTGCAGCCAAGGATAGAGCCGGGGGTCGTCTTTGGATTGGGAAAAACACCGCCACCGGATGCCGACCTTGATGCGCTTGCCGATTGCATAGGATGGATTGCACATGGCGCTGAAGTCGCAGTCTGTCCTTATCCGGGCTGGAAGTTCAATGAGGCTGATGCGATTGCTGCCTTTGGTCTGCATGGCACCCTGATCATCGGGAAACGCCAGCAACTGAACAAAGCGGCGCGCCACAATCTGGCCGGCTTGCTCAGTGCAGCCAGCGTATCCTTGTCTTGCAGCGGCAATGAGAGCTTCAGTTTACGTGCGGCTGGTTTTGGTTGCGATGTATTCGGCTCGCCCGTGCATGCGCTGTTGCAGTTGCACCGGCAGCTGTCAGCGGAGCCACAGTTTCCTGCTTTGACCGCGGGGGAGATTGTGGCGACGGGTGGCTGGACCAATCCGTTTCCGGTGGAAGCGGGCCAAACCTGGACGACGGCGTTTTCGGGGGTGGTGTTGCCGGGGATGTCGATTGCGTTTGTAGATTGATGCGTGGGTTTCGCTGCGCTTTGCCCACGCATCATGCGCCGAATTTATTATTCCTCACGCATCCAAACCTGCGACCTGCCAAGCATCGGCACGCCAATATAACCGCGCACCTTGAGTTTTTTACCCTTGTCTTCAAGCTCCATCTTGCTCTTGTAGATCTTGCCATTGTTCGGATCAAGAATTTGGCCGCCTGCAAAATGATCGTTATCAGCTTTCATGCCGGTGAGGATCGTCATGCCAATGACAGGTTTGTCTTTTCTCTCATCTGTGCATTTGTCGCATTTCGGATTCTGGTCTTCAGACGCTTCGCGGAATAATTTTTCCACTGTGCCGCGCAGTTCGCCACCGACGTCTGCAATCCTGACCAGCGATTTCGGTTTGCCGGTCTTGTCATCAATGGTTTTCCACAGTCCGACTGGCGACATACTGTCTGCAGCCCCAGCCACCGATACGAAACTTGTTGCCAATGCGATTGCCAATGCTATTTTTTTTATCACTGCGTCTCTCCTAGTAGGTTTATCCCAGCTTGACTAACTGCTCCTTCAACTTTGCTACGGTGGCTGAAAAACTGGCCAGCCTTTCTTTTTCCTGCGCGACCACCTGAGCGGGGG
>JAOAUN010000018.1 GCA_030157545.1 Burkholderiaceae bacterium
GATCGCTTCTTTCCAGGGGCTGTCGTAATCGTCTGCCATCGCGCGCTCCGTGCCGCCGGGTTGCTAGTGGCGCGATCATTCAGGAGAATTTCTGCGTTAACGATTGCATGGTGCAGGCAGCGCCATCAATACCCTCGAATCTGGCCTGCACTTGACGAAAATGTTGTGAATATGCCCTTCACGGCCATCGGTAAATTCGACCAGAAGAACTTGAAAATCAGACTAAAAACTAGCAATTAAAACTGGCAATAAAAAAGGGAGCCTAAGCTCCCTTGTTTGCGGAATGCTAGCTAGTTACTGCTTCACGCAATCCACATAATATCCTTTCACCCCGTCGACCTCAGTCTTCACCAGTCCATGCACATCGGTCTCGAATCCCGGGAATTTCTCATTAAAGTCGCGTGCGAATTTCAAATAGTCGACGATCGTCTTGTTGAAAATCTCGCCCGGGATCAATAGCGGAATGCCTGGAGGATAGGGAGTCAGCAAGATGGCTGTCACACGACCTTGCAATTTGTCGATAGCCACACGTTCAATTTCACGGTGCGCCATTTTTGCAAACGCATCCGACGGCTTCATCGCTGGCTGCATGTCCGACAAATACATTTCCGTAGTCAATCGCGCTACGTCATAGGACTTGTACATATCGTGAATCTGATGGCACAGTTCTTTGAGGCCGATGCGCTCATAGTGCGGATTGGCGGCGGTAAATTCGGGCAGGATGCGCCACACCGGCTGGTTCTTGTCATAGTCATCTTTGAACTGCTGCAACGCAGTTAGCAGCGTATTCCAGCGACCCTTGGTAATGCCGATGGTGAACATAATGAAGAACGAGTACAGGCCTGCCTTCTCGACAATTACGCCATGTTCGGCAAGATATTTGGTCACGATCGACGCCGGAATGCCGGTGTCGCCAAAATGACCATCAATGGAAAGTCCGGGCGTGACGATGGTGGCCTTGATCGGGTCAAGCATATTGAAGCCAGGTGCGAGATTGCCAAAGCCATGCCAGCTGTCTTCGGCGCGGATCATCCAGTCTTCACGGGACCCTATGCCATCTTCGGCAAAGGTGTCCGGGCCCCACACTTGGAACCACCAGTCCTTACCCCATTCCTGATCGATCTTTTTCATCGCACGGCGGAAGTCCAGCGCTTCGAGAATGCTTTCTTCTACCAGCGAGGTGCCGCCCGGTGCTTCCATCATCGCAGCAGCGACATCGCAGGAAGCAATGATCGAGTATTGCGGTGAGGTTGAGGTGTGCATCAGATACGCCTCGTTAAAAGTATCGCGGTCCAGCTTGACCGTCTCCGATTCACACACAAGAATCTGCGAGGCTTGCGACAGGCCCGCCAGCAGCTTGTGAGTGGACTGGGTCGAAAAGATCATCGAATTTTTCGCGCGCGGCCGGTCCTTGCCGATTGCGTGCATGTCTTTGTAAAAGTCGTGGAAAGTCGCATGCGGCAACCAGGCTTCATCGAAATGCAGTGTGTCGATTTCACCATCGAGCATTTCTTTCAATGTCTCTACGTTATAGATCACACCGTCATAAGTCGACTGCGTAATAGTCAGGATGCGCGGTTTTTTATTGACAGATTCGCGAGCAAACGGATTCGCTTCGATTTTTTTCATGATGTTTTCCATCTTGAATTCTTCGAGCGGAATAGGTCCGATAATGCCGAGGTGATTTCGTGTCGGCATCAGGAAAACCGGAATCGCGCCGCACATAATGATCGAGTGCAGGATGGACTTGTGGCAGTTACGATCCACCACCACGATGTCGCCCGGCGCGACAGTAGAGTGCCAGACCATCTTGTTCGAAGTTGATGTGCCGTTGGTGACGAAGTAGCAATGATCGGCATTAAATATACGCGCCGCATTGCGCTCTGAAGCGGCGACCGGACCCGTGTGATCAAGCAGCTGACCGAGCTCTTCAACGGCATTGCAAACGTCTGCGCGCAGCATGTTTTCACCAAAAAACTGATGGAACATCTGACCAATCGGTGACTTCAGAAATGCTACCCCGCCAGAATGCCCAGGGCAATGCCACGAGTAAGAACCGTCCTGCGCGTAATGCACCAGTGCCCGAAAGAATGGTGGCGAAAGCCCGTCAAGGTAAGACTTTGCTTCGCGAATGATATGACGTGCGACGAACTCCGGCGTATCTTCAAACATATGAATGAAGCCGTGAAGCTCGCGCAAAATGTCATTGGGAATATGGCGCGAGGTGCGCGTTTCGCCATACATATAGATTGGGATGTCGGCATTCTTATAGCGAATTTCTTCAACGAAGGCGCGCAGCGACTTCAGGGCATGATCGGTTTCTTCGAAAGAGCCGGCACCGAATTCTTCATCGTCAATCGACAAAATGAAAGCGGACGCGCGCGACTGCTGCTGCGCAAACTGTGACAGATCACCGTAGCTGGTTACGCCCAGAACTTCCATGCCTTCCTTCTCTATCGCGTCAGCCAGCGCGCGAATGCCCAAGCCCGAGGTATTTTCGGAGCGGAAGTCTTCATCAATGATGACGATGGGGAAGCGGAATTTCATGGGTTCTCCGGGCGCGGTGGCGCCAAAAAATGCGAAAGCGGGATTTTCTCAGATATGGGGGCAGTGTGGGGGAAATCCACAGCTCTCTCCAAAATCAGCGGCGCTGATAGATAACAAAAGAATAATCAAAGCCATTCTCGGCCGAGTAATGCTGCTCGCGTGAGGCCTCGACCCATTCTGAGGCGTCCAGCCGGGGGAAGAATGCATCGCACTCGAAATCGGCCGCAATCTCGGTCACGATCAGGCGTGCCGCCAGCGGTAGCGCCGCGGCATAAATCTGCGCGCCGCCAATCACAAAAACTTCGTCTTCGCCCGCCAGCTCTGCGGCCAGTGGCAGAGAGCGAACGGCTTCTACTCCGGCGTGCGACCAGCCGGCATTGCGGGTTACGACGATATTGCGCCGGTTCGGCAGCGGCCGGCCGATGGAATCAAACGTCTTGCGCCCCATGATGATGGGATGGCCAGTGGTAGTCCGTTTGAAAAACGCCAAATCTTCCGGCAGCCGCCAGGGCAGGGTGTTGCGAATGCCGATGCCGTTGTGGCGGTCGGTGGCGACGATCAGGGTCAGGGAGGCGGGCATATGAAAAAATCGGGTTTTTTATTGGCAGCGCAATCATAACGGCGTGAGGTCCCATTTAACAACAAAACCTTTCTGCAATGAAGCATTTACGCTATTTGGATGCGCAGGAAGTTTGGGCCAGGCTGACGATTCATTCCATCTAATGTTTGGAGGTTTTTTCGAAGGGCAGCAAACCCATTTCAGAAAAACCAAACTTTAGTGGCTCAGTGCAGTGCAGACGCTAGATGTGGTGCTAAGTTTTGAATATGGGATTTGTCAGGCAAGTCGTCCGGCATTGCTGGTCAACTCAAGATGCAAATTATCGGAGTCAATGAAGCTCCGAACGCAGAGAATGACAGTCTTTAATGTGCGCCCGGCATATTCTGAAATGATTAAAAAAATCACCCCCCCCATCAGTTTGACTAAGCATGCGCAGCATGCAAGTCGAGGTCGTTAATTTGAATTATGAGTAATCCGTCGTCAGCATGTCTTAACGAGCCGGACTCAAGTCGACAGTGCAGGTAATGCACTTAAAAGAATTTGAAGAAGTTTGTTGGCAAGCTGCTTGAGCCTTACGTCAACGTGAATCACCTACAGGAAACCGGTAAGCATGACGTTGTCTTTGTCTCGTTCAGAAATAAAGATGGAAAAAATCGATGCCGTCATCAGCGATGCAGGAACTTGTGGTGCTTGCCATGACTTCTAAGTACTCGCCTCAGCAGATTTCGAAATGCAATATCCAAATTAATTTCCGTACATCACTATTAATTTTTAGCGATGGCCGGTAATTGATTAAAACATTCAAACATCGCTTGTCGCATCGAAGATGCAGGCATAAAATTTACTGACATACCGACGCCTATATTTTTTGGCGAATATAATTTGCCGAGTCACAATAGTTTTTTATGGCAATTTTTGCGGAATCGTAGGCACAGGAAATTTGTTCTTCTTGATTGGATCGCCTCGTGCCTGACCGACCTCGCGCAACAAAGAATGGCAAATCAGCATTGACTGCGCTACCGCGTGATTTAAGTGGCGAGCGTTTTCGGCTGGTTGTGGAAGCTGCACCGAATGCCATTATCGTCACCAATGCTAGTGGCCAAATTGAATTGGTCAATAAGCAAGCGGAAGCTCTGTTCCACTACACGCGTGAAGAAATGCTCGGGCAGCCGGTAGACATGCTGATTCCGGAGCGCTTTCGGCGTAATCACCCCAAGCTGCGAGAGCAATTCATGTCCGAGCCAAGTACGCGGGCCATGGGAGCGGGGCGGGACTTGTATGCGCATACTAAAGATGGTCAGGAAATACCGATCGAGATTGGCCTCAATCCGATTCACACTGAAGAAGGTATGCTAATTCTTTCTTCGATCATAGATATTAGCGAACGCAAAGCTGCCGAAGAACGTTTCAGGCTGCAGACCGAGCAGATTGCGGCAGCCAGCCGCTACAAGTCGGAATTCCTCGCGAATATGTCGCATGAATTGCGCACGCCGTTGAACAGCATTTTGATTCTGTCTGAACAGCTCAAAAACAATGTGATGGGAAACCTGACGCAAAAGCAGGTCACGCATGCCGACATCATCCACCGTTCCGGTAGCGATCTGCTGGCACTCATTAATGACATCCTCGACTTGTCCAAGATCGAGGCAGGTCGCATGTCTGTGCTGCTGGAAACAATCACCATGACTGAGTTTGTCACCAGCTTAGAGCGCAGCTTCCGACCCATGGCGGAGGCTAAAAGTCTTGGTTTTTCAGTTCACTTGGAAAGTGACGCACCGCCCGTAATTTTTAGCGACCATCAACGTATTTTTCAGATCATTCGCAATCTATTTTCGAATGCTCTCAAATTTACAAATGAAGGCATGATCCATATTTCGTTTTCGAATGCAACTTCATCCAAGGGCGAAGAAGACATGCTTGCCATAGCTGTTTCCGATACCGGTATCGGTATACCTGCTGACAAACACGAGATGATCTTCGATGCCTTCCGTCAGGTAGACGGCTCGACCAGCCGCCGTTTTGGCGGCACCGGACTGGGCTTGTCAATTTCGCGTTCACTTGCCGCATTACTGGGAGGAGAAATTCGCTTACAGAGTGCACCCGGACAGGGCAGCATTTTCACGCTGATTTTGCCGCGTGGACTTGATCACGCCGATGAGGTAACGGTAGAAGAAAAAGATATGACTGGCATAAATGTGCGTCCAGGCGGTGCACAGGTATTGCTGGTGGAAGATAATCCGGTCGAGGCGCGTCACTATGCCGGGCTGATCCGGGAGCTCGGCTATCAAGTCACCATTTGTGGCAATGCGCAATGCGCGATCAAAGCCTGTCGCCGACGGCGCTTCTCTTGTCTGGTTATAGATTTGGCCTTACCTGATCAAACCGGGATAGAGCTGATCGAACAATTGAAAGCGGAAGTATTGCTGGATGAGACCGGCGTCATTGTCAACACGGCACTCAGTTTGAATGACAGAGATTTGCAGCGTTTGCGTGCCTGCGCCGCGGTGGTTCTGACGAAATCAATCGAAGATGAAAACAAATTGCTCGAAGCCGTAAGGCTGCAATTATCAACCCCGGACGCAGCCGTTCTGCCACTGCCAGTCACGCCCGTTGTGACTGCCATTCTTGACGAAGTTAAAGAAAATTTTAACGGTCGGCACATACTCGTCGTGGATGACGATGTGCGCAATATTTACGCAATGTCGAGCATTCTTGAGGAACTCGGCTTCGAAGTCGAGATCGCAAAGGATGGGCTGCAGGCTCTGGAATTTCTTGCTGCGCATGATGATATTGACCTGGTTCTGATGGACATGATGATGCCCGTGCTCGACGGATATCAGGCAACACGGGAGTTAAAATTTGTCCGGCATTTCAAAAAGCCGGTTATTGCGCTGACTGCGCATGCAATGAAGGGCGACCGCGAAAAATGTATGGCGGCCGGTGCTAGCGACTATCTTGCCAAACCAATTACACAAACCGAGTTGGTCGAGATGTTGCACAAATGGTTGTAACCGGGATTGCGCCTTCTATGGGATCGTCTGTAAAAAACATACTGGACTTCGACCTCTGCCAGACGATTTTGCTGGTGGATGACAGGCCTGACAATCTCGCCAGTCTGGAAGCGATCCTGGAAAACGGACGCCGCCGATTGCTGAAAGCGGGCAGCGGCGAAGAGGCGCTGCAGATGCTGCTTGATCAGGACGTTGCGCTGGTTTTGCTCGATGTGCAGATGCCCTTGATGAATGGCTATGAGGTTGCGCGGCTGATGCGGGGCAATCGCAAGACCCGCAATATTCCCATCATCTTCATTACCGCGATTGCACGCGACGAAGCCGCTGCGATTCGTGGTTATCAGTCAGGCGCGATCGATTACATCACCAAGCCTGTCAATGCTGTCGTCCTGCAAAGCAAAGTAGGCTTGTTTCTTGAACTGGATCTTTCCAAACGCCAGTTGCAGCAAGCATTCGCCCGGCTCGAGCATACCAAGGCTTACTATGAATCGATGCTCAATGCAGCAGGTGAAGGCGTCATTGGTGTGGACGCCAGTGGGATAGTGAAATTCGTCAACCCGGCGGCACTATCTCTGCTTGGCAGCACGGCCGCCCAGATGATAGATCAGGAGTTTCGTTATTTTCCGATCGATCCGGAAAGAGAAAATGGCAAGCCCGAAGGGTCACTTTTCAAACCTACCGGCAGCGCTGAAGGCTTGAGCATTGAGGAGGCGCTGTTTGAGCGCGCCAATGGCAGCCGCTTCCTGACTTCGTATTGTTGTTCACCGCTGGCCGGGAAAGTAAACGGCGTGGTGGTGGTATTTCAGGACATTACGGCACGGCGTGAAATGGAAGAAGAATTGCGCCAGCAAACCGTAACGGATCATTTGACGGGCCTGACAAACCGCAATGGCTTCAAGCTGGCATTGCAGGCGGCACTCGAGCGTGCAAGACGAGCCAAAGATCATGTGGCGCTGATGTTCATTGACCTCGATCATTTTAAGCGCATCAATGACAATCTTGGCCATGACGTTGGCGATTTCCTGTTGCGATCATTAGCTACGCGACTTAAAGAACAGGTTCGCTCCTATGACATTGTCTCGCGTATAGGTGGTGATGAATTTACTGTTGTGATTGGCGGGCTGCAGGAACCGGAGGACGCCGCGATGGTCGCCCGCAAGATACTCAATGTGTTACGCCATCCATTCTTGCTCAAGGACGACATACGCGTTATTGTCAGTGCCAGTATCGGCATAGCCAGCTATCCGGATTGCGGTGACGACATCGACACGCTGATGCGCGCCGCCGACGTCGCGATGTATCAGGCCAAGCGCGATGGCCGTAATCTGTATGCGTTCTATATTCCTGAAATGAACGCGCGTGACCGAAGCGCACTGATGCTGGAGCAATCTTTGCGGCTAGGTGTTGAAAATGAAGAGTTCAAACTTCATTTTCAGCCACAAATCGAATTATCTACGGGTCGCCTGGTCGGTCTGGAGGGATTGCTGCGCTGGCAGAATGATGAGTATGGCAATGTCGAGCCATCGCATTTTGTGCCAATACTGGAAGATACAGGCTTGATGGTGCGCGTTGGCCAGTGGGTGCTTTCTACTGGCTGTAAACAAAGGCTGGAATGGCAATCAGTTGTTCCAGACAATTGCGTACTCGCGCTGAACTTGTCGCCGCGGCAGTTTGCGGATAAAAATCTTGTCAGTGGAATTCGAACAGCACTTGAACAAAATCATTTGCCGCCGTCGCAGCTGGAGCTGGAGCTGACCGAGGGCATGATCATGATTGATACCGAGTACACGCAAGGTGTGTTGCATGAATTGAAGGCGATGGGAATCAGATTGTCGATTGATGACTTTGGCACCGGATATTCATCGCTCGCTTATTTGAAACAGTTTCCTCTTGATGTACTGAAGATTGACCGGCAATTCATCCGTAATCTGACGACGTCAGACAAAGATGCCGCCATTACGACGTCCATCATTCAGCTTGCGCACAATTTAGGGCTGCAAGTCGTCGCTGAAGGCGTTGAAAATGCGGAGCAGATAGCTATCCTGAAAAAGCTCGGCTGCGATATCGGACAGGGCTACTATTTCAGCCGGCCGATGGCTGCCGAATATGTGCCGGCATTCCCGCACAAGCATGAACTGATTGCCTTTACGGGTTAGCAATTAGACAGCAACTGGCGCCTTGATTGCAGCATGAGATGTATAGCCAATGATCTCAATATCTTCAAAGCGGTAATCAAAGATTGAATCCGGCTTGCGCTTGAACGCGAGCTTGGGCAGAGGCAGTGTCTCGCGCGACAATTGCTCTCGCACCTGATCCATATGATTCGAATACAAATGGCAATCGCCACCGGTCCACACGAAGTCACCAACTTCCAACCCTGTCTGCTCGGCCACCATATGCGTCAGTAATGCATACGACGCGATATTAAAGGGCACGCCCAAAAAGATATCAGCGCTGCGCTGGTACAGCTGACACGACAATTTACCGTCGGCGACATAGAACTGGAAAAATGCATGGCAGGGCGGCAGTTTCATCTGCGGGATGTCGGAGACATTCCAGGCCGAGACGATCAGGCGTCGCGAATCCGGGTTGCTCTTGATCTGTTGAATCAATTGCGCGATCTGGTCTATGTGACCGCCGTCCGGCGTCGGCCATGACCGCCACTGATAACCATAGATAGGACCGAGGTCGCCGTTAGGGTCGGCCCATTCATCCCAGATCGATACGCCATTCTCTTTTAAGTACTGCGTGTTGGTAGACCCGGCCAAAAACCAGATCAGCTCATGCACAATCGACTTCAGGTGCAGCTTCTTGGTCGTGACCATGGGGAAGCCTTGCTGCAAATCGAAACGCATCTGATAACCGAAAACCGAACGGGTACCGGTGCCGGTACGGTCAGTCTTGGTGGTGCCATGTTCGTAGACATGGCGCATGAAATCGAGGTAGGGGCGCATTTGAAGAAGCTCTTAATTAAGGATCCTATTTTACCTTGTCGGATCGCGTAGAAATATTGCAATAAATGCAACTGGCAGTTCTTGCTCTACGCATGGCAAAGGGAAGGAACCCGGTAGTAACTCAGGTTCCTTAATTTTGCCGAGCAAGGCATTGTTAGCAGATGGAGAAAACGATGAGCATCATAAATTTAAGGACCGGTAGTCAGAGTTTGGAGAAGACGCTGGCAACTCCAGCGCCGAGTCCGCTGGACAAAGCTTCAAGTAAGCCGGCTCTGCCGACCTTTGCCGAGCCGGCGGCCACGCCGCTGGCACTACCGGTATTTAACGCAGTATCTGGCACCAACGTCACTTCTGAGGCTGCAGTACCGACTCTTTTCATCGATCAAAAAATAATAGAGATCACACAGCTGGTTGTATTGCGAGCGAAAGAACAATGCGCTGTCGCTTTTGAATCGGGAAACTATGCAAGACCAACCGAGCAACTCGCCGTCACCCTAAGTGCCATTGCCCAGAGTCTGGCGATCAATCACCCGGAGTTTTATCATCATGGCTGATCCTGCAAGCTTAATGGGGCAGCTCGACGAAAGCTTGGGGCGACTCAAAGAAAAGATAGCGCTACAGGTAGACAAGCTAGAGATAAGCAAGCTCTCGGCCGAGCTCGATAGCCTCACTAACATTGATCTGGAAGCGCTTTATCAGCAAGCCCATGATTTTTTTCAGGAAGAAAAATATCAAGAAGCCTTACCCTTGGCGCTGCAAATTTCTGCGTTAAAGCCTGTTGAATGGCGCTACCATTTTATTACAGGCATGTGCTTTCAGTTCCTTGGCGATTGTGAGGCTGCAGCTAGCTTTTATGGTTTTACGCTGATGTTGGATTCGGCTTGTACACCCGCCGCATACCGGCTGGCTGAGTGCTTGTCGGCTATGGGAGATGAAGCGAAAGCAAAGCAGCTGTATGAGGCCGTTATTGCCATGGGGCGCAACGTACCTGAGCAGCTTCCATTACAAGACCTCGCACAAAAGCATCTCGCTGCCATGCATTAATCTGATTTTATTTTTTGCTCAATGAAGCGAAAACTGCAGCGCTGCCAGACTTGCGTATAAACCGCCGACGGCGACCAGCGAAGCATGCGTGCCCGTCTCGACAATACGTCCATGCTCAAGCACGATAATGCGCGTGGCTTTCTGTACGGTCGCAAGCCGGTGCGCAATCACCAGCGTGGTACGTCCCACCATCGCCGCTTCCAGCGCACCTTGTACCAGTCGTTCAGACTCTGCATCGAGCGCGCTGGTGGCTTCGTCCAGCAACAACAGCGGCGGATTTTTCAGAAGCGCACGCGCAATGGCAATTCGCTGACGCTGACCGCCGGACAGGCGCACGCCGCGCTCGCCGAGAAAGGATTGATAGCCTTCCGGCAGCCGCACGATGAATTCATGCGCTGCCGCCAGCGTCGCTGCTGCAATCACCTCTTCATCCGTCGCATCGGGCCGCCCGTAGCGAATATTTTCCATCGCATTGGCAGAAAACACGACCGTGTCCTGCGGCACGATGCCTATGGTATTACGCAAATCATGCAGGGCCAGTTGACGTATATCGATGCCATCGAGCGTGATAGCGCCTTGTTGCGGATCATAAAAGCGCAGCAGCAATTGAAACAGTGTGGTCTTGCCGGCGCCAGAAGGACCGACAATGGCAACCGTTTCGCCCGCAGCAATTTTCAACGAAAAATCAGACAGCGACGGCGTATCCGGACGCGATGGGTAATAAAAATTCACGCTACTGAGTTCCACAGTTGCGCCATTCGCTGCGCGTGCCGGTAATGCTCGTGACATCGCAGGTGATTGAATGCTGGAATGCTCGGCCAACAGTTCAAGCAAGCGCTCGCTGGCGCCTGCTGCGCGCTGCGCGTCACCCAAAACCTCTGACAATGCGCCGACAGCGCCCGACACAATCGCTGCATACAATATGAATTGACCAAGTTCACCAGCGCTCATCAATCCATTGATGACGGCATGCGCACCCAGCCACAGCACAAACACAATCGCGCCGAACACCAGCAAAATTGCGGTGACGGTCAGCAGCGAACGGGCGCGGATGCGGTCAATTGCAGAACGAAAGGCCTGCTCGACTGCATTACCAAAGCGTCGGGATTCAATCGTTTCATGCGTGAAGGCCTGCACGATCGTGACCGCATTCAAAATTTCACCGGCGAGGCCGGATGCGTCGGCAATACGATCTTGCGATGCACGAGACAGCTTACGCACGCGCCGACCTATGACCACAATCGGCAGCACTACAGCCAGCAGCATGACAATGATGATGGAAGACAGTTTTATGCTGGTGATGAACATCATCAGCAGGCCGCCAATCAATAGCAGCATATTTCGCAATGCCATTGAAATGCTGGTGCCGACTACCGTCTGGATCAGCGTGGTATCAGTCGTCAGGCGTGACAGAATTTCACCGCTTTGCGTGGTCTCGAAAAATTGCGGGCTCTGTTGCACGACGTGCGCATAGACGGCGCTACGCAAATCAGCCGTGACGCGCTCGCCTAGCCACGACACCATGTAAAAGCGTGCAGCAGTAGCCACGGCCAGTATGCAGGCCACCGCAAACAGGCCAAGGAAATAGATATTCACGCTGGCAGCGTGTTCGCTGCCGGCAGTGGTAAAGCCCAGATCGATCAATTGCCTGAAACCATACGGAATGGCCAGCGTGGCACAGGCCGCCACCACCAGTGCAATAGCGGCATAAATAAATTGCCGGCGGTACGGCGCCAGAAATGGAATCAGTCCTGCCAGTGTCTTGAGCCCGCTTTTAGGAGCGGGTCTATCGGTTTTTATATTCATAACTTAAGTGGTTTCAAATAACCTGTGAGTTCGAGATAAGCGCGCCCGGCGGGTTGGCCGTCACGCGAGAGCCTGACGGCGCCTTCCCAGTAAACCGCGCCGGTGGACTGACGCGAATCGAGTTCCTGATCGTCTTGCAGTGGCGTCAGCAGCCAGCGCGTATGGCCGGTTTCAATCTGCATTGCGACAGGATAGCTGGCGCCAGTGCGCGGCGAGCGCCATTGCCGTTGCGGCGTAAAGCGCAGTGCATCGCCCGTATAGTGCGTTAGTTTGCCATTGGCTGCGCGCAGTGTTGCATGCTTCCACAGTATGCTGCCATTTTTCGCACGTATCTGGAATGCCATCAGCGCAGAGCCATCATCCAGATTCGCGCCGACCCAATCCCAGCCGGTGGCCGCCGGGTCCAGCACCGAGCTCGACCATTCATGGTCGAGCCATGCATGGCCTTTTACTGCGAGCGCTTTGCCGTTGCGCGTAACTTGTCCGCTGACTTGAAGTTGCGGCTCGCTATAGTAATAGCTGGCCTGTCGGGGGTCGGGCCCTTTGCGTGAATAGCCCTGTTCGCCTTGCAGCAGCAGCGGCTGCGTCGGCTTCATGTTGAGATTCAAAACAAACTCACGTGCCGGCAAATGTACCTGATAACTGCCATCAGCCAGGCGCTGCATTTGCCATTGATGCAGGCTCACATTGGTGTTGCCTTCTTGTGCTTGTGCCAGTCCCAGACCGGTGCGCGCAATTTTCTGGTCGTGCTGCAGCTTGCCGGTAGCAGGGTCGGATAAAGCGGCATGCGCGACGATTAACTGCGCTGGTGCAAAGCGGCTTGGGTTGGCACGATCGTGATCAGTAGCCGAGCGAAAGAACGTCACTTGAAAGCCGAGTGGCTTGCCATCGGGTGTTTGCAGCCAGCCGGTGGCGTACCACCACTCAGTGCGAAAGTCAGGGTGCGCGCCGTAGTCGCGCGGGAAGGCGAGCGGGTGATTTGGTGAAACGGTATTGAATTCGGGTGGTGCTGCGAAGGCTGATTGTGTCAGTAGAAAGATCAATAAAAAACAAAGACGCTGGGCTCCAGCGTACGCTGGAGCGACGGTAATTTTAAGGATGAAGCTAATAAAACCGTCTTCCCGGCGAAGGCTGGGACCCAGTGTCTTCCGTAACTTGCCAAACATATTACCAATCCTCCCTTACCGCGCGCACCGCGCTACCGGCCACCGCCAGCCTGCCGGAGACCAAGGCAGTCAATGAAGCCGAGACCAGCAGCACCGTCGCGACAGCCGCCAGCAAGCCCCACGGCATATGCAATTGCATCGTCCAGTGAAACGACTGCGGGTTCACAATAAAAACCAGTATCAAGCTGATGCACCAGCCGAGCACAAAGCCAACTGCAATCGCCATGGCTGCCAGCAGCGCGCCTTCGCCTGCCAGCAGTATCAGGATCTGTCTGCGCGTCACGCCCACATGCCGCAACATGCCAAACTCGCGCGCACGCGCCAGCGTCTGCGCGGAAAAGGTCGCTGCAATCCCGAACAGACCGATAATGATCGCGACCCCTTCAAGCAAGTAAGTGACAGCGAAGCTGCGGTCAAAAATTTTCAAGCTGTGCGCGCGAATTTCGCCCGGTTCGGCAAACTCCAGTGCCTGCGCAAAAGGCAGTGCCTGCAGCTGCTGGCGGATTGAATCGTTGTCGTTGTCACTACCGCGCGCACGCCACAGCGCCATATCATTGGCGGCCAGGTCGCCTGTTAGCGACTGGTAATCCGAGAGCCTGATCTGAACCGAACCCGACTGCCGCGCATAATCGCGCCAGACGCCGGCAACAGTAAACGCATGCAGCTTGCCCGCCAGCGGTAGCTTCACTTGCTGGCGAAGCTGCCAGCCATACAAGTCCACCATCGCTTCCGATACCCATACGGGACGCGCGAGGCCGGCCACGGATTCACCCACCAACGGCAGCACGCGTTCGGCCGGTTCGCTATTCATCGAGCGCGCAATCAGTATCACCGACGGGCGTGCAGGATCGAGCTGCACAGGCAGGAAGCGGGTTTTTTCGGTGCGCGCCACGCCAGTCAAACTGGCAATGCGCGCTTGCTCGTCTGGCTTCAGCACACTGTTTTCGCCGCCATTGGCCATGCGCACATACAAGTCAGCCGACAGCAAGTGCTGCAGCCAGTCGTCCACTGACACACGAAAGCTGGCTACCATGATTGCCATTGCGACCATGAGTGCAAAGCTCGCCAGCACGCCGGACAGCGCAATCGATGCCTGATTCGGCGCATTCGCCAGTCGTGCCAGCGTCAGGCCCGTGACCACACCGCGCCAGCGACGCCCCAATACGGAAAACACCTTGCCAGCTACGCGCGGCATTAATGCAATGCAGCCGACCAGCAGCAGGACGATGGCCAGATAGCCAAACAGCGGCAATTCTGCCAGCGGTGGCATTTGCGTCAGCAGCGCGCCCAGCAAAATCGCGCCCAGTGCCGGCCAGGGCGTGGTGAGTGGCGACAACGCCAGATCTTCACTGCCTGTTTTCAATGCGGGCGCTACTTGTGCGTGCGCGGCTTCGAGTGCCGGCGACAGGCTGCCCAGCACTGCTACCCCACTACCACCAGCAAAGAACGCAAGCGCAGCCAGCGGGGAAAACGACAGCGTAGGCTGTATGCCGGGAAAATAGCCGCCGCCCAGGTCACCGCCAAATGCCGACAATGCAGCACTCGCCAGCAAGATGCCCAGCGCTAGCCCTGCGAGCGAACCTGCTATGCCTAATAGCGTGCCTTCGATCAGCACTTGCCATAGCAACTGGCGGCGCGTAACGCCCAGCACGCGCAGCAGCGCAAATTGTGGCCGCCGTCTCAGCACGGAAAGTGCCTGCGTAGAAAACACCAGAAAGGCACCAGTGAAGAGTGCCACCATGGCGAGCACATTCAGATTTACGCGGTACGCGCGCGACATATTCGCTGTGCGCTGTTCCTGATCGGCCACTTCGGTAACGAGCATGCCGCTGCCGAGCAGCTGCGCCAGCTCTTGTCTGAACGCGCTGCGGTTGACGCCGTCGACCAGTTTGATTTCGATGCGTGACAGCAGTCCGAGCTTGCCGAAGTGCCACTGCGCACTGGCGATATCCATCACTGCCAGTCGCTGGCCTGCACGCGCGCGCAACAGGCTGCCGGCAACCCGCAAGTTGACTACCTGCGTGCCGCTAAGCAGATGCAGCGTGTCGCCACTTTTGAGTTGTAGCCATTGCATTGCTGCTGGCGACAGAAAAACGCTGTCTGCCATCAAGCTATCGAAGGGCCGTTTCTCGTCTGGCAATCCGAGCAAGTCCGGCGAAATGGACGCCGCTTGCAAACTATCCAAGCCGATTATTTTCAGGTTGCTGCGCAGACCTGCTACCGGTACATCCAGTTCCAGCACCGGACTGGCAACGGCAACCTGCGGCAGCAGCGCCAGTTGCGGATAACGTGCTTCATCGGAGTAGGAAGTTTGCGAGCGTACTTGCAAATCAGCGCTGCCAGACAAGCTGCGAGCGGCAGCAGAAAATTCATTGAATGCCGCAGCGTTAATCAGATGAATGCCGTAGCCGAGTGCGACACCCAAAGCGATGGCAGCCAGTGCAACCATGGCGCGTACCGGATGGGCTCGCCATTCGCCTTGCAGCAGCCAGCGCAGCAGACTTGCTTTCATGCTGCTTGCAGACCAGTGCGCGACAACAGCAGGGTGCGGTCGGCGGTGGCCGCTGCAGCAGCAGAGTGCGTGACGATAATGGCTGATGCGCCGGTTGCGCGAATTTCTTCTTTCAATAGCAGCAGTACTTCATGCGCCGTATCGGGGTCAAGATTGCCGGTAGGTTCATCAGCCAGAATCAAACGCGGCTGATGCACCAATGCGCGCGCAATCGCGACGCGCTGCAATTCGCCACCGGATAACTGACGGGGAAAATCATCGCCGCGTCCGGTCAGGCCGACTGCGTCGAGCATCTGCTCCGCGCGCGTCATCGGCAGTTGATTCAGCACTAAAGGCAATGCGATGTTCTGGATTAAAGTCAGATGCGGCAGTAAGTGAAATGCCTGAAAAATGAATCCGAGTTTTTGCCTTCGCAGCAAGGTTGCGGCTTCATCATCGAGACTCGACATTTCGGCACCATCGATGAGCAGCGTGCCACTGTCGGGCTTGTCGAGTCCTGCAATCAGATTCAGTAAGCTAGACTTGCCCACACCCGAATCGCCCATAATGGCAACGTACTCGCCAGCGGCGAGTTGAAAATCCAGATTTTGCAAGACCACGCGCGCGCCATAGGATTTGCACAGCGAGCGGCACTCAAGGGCAGGGGCAGGGGCGGCGGGAGCGAGTGGGCGCATGGAGTTAGTTGGCAATAAAAGATGCGTCAGTGTAGCAACGGCAGCGGATTAGTGTTTTTTTGCTGATAATGATGGTTTGTCATATTTTTCGAAAGCCACTGGCTTCCGAAAATTCCACAAACTTCGCAGCCTTCAAAATTTAAAGACATCCAAATTGCTCAACTTCATCGATCATTCAGGCCCTCTCGCCTCTACAGCAGAGATTATTCAAGGTCTGGAGGAAAATCCGCCTGAAGTGTCGCCACGCTATCTGTACGATGACCTCGGATCGAAACTGTTCACGGCGATCACTGAATTACCCGAGTACTACCCGACCCGGACCGAGCATGCCATTTTTGAAAAACATGGTGCCTCTATTGCAGCGTCAACCGGCGTTGGCCGCACGCTGGTAGATTTGGGCGCAGGCGACTGCGCCAAGGCCGCGCAACTGATGCCGCAATTGATGCCGGCACATTATGTGGCCATCGATATTGCAGCCGACTATTTGCGCAAAGCAGCCGACGGCATGGCACAGCGTTTCCCTGCGATGCAGGTGACAGCCATTGCGATGGATTTCTTTTCAGGGCTGGCGTGGCCTGCATCAGTACCGGCAAACCAGTTACTATTTTTTTATCCCGGCTCATCGATCGGTAATTTTTCACCAACAGACGCCGAACATTTTTTACGCAAGCTTAGCCAGACCGGACAGCATTCCGGTTTGCTCATTGGGGTCGATCTCGTCAAGTCAAGGGCCGTACTTGAAGCTGCATATGACGACGCACTCGGCGTTACCGCCTGTTTCAACTTGAACCTGCTGCTCCATTTGAACCGCTTGATAGGCGCAGATTTCAATGTCCGTCATTTTCAGCATCGCGCTGTGTTCAATCGCGAGCAGAGCCGGATTGAAATGTCTTTGGTCGCACGCAGTAATCAGTTAGTGCGCTGGAACGGTGGCGAGCGCTATTTTGCCGAAGGTGATGCATTGCTTACCGAATACAGCTACAAATATCGCCAGGAAGATTTTCTGGCGCTGCTGCAAAGGGCAGGCTTTGAGCCTGTGCAATGCTGGCAAGACGAACATAAACATTTCATGGTGTGTCATGCAAAATCAATCTGAGAAACTACAGCGCTACCGCCAGATTCGTGCATCCAGTCTCGCGCTGTTGCCCTATCTGAGCGCAGAAGATTGCTGTGTGCAAGCGATGCCGGACGCGAGTCCGTTGAAATGGCATCTGGCACACACCAGCTGGTTTTTTGAGACATTTCTGCTCGCTCGTGCAGAAGATTACGTACCGTTCAATCCGGCGTTCCGGCATCTGTTCAATTCGTATTACAACGGCATAGGCGCACAGTTTCCGCGACTGCAGCGCGGCATGTTGACGCGCCCCGGTCTGGATGAAGTGTTGTCCTATCGCGTGCATGTCGATGCGCATATGAGCGAGCTCATCGAGCAGGGCAGGGAGTCCGATAGCCTGCTTGAGCTGGGATTGCAGCATGAGCAGCAGCATCAGGAATTGATACATACCGACATCAAGGCCTTGCTGGCGCTGAATCCGCTGCAGCCTGCCGTATTGCCGCCGGCCCCTGACGAAGAGCAGCACGTACAGGAAATGCACTGGCTAACTTGCAGTGGTGGCATGGTCACAATCGGACATGCCGAGTCGGGCTTTTGTTTTGACAATGAATTGCCGTCGCACCCCGTTTATCTGGCGCCGTATTCGATTGCTTCACAATTAGTCAGTAACGCCGACTATCTGGCCTTCATCAACGATGGCGGCTATCAGCAGTCCGGCTTGTGGCTGTCGGAGGGCTGGGACTGGATACGGCGCGAACAGATTCGCATGCCGCAGTATTGGCAAGTGGACGAAACGGGTTTGTGGCAGACCTTTACGCTGCATGGCCTGCGACCGCTACAGTTGCAGCAAGCTGTCAGCCATTTGTCTTACTTTGAAGCAGACGCGTATGCGCGCTGGGCCGGCGCGCGCTTGCCGTCAGAAGCAGAATGGGAGCATGCGGCACGCACGCAAGCTGAAGAGATGGATGATTTGTTTGGCCAATGCTGGCAATGGACGTCCAGCAGCTACACCGCGTACCCCGGCTTTGTCGAAGCTGCGGGCGCTGTTGGTGAATACAACGGCAAGTTCATGGTGAACCAGATGGTCTTGCGCGGCTCGTCAGCAGCTACGCCCGCCGCTCATGCACGCGTGAGTTACCGGAATTTTTTCCCTACCGCCGCACGCTGGCAGTTAACAGGCTTGCGACTGGCTAAATAACTTCGACGCCGGCGACACCTTCCTGCAACTCGCCAACGACTGTTGCTTGCCCGAAGCCCTGTGCATGAAAGCAGGCCAGCACTTGTTCGACCGAATCCGCATCACAGGCAACCAGCAAGCCGCCCGAGGTTTGCGGATCGCATAGCAAGGCTTGCTGCACTGGCGTGATAGCGGGGGCGAGGTGTATGTCTTGCTGAAAGCCGGCCCAGTTGCGGCCTGATGCGCCGGTGATGAAACCTTGTGCGGCCAACTCTTGCACCTGCGGCAGGAAAGGCACGGCGTCCATCCGGATGTGCACACGCAGCCCGGCACCACGTGCCATTTCGCGCGCATGACCGAGCAGGCCGAAACCGGTTACGTCAGTCAATGCATGCACGCCCTCAATCGCAGCCAGGTCTTTGCCCGGCGTGTTGAGCTTGGTGGTGCTGTTGATCATTGCGCTGTAGCCGTCTGCATCTAGCGAATTTTTTTTCAATGCCGCGGACAGAATGCCTACGCCCAGCGGTTTACCGAGAATCAGTTTGTCGCCGGCACGCGCATCGGCATTGCGCTTGATGCGCGACGGATGCACCAGCCCTAGTACTACCAGACCATAGATCGGTTCGATTGAATCAATCGTATGACCGCCTGCAATCGGGATGCCAGCTTCGGCACAAATCGATTCGCCGCCGGCGAGTATTTTGCCTATGGTCTCTACCGGCAGTTTGTCTATGGGCATTCCCACCAAAGCGAGTGCCATGATAGGCGTACCGCCCATCGCATAGACATCGGAAATGGCGTTGGTCGCGGCGATGCGCCCGAAGTCGCGCGGGTCGTCGACGATGGGCATGAAAAAATCGGTGGTCGCAATCAGCGCCTGTTCGTCATTGAGTTTATAGACTGCGGCATCGTCCGCCGTCTCGATGCCGACCAGCAGTTGCGGCGGTACCGGAAAGCCGGATGACTGCTTGAGTATCTCGGCCAGTACGCCCGGCGCAATTTTGCAACCACAGCCGCCGCCGTGTGAAAACGAAGTGAGTTTCAGACTATGGTCTGGTGCAGCTTGCATGTGAGGCTCCGGTTTTACAAATGAAAATGGCTTCCGGCAGAGCCGGAAGCCAATAGGATACTGCTGTCAGGCTAAATTAGCCGCGACGTGCTTCGCCAGTACGGGAGCCTTTATAGCCGCCGCCTTCTTTATTGTAACCACCGCTACTGCCTTCTTTCTTGTAGCCGCCGCCATCATTGCGCGGAGCGCCCGGCTTGCTGAAGGTGCGCTGACCTGGCTTGGCCGAGCTGTTATTGCCACGGCCATCGCCTGGACGCCAGCCGTTAGGACGCGAAGGACGGCTAGCCGAAGCGGTACGCTTAGGCTCGAAACCTTCGACGACATCAACCGGAATCAATTGCTTGGTGAAGCGCTCGATACGCTTCACATTCATGCCTTCAGCGTGGTTCACCAGCGAGACGGCGATACCGTTACGGCCAGCGCGACCGGTACGACCGATACGGTGGACATAGTCTTCAGGGAACTTAGGCAGATCGTAGTTGAACACGTGGGTGATCGCAGGTACGTCGATGCCGCGGGCAGCGACGTCGGTGGCAACCAGCACCTTGACTTGACCGCGGCGCAGGCTGTCGAGGGTACGGTTACGCGCACCCTGATGCATGTCGCCATGCAGGGCAGCAGCAGCGAAACCGGCGATATTCAGACGGTCGGCAATGGTGTCGGCATCGCGCTTGGTGGCGGTGAAGATCACAGCCTGGTCAATTGCGGTGTCGCGCAGCAGATGGTCAAGCAGGCGATTCTTGTGCGACAGGTCGTCGACGAAGTGAACCTTCTGCTGGATGTTTTCATGCTTGGAAGCCGAGCCGGCGATCTGGATGATCATCGGGTCTTTGGTGATGCGGCGCGCCATGTTGCCGACCATGCCGTCAAGCGTAGCCGAGAACAGCATGGTTTGACGGGTAGCCGGCGTGTTGCCGATGATGCGCTCGATGTCGTCGATGAAGCCCATGTCGAGCATGCGGTCAGCTTCGTCCAGCACCAGAATTTCGAGTTGCGAGAAATCGATCTTGCCCGATTCCATATGGTCGATCAGACGACCAGGGGTAGCGACCAGAATTTCCGGATTGCGCGCCAGCAGTTGCATCTGTTTTGGGTAAGGCATGCCACCCAAAATCGACACCGCCTTCACACGGCGCATGCTGCTGCCGTACTTGTCGGTTGCGGTGGTCACTTGCAGTGCCAGTTCGCGGGTTGGGGTCAAGACCAGCATTTTTGGCTGAGCGGCGCGGAAACGCACACGGTCATTGCCTTTGGCGCGGGAAGCTTGCGCTTCCTGGTTCGGGGTCTTGCCAGCTGCTGGCTCATTGGCCAGATCAGCAAATTTGTGCAGGGCAGGCAGCATGAAAGCTGCGGTCTTACCAGAGCCGGTCTGCGAAGACACGAGCAGGTCACGGCCAGCGATAGCGGCAGGAATAGCTTGTTCTTGAACAGGGGTCGGAACGGTGTAGCCAGAATCGGTCAGTGCTTTAAGGACGAACGGATGCAAGCCAAGGGATTCAAAAGTCATTGTTTTCTTTCGTGATAACAAGCCGCGCAGGGCATAGAAATGCCACGCGACAGCGTAAAAATGCAACGCCAACCAACGAAACAGACGAAAACTTAACTGGAAGATTTCGGCACAAAAGCTTTGCGCCGGATAGGTGCTCTGTAGAGCGGCACCGGGAGGCGGGAAGGCTTCAGGTTGATGCTTAGGGTCTGCGATGCGACTAGTGCACAGTGTTTGGTGCAGTGCGGGACGAATTGTACAGTAAAACTTTGGAGCAGGGCTTATAAATTATCTGAATGAACGGGAATCGCAGAACCAAAGGCAATTTTGCCAAGGCTTTTCATGTTCTTAAATTTCAGGTAATGTGAACACATGTGTACACAATTTGGAGCTTGTCATGGTGGCGTTAAAAATAGGGATTCGGGAATTCCGCAGCCAGCTGCCGCATTATTTGCTGGAAGCTGGCCAGCCATTGGCGATCACACGTCATGGCGAAACCATTGGTTATTACATTCCAAGCCGGGACAAGGAGCCGGCAGCTGATATCGCATCATTGAAAGCGGCAGCGGCCAAGCTCGATGCAATGCTGAAAGCTGCACAAATCGATACCGAAGAAGTAGTGGCCGAATTTAAAGCTAAACGACGCAAAAAATGACGACGGCTCAGTGGCGCAGCTTGGTACTGGACGCGAATATTTTGATACGTGCAGTCTTGGGCAGTAAGGTACGCGATTTGATTTGTGAAAATGCAGAGCGCGTTAAGTTCTTTACACCATCCGTCTGCGTTGACGATGCTCGCAAGTATTTGCCAGAAATATTGAAAGCAAGAGGTATAGATGCCAATCCAGCTTTAGCAGTCCTGGATTTGGTGATGGGGTACGTCCAGATTCTGGAAAACGAATGGTTGCTGGACTACGAAGCGGCATCGAAAGCCAGAATGGAAAAACGAGATCTGGACGATTGGCCGGTATTGGCCGCGGCACTTGTCATGGAGTGTCCTATTTGAAAAGAAGATGCCGATTTTTTTGGAGTCGGGGTAGCGACATGGACCACGCGGCACGTAACCACTTTTTTTGTCGGCTAACCCCGCATAATTTATTCTGCGCCCATCCCCGCCACCACCTGCGAGAAACCACCATCAACATAGGTGATTTCACCGGTGATACCGGCAGCCAGACTCGACAACAGGAAAGCGGCAGCGTTACCGACATCATCCTGCGTGACATTGCGGCGCAGCGGCGAATTGTCTTTCACGAAAGACAGAATCTTGCCGAAGTCTTTGATGCCGGACGCTGCCAAGGTTTTGATCGGACCGGCTGAAATGCCGTTGACGCGTACGCCGCGTTTGCCCATCGACTCCGCCAGATAGCGCACGCTGGCTTCGAGCGATGCCTTGGCCAGACCCATGGTGTTGTAGTTGGGCAGGGCGCGCAAGGCCCCCAGATAGGACAAGGTGAGCAAAGCAGCATCGGCAGACAGCATAGGCAGCGCAGCCTTGGCCAGCGCCGGGAAGCTGTAAGCGGAAATGTCATGCGCGATACGGAAGCCTTCGCGTGACAGGCCATCAAGGAAGTCGCCGGCAATGGCTTCGCGTGGCGCAAAACCGATGGCGTGCACCAGGCCGTCCAGCTGGCTCCATGACTTGCCCAGATCGGCGAACAAGGCGGCGATCTGTTCGTCACTGCCAACGTCGCAATCAAAAACAAGGGTACTGTCGAATTCTTTGGCGAACTCAACGGTGCGTTCGTGGAAACGTTCGCCCACATAGGTAAAGGCCAGCTCAGCGCCTTCGCGTTTACAAGCCTTGGCAATGCCGTACGCTATCGAGCGGTTCGACAACAGGCCGGTGATCAGGATTTTTTTGCCTTCTAAGAATGCCATTCAAAACTCCAGGTGCGATGGCCGGGTGCGCCGGCAGATTGCGCATTTTAGGGGCTGATTGCCTTTGCGGCAAATTGATACCGTTTTTGCATGCGATCTGCAGGCAATTTGTGGTCGTTTCGCCAGAGCCGAAGAAAACCGCTATCCTAATCGGCATTCTGTATCCGGGATTGCAGGCCAATGATCAAATTCCTTCGTGGCGCCCTGTGCGCTGCCAGTCTCTTGCTCGCGCATGGCGCATGGGCTGCCCATGCTTTCTCGCTCTACGATACGCCGAAGTATCCGGCAGGATTCACGCATTTCGACTACCTGAATCCGGACGCACCCAAGGGCGGCGAACTGTATCTGGCCAATCCCGACACGCGCACCAGTTTCGATAAGTTCAATCCGTTTTCCATGAAGGGTGTGGCCGCCGCCGGCGTGGCCAACCTGATGTTCGAGACACTGGCCATTAACTCTGCCGATGAAATCGCGACCATGTACGGCTTGCTGGCAGAAGACATGCAGCTGGCACCAGACAGGCTGTCCATGACCTTCCGGCTGAATCCGCTGGCGCGCTTCAACAACGGCGACAGTGTGCTGGCCGACGACGTCAAGTATTCGTTCGATACGCTGGTAGCCAAAGGCGCGCCGCAATTCAAAATGATTTTTGCCGACGTCAAACAATGCGTGGTGCTTGATGCGACGACGGTGCGGTTTGACTTCAAGGCCTCCAACCGCGAACTGCCCTTGATTGTCGGCGGTATGCCGGTGTTCTCCCGTAAATGGGCTGCCGGTACGCCGTTCGATAAAATACAACTGACAACGCCGGTTGCCAGCGGTCCGTATCTGATCGAGCGTTACGATTTGGGGCGCTCGATTGCTTTCAAACGCAATCCGAACTACTGGGGCAGTGCGCTGCCCACCCGCAAGGGCAGCTACAACTTTGATCGCATCTTCTATCGTTTCTACAAAGATGACGTCGCGCGTCTCGAAGCCTTCATGGCCGGTGAGTTCGATGTGGTCGTCGAGTACCGGGCCAAGAACTGGGCGCGCGCCTACAAGGGCAAGCAATTCGACAACGGCTCCATCATCAAGACCAACCTCAAGCATTCAAACGGCGCAGGCATGCAGGGCTTCGTCATGAATCTGCGAAGAGCGCCATTTCAGGATATCCGCGTGCGCCGTGCGCTGGCTCTTGCGCTCGATTTTGAATGGATGAACCGCCAACTGTTTTACGGTCAATACGTGCGCATCGATTCCTTCTTCAGCAATTCCGAACTCGGCGCACACGGCTTGCCGTCGCCGGCGGAACTGGCGCTGCTGGAGCCGTTGCGCGCACAGCTTGATCCGGCCGTATTCGGACCGACCCCGCTGCCTCCGCGCACCGATCCGCCATCGTCGTTGCGTGCGAACCTGCTGCAGGCACGCGAACTGCTCAAGCAGGCCGGCTGGGAATATCGCGACGGCGCGCTGCGTAATGCAAGCGGCGAGATTTTCACTTTTGAAATCCTTGATGACCAGTCGGCGCTCTCGCGCATCATCGGCGTCTATGTACGCAATCTGGAAAAGCTCGGCATTCAGGTACGCCAGCGCACGGCAGACAACGCACTCGTGCAAAAGCGCATGGAAGAATTTGATTTCGACATGACCAGCGTGCGCTTCCCCGATGTGGTCAGCCCTGGTAATGATATGTTCGATATGCTCGGCTCGAAAGCAGCGGATGAAAAAGGATCGAACAATGCATGGGGCTTGAAAGATCCGGCTGTCGACAAATTAGTCAGCGCGCTAGTCGCCGCCGACACCCGTGCACAGTTGGTAGCTGCATCGCGTGCGCTGGACAGGGTGCTGCTGCACAAATACATCGTCGTGCCGCACTGGTATCTGGCTACGCATCGCGTTGCGTACCGCAACCGCTTCGGCATTCCGCAGACAGCGCCAAAGTACTATCAGGCGGATCCGTATGTGATATCGAGTTGGTGGCAGGTGAAGCCGCGCTAGTTAGGTATTTAACGACCCTGGATCCTGACTTTCGTCAGGATGACCTTCGATAGTCGTCGTCCCGGCGAACGCCGGAATCCAGTGACTTTTTTTAACAAGCAAAGAAAAGTATGAATCTCTGGTCCTACATAGCCAAACGCATATTGCTGATGATTCCCACCTTGCTGGGCGTCATTGCGATCACCTTCGCGGTGATCCAGTTCGTACCCGGCGGGCCGGTAGAGCAGGCATTGACCGAACTGAAAAAAGGCCAGACGGGTGCCGGTGAAGCATCTGGTGGCGGCGCTTCCGAATATCGTGGCCGACAAGGCATTGATGCCGAGCGTGTTGCCGAGATCAAGGCGCTGTATGGTTTCGACAAGCCGCCTGCCGAGCGTTTCTGGCTGATGCTCAAGGGCTTTGCGCAATTTGATCTGGGCCAGAGCTTCTATCACCACATGGATGTATGGGAGCTGGTGAAATCCAAGCTGCCGGTCTCGATCACGATCGGACTGTGGACTTTCTTTCTCACTTATTTTATTTCAGTGCCGCTGGGCATAGCCAAGGCCGTGCGCGAAGGCAGTCGCTTTGACAGCGTCACCAGCATGCTGGTGCTGATCGGGTATTCGATACCGGGTTTCGTGCTCGGCGTGTTCTTGCTGGTGATGTTTGCCGGCAGCAGTTTCGTGCAGTGGTTTCCATTGCGCGGACTGACTTCAGACGACTGGGAAACTTTGTCGTGGACGGGCAAGACCACCGACTACCTGTGGCACATCACGCTGCCGGTACTGGCCTCGGTGGCCGGCTCGTTCGCCGTCATGACGATGCTGACCAAAAATACCTTTCTTGAAGAAATACGCAAACAGTATGTGCTGACTGCGCGCGCCAAGGGCCTGTCGGAAAAGACGGTGCTGTACAAACATGTGTTTCGCAATGCGCTGATTCCGTTAGTAACAGGATTTCCGGCCGCTTTCATCGGCGCGTTCTTTGCCGGCAGCCTGCTGATCGAGACCCTTTTTTCGCTCGACGGCCTTGGCCTGTTGTCGTATGAATCCGTGGTGCGGCGCGATTATCCGGTGGTGCTCGGCACGCTCTATTTGTTTACGCTCATTGGCCTGGTAGTCAAGCTGCTCGGCGACCTCTGTTATGTGTGGGCCGATCCGCGTGTGCAATTTGAAAGTCTGGCCCGATGAATACCATTCCGCTATCAGTGTCGCCGGGCCGTCGCATCTGGCTGCGCTTCAAACAAAACCGGCGTGGCTATTGGAGCCTGCTTATTTTTTCTGTGCTCTTTATCATCAGTCTCGGCGCCGAGCTGGTGTCGAACGACCGGCCGCTGCTGGCGCGTTACAACGGCCATATCATGGTGCCGATTGTCACTGACTATTCCGAGCAGGCTTTCGGCGGCGACTTTGCTTCGCCGGCTGATTATCTGGACCCGTTCATTCAGGACCAGTTCAAGAAAAACGGCAACTGGGCGATTTACCCGCTGAATCACTATCGCTATGACACGCTGAATTATTTCGCCAAGTCGCCCAATCCTGCACCGCCTACCAGTGATAACTGGCTCGGTACCGATGACCGCGGTCGCGATGTGTTTGCGCGTCTGCTGTACGGCTTTCGCGTGTCGATTCTGTTCGGTCTGGCATTGACCATCACCGGCGTACTGCTCGGCGTGCTGACAGGCGCCGTGCAGGGCTATTTTGCCGGCAAGACCGATCTGCTGTTCCAGCGCTTCATGGAGATTTGGGGCTCGATGCCGGAGCTGTACCTGCTGATCATTTTCGCGTCCATTTTCGAACCCAGCATAGGCTTGCTGCTGCTTTTGTTGTCGCTGTTTGGCTGGATGGGACTGTCTGACTATGTGCGCGCCGATTTCCTGCGCAACCGTAATCTCGAATACGTGCAAGCTGCGCGCGCGCTCGGTTTGTCGAACTGGCAAATCATCTGGCGCCATGTGCTGCCAAACAGTTTGACGCCAGTCGTGACCTTTCTGCCTTTCCGCATGAGCGCGGCCATTCTTGCGCTGACCAGTCTGGATTTTCTTGGCCTTGGTGTGCCGCCATCGACACCAAGTCTGGGAGAGTTGCTTGCGCAGGGAAAAAATAACCTCGATGCATGGTGGATTGCGGTGTCGACCTTTGCCGTGCTGACCATCACTTTGCTGCTACTGACGAATATTGGTGATGCATTGCGCAATGCGCTTGATGTACGGAGAAAATCATGAGCCTGTTGCGAATTGAAAATCTGGTGGTCCGCTTTGGCGCGGCCACCGTCGTCAACGATGTGAGTTTTAGCATTGCAGCCGGCGAGAAATTCGCGCTCGTCGGTGAATCCGGTTCGGGCAAAACAGTCAGCGCCTTGTCGGTGCTGAAGCTGAATCAGGATGCGCACACCAGCGGCCGCATTTTGTTTGATGGCGATGACGTGCTGCAAAAATCCGAACCGGCCCTGCGCGGCTTGCGCGGCAAAGAGGTAGCAATGATATTTCAGGAGCCGATGACGGCGCTGAATCCGCTTTTCACGGTCGGCAACCAAATTGCGGAAGTGCTGATGCTGCATGAAGGCCTCAATGCGCGTGCCGCAGCGAACCGTGCAGTGGCACTATTGGAAAAAACCGGCATACCGGAGCCTGCGCGCCGTGCGCTCGCGTTTCCGCATGAACTCTCCGGCGGTCAGCGTCAGCGCGCCATGATTGCGATGGCGCTGGCTTGCAAACCGAAGCTGCTCATTGCCGACGAGCCGACCACAGCGCTTGATGTGACGATACAGGTACAGATACTGGCGCTGTTGAATGACTTGCAGCGTGAAGAGAACATGGCCGTGCTGATGATTACGCATGACCTGAATCTGGTGAAAAGTTTTGCGGATCGTGTGGGTGTGATGGAGCAGGGCAGGCTGGTCGAGACCGCAGATACCAAAACGCTGTTTGCAAATCCGCGCGAGGCCTACACTAAAAAATTGTTGGCCAGTCATCCGCAGCGCCTGGTCAGCACGGCGCCTCAAGACGGCGAACCACTGCTGCAGGCGAAAAATATGCGCTCCAGTTTTACGATCAAGCAAGGCTGGCTGAAGCGGCGCGAGTTCGTTGCGGTCGACAGTATTGATCTGTCGCTGGCGCGCGGTGAAACGCTGGGCATAGTGGGGGAGTCCGGCTCCGGCAAGTCTACGCTCGGCATGGCGCTGTTGCGGCTGTCAGTCGCACACACAACAGGCAGTATTCATTTCAATCGCCAGCCTGTCAGCGAGATGGACAGCAAGCAGCTGCGTCCGTTGCGCGCGCAAATGCAAGTCGTATTTCAGGACCCGTTTGCATCGCTCTCCCCGCGCCGTACGATAGAACAGATTGTGACGGAAGGTCTGGCGCTGCATCAGCCGCAGTTGTCGGCTGCGGCGTTGCGGGATGCTGCCAGTGCCGCCTTGCATGAGGTCGGCTTGCCGGCGACGATGCTGTCGCGCTATCCGCATGAGTTTTCCGGCGGCCAGCGCCAGCGGATAGCGATTGCGCGTGTATTGATACTCAAGCCAGCGTTGATATTGCTGGATGAGCCGACTTCATCGCTGGATGTGTCGGTCCAGCTGCAGGTGCTGCAATTACTGGCCGAACTGCAGCAGAAATATGGCATTGCCTATGTTTTTATCAGCCACGATCTGGCCGTAATTCGTGCGATGGCGCATAGGGTGCTGGTGATGAAGGATGGTGTCGTTGTGGAGAGTGGCGAAACGGCACAGGTGCTATCGTCGCCTTCTCATGCCTATACACAGCGCTTGATGGCTGCCGCTAACTACAACATGACAGAGTCTGAATAGGCTCTTAATGCTTGCGGTGTTGAGGTGCGCTGGTTTGCCCCTTAGTGACTTGCTTTTTAGTCGCTGGCGTCTTGTTGGCATGAAGCGTACCGGCATGCCCTTTGCCTACTTTTTTCTTGCGGGCTTTAACTTCCAGCTTCAATGACTGACCGGCAGTCAATTGGTCTTTCTTGAGTCCGTTCCATTCGCGTATCTGTGCTGGCGTGACTTTATAGCGCGCAGCAATTGATTGCAGTGAATCACGCTTGCCAACCTTGATGCTGATCCGTTTAGCTGGCGGCGCATCTGCTTCGACGTTCAAGGTCGCATTATTGATGACTTCGGTGGCAATATCCTTGTCCTTGTCCGATGCCAGTTTCGGCACCAGTACGGTAGAGCCCAGCACCGGATGCATATTCGGTGGAATGGCATTCGCTTCCCGAATGATTTGTGGCGTGGTTTTGAATTTTGCGGCAATGCTCTCGATGCGTTCGCGCGCAGCGGTGACTTTATGCGCAGTCCAACTGGACAAAGATTGTGTCCAGTTGGATAAATTCACCTTGAATTTTTCTGCATTTAACTGAGGCAGCAAAATCACCGTTGTCGGGCTGCCCGGAATGATAGGGCGGTTGAACTGCGGGTTCAGCGCCTTGAATTCTTCCATCGGCAATTCGGCCAGTTGTGCTGCAAGCTTGATATCAATATCGCGGGTTTTTACCACAGAGACGAAATACGGCTGGTTCTCAACGACAGGCAGCTTCACACCGTATTGTGCCGGAGTGGCGATGATGTTCTTGACTGCTTGCAGCTTGGGATAATAATTACGCGTCTCGGCCGGCATGTAAGGCGACAGGCTGTTGAAGTCAGTCGGACGTCCTGCCGCTTGTGCCTTGGCGATTGCACGCGAGACCGAGCCTTCGCCCCAGTTATAGGCCGCCAGTGCAAGCTGCCAGTCGCCAAACATCCCATACAATTTTTGCAGATAAGACAGTGCGGCGCTGGTTGACGCAATCACGTCGCGTCGTTCATCACGAAAGGTATTTTGCTTCAGATTGAAATCGCGGCCGGTGCTTGGAATGAACTGCCACATACCTGCGGCTTTGGCCGTTGAAAATGCTTGCGGATTGAACGAAGACTCAACGAACGGCAGCAAAGCCAGTTCTGTCGGCATCTGGCGTTTTTCCAGTTCCTGCACGACATGATACAGATAGCGGCCGGCGCGCTTGCTGGTGCGCTGTATATATTCCGGGCGTGCGCTGTACCAGATCGTATGCGTCGCCACCAGCGGATTGTTCAGGTCAGGAATCGCAAAGCCCTTGCGTATCCTGTCCCACACATCAAAGTTTTGTTGATCAAAATCTTGCGGCAGATTGTCATAATCGATAGGACGATCGAACAAGATCTCGGACGGTAGCGCGTCTTTCGAGAAATCGTTGCGATCGGCAGATTGGGCAGACAACGAGGTGGGCGGCGCAATGCTCAGGTCGTTAGCGTAAGCCGCCAGCGCGGGAACGAGCAGACTGGATAGGAGCGGCGCAAAGAATAAAGGGATGATTCGGAAACGATGCATTAGCTTGATTTTCTATTACCGGCGCAATTTTCCGCCTGTAATCAGAATTGAATTCGCGCAAGTGTAGTAAAGGCAGTTAAAGCCCGTCAAGACAAATGTCAGCTTCATGACAGAAACTCAGCATAAATTTAATAACAATTTACTAATTTCAAGGTGCTGGGCGAAAGCTGTTTTTCCACTCTCTCAACGCAGCAAAAGCCGCCACCGGATCGTTGCCATCGAGCTTGCCGGTAGTTTGCAACTGCCGCAGTATTGCTGCTTCGCGATAGCGCAAGAAGGGATTGCTTGTTTTTTCCAGCCCGATTGTTGACGGCACTGTTGCTTCACCGCGCGCACGGCGCGCCTGCTCGTGCGCAAGTCTGTCTGCCACCTGCGTGTTGCCAGGCTCGGCTGCGAGCGCAAATTGCAGGTTCGAGACCGTGTATTCATGCGCGCAATAAACGCGGGTCTCGTCCGGCAACGCCGCCAGCTTGGCCAGCGAGGCGGTCATTTGTGCCGCTGTGCCTTCAAACAGACGGCCGCAACCGCCGGCAAACAGAGTGTCGCCACAAAAGAGATTGTGCCGTTGATGATCAACATAGGCGATATGGCCGGCCGTGTGGCCGGGAACGTCGATCACCGCAAGTTCCAGGTCCAGCAGGGGAAAAGAAACGACGTCATTTTCAGCCAACGGGTGCGTAACGCCGGCAATTTTTTCGCCGGCAGGGCCGTAGACCGGGAGATTCGCTGGCTGAATCGCCTGCGCCAGCAAGGCCGGAACGCCGCCTGCATGGTCAGCGTGATGGTGAGTGAGTAAAATAGCGCTCAGTTCGAGCTGTTTGGAGGCCAGCACAGCCAGTACCGGAGCGGCATCGCCCGGGTCGACCACCACGGCGTGGCGCTGATTATGGATCAGCCATAAATAATTGTCGGCAAAGGCCGGAATGGCGGTAACGTGCAAAGGCTGTTTTACTGACATGAGCATGAACCAATACGCATCTGAAAAACCGATTATATCGCTAGGCCCCTGGTTCGATACGCCAGCCGGCAGCTATGCGCGCGCGTGGGAACAGGCGCGGCTTGACGAGCTGACTGTGGACTTATTCGGTTTTAATGCCGTCCAGATCGGCTTGCCGCAAATTGAAGGGCTGGCGGCCAACCGCATGCCGAATAAATGGCTGACCGATGCCGTGCTGCCGCAGCAGCCCGGCCATCATGTCGTGCTGACGCATGATTTCAGCGAGCTGCCGTTTGCTACCAACAGTCTGGATCTGGTCGTGCTGCCGCATGTGCTCGAGTTTGCCAGTGAGCCGCATCAGGTCTTGCGTGAAGTCGAGCGGGTGCTGATACCAGAAGGGCAGGTGATTGTGTGCGGCTTCAATCCGGCCAGCATGTGGGGCTTGCGGCAGGCAGCTGGCCGGCTGACCGGCGCGCATTTTCTGCCCTTGCATGGCGAATTCATCAGCGTCCCGCGACTCAAAGACTGGCTCAAACTGCTCAACATGGAAGTCAATCGTGGTCATTTTGGCTGCTACGCACCGCCGTGCGCAACCAGCAAATGGCTGCAGCGCTTTGCATTCATGGAAAAAGCCGGTGACCGCTGGTGGCCTTATCTGGGTGCGCTGTATATTGTGCAAGCCATCAAACGGGTCAAAGGTATGCGGCTGGTTGGGCCGGCGTGGCAACCACTGGGCGCGCGCGCCAGGCCGGCACTGCCGGCAACCAATAAAATGCAAACAACGAATGAAGACAACAACGGTTCAGCATGGATAAAGTAGAAATTTACACAGATGGCGCCTGCAAGGGCAATCCCGGCCCGGGCGGCTGGGGCGCATGGCTACGCTTCGGCGAGCAGGATAAAGAATTGTTTGGCGGCGAACTCGGCACGACCAACAACCGCATGGAGCTGATGGCCGTGATCGAAGCCTTGAACGCTTTGAAACGTCCTTGCGAGATCGTGCTCCATACTGACAGTCAGTATGTACAGAAGGGCATCAGCGAATGGATCATCGGCTGGAAAGCGCGCGGCTGGAAAACGGCGGCCAAGGCACCGGTAAAGAACGTCGACCTGTGGAAAGCGCTGGACACGGCGCGGGAGCGCCACCAGATAGACTGGCGCTGGATCAAGGGCCATGCCGGTCATGAAGGCAACGAGCGCGCCGACGCGCTGGCCAACAAAGGTGTGGAGCTGGTGCTATGAGACAAATCGTCCTTGATACGGAAACAACCGGCCTCAATCCGCGCACGGGTGACCGCATCATTGAAGTCGGTTGCGTTGAGCTGGTCAACCGCAGGCTGACTGGTAACAATTTTCATCGCTACACCAATCCCGAGCGCGATTCCGATCCCGGTGCGCTGGCCGTGCATGGACTGACGACTGAATTCCTGAGCGACAAACCGAAGTTTGCCGAGATCGCTGCCGAACTCTGCAATTATATTGGCGACGCCGAAATCATCATCCACAATGCACCGTTCGACGTCGGCTTTCTCGACGCCGAATTCGCCAAACTCGGTCTGCCGAAATTCGATACGCATGTATTGAAGATCACCGATACGCTGCAGCAGGCCAAAGAGCTGCATCCCGGCAAACGCAATTCACTCGATGCGCTGTGCGACCGCTACGGCATCTCGAATGCGCACCGCACCCTGCATGGCGCCTTGCTTGACGCCGAACTGCTGGCCGAAGTGTATCTGGCCATGTCGCGCGGGCAGGACAGCCTGACGATAGACCTGCATATGGACAGCGCTGACGGTGAAGGCAACGTGCAAATCACCGCGATTGCCGACATCATCGTGCTCGCACCCATGCCGGATGAATTGGCCGAGCATGAAGTCGTGCTCAAAAATCTGGACAAGGCCGCTAAAGGCAGTTGTCTCTGGCGCCAATTAGAGTCTGATAGAGGCTGATTGATTGCTCGCGATGATTGTGCGATAATTCGCGCCGACCCGGGAGGTTAGCTCAGGGGTAGAGCGATCGCCTCACACGCGATAGGTCGCAAGTTCGAAACTTGCACTTCCCACCACAGACATGAAAAAAACCGACCTTGAAGGTCGGTTTTTTTTTCGTCTGTGGATTTCACGGTTTTATAGATTGCGATGACGAGGTTTTTTCGTATGCAACGAAAGACGCTGGATCCCCCTTCGGGCCACGGACTAGCTTGCAAGCTAGTCCGCTTCGGCAGGCGTAACGCAGGCATTACGCAACCCCTGCCTCACCCTGCGCTGGGATGACAGTAGTTAAGTGGAGCGCGCCTCACTCTCTACCGTCGTTCCAGCGCAGGCTGGAACCTAGCGTCTTTCGTTGTTCTCGCAAAAAACACGCAAGTTTGGATTTTTTCGCGCGTATTATTTGCAGCGTCAACGCTTGCGCGAAACAGCGCCACCCGGACGTGGCTTGTTCTGTCCGAACTTCTTGGCCAAACGGTTCAGCGGCGGCGTTTCATCAGACCGTACACGTTTGCTCAAGGTCTCCTGCGCACCGGCACGCGGCACCAGATGTTGCGGCCCGCTGCCGATCAAATCACTGCGCCCCATGCGCTGCAAACCTTCGCGAATACTCTCCCAGTTGGCGGGATCGTGATAGCGCAGCAAGGCCTTGTGCAGACGGCGGATTTTTGCCAGTCGGGGTGTCTCCACCGTCTCCGAATCCTGGCTGATTTTGCGCAGCGGATTTTTACGCGTGTGATACATGGTGGTCGCCATCGCCATGGGCGTCGGCAGGAAAGTCTGCACCTTGTCCAGCCTGAAATCATTTTGCTTCAGCCACAGCGCCAGATTCAGCATGTCTTCATCGGTCGTGCCCGGATGGGCGGCGATGAAATACGGAATCAGGTACTGCTCCTTGCCGGCCTCTTTCGAGTACTTGTCGAACAGCTCTTTGAATTTATAGTAAGAGCCCATGCCCGGCTTCATCATCTTCGACAACGGGCCTTCTTCCGAATGCTCGGGCGCGATTTTGAGCAAGCCGCCGACGTGATGCGTGACCAGTTCTTTCACATACTCGGGCGAGCGCACGGCGAGGTCATAGCGCAGACCCGAGCTGACCAGAATTTTTTTCACGCCCGGAATTTCGCGCGCACGCTGATAAAGCTGTATCAGCTTGCTGTGATCCGTATTCAGGTTCGAGCAAATGCTTGGATACACACACGACAAACGGCGGCATGACTCTTCAATGCGCTTGTCTTTGCACGCGAGGCGGTACATATTTGCAGTCGGTCCGCCCAGATCGGAAATGGTGCCGGCGAAGCCCTTGGTCTTGTCGCGTATGAGTTCAATTTCGCGCAGGATAGACGGCTCGGAGCGGCTTTGAATGATGCGGCCTTCATGCTCCGTGATGGAGCAAAAGCTGCAGCCACCAAAGCAGCCGCGCATGATATTGACCGAGAATCGGATCATGTCCCAGGCCGGGATTTTGGCTTTGCCATACGCCGGATGCGGTGCACGCGCATACGGCAGGTCGTAGACATGGTCCATCTCGTCCATTGCCAGCGGCAGTGGCGGCGGATTGAGCCAGACATCGCGCTCGCCGTGCGCCTGCACTAGTGCACGCGCATTGCCGGGGTTGGATTCAACGTGAAACACGCGTGACGCATGCGCGTAGGTGACTTTGTCATCTTTGACTGCTTCAAACGCAGGCAGGCGAATCACGCTTTTCTCGCGGATTTCTTTTTCCTGCGCGCGCCGTTCTTCGCGCGTCATCAGCTTGATAGGCTGCACTTTGACTTCTTCAGCAGCAGGCTGGTCGGTGCCGCAAACCGTCGGTTCCTTTTCCTTCATTTCATAAGGATCGGGATGCGCCTCCACCTTGCCGGGCGTGTCAACGCGGGTCGAGTCAATCTCGCTCCAGTCGTCGGCAGGTTTCCAGCCACGCGGCACCATGAAGGCCGTGCCACGCAAGTCGCGTATTGATTTAATCGGCTCACCGGCAGCAAGGCGATGGCTGAGTTCTTTCAGCGCGCGCTCTGCATTACCGAAAATTAAAATGTCAGCCTTGGAGTCCGCCAGCACCGAGCGGCGCACGGTGTCGGACCAGTAGTCGTAATGCGCAATGCGGCGCAGGCTCGCTTCGATACTGCCGATCACAACCGGTATGCCGGGGAAGGCTTCGCGCGCGCGCTGCGCATAGACAGTCACGGCGCGGTCGGGGCGCTTGTTCGGTTCGCCGCCGGCGGTATAAGCATCGTCGGTGCGGATCTTGCGGTCGGCGGTGTAGCGGTTAATCATCGAATCCATATTGCCGGCGGTGATGCCGAAATACAGATTCGGCTTGCCCAACGAACGGAACGCGTCGGCCGACAGCCAGTCCGGCTGACTGATGATGCCAACCCGGAAGCCCTGTGCTTCAAGCAAGCGGCCCACCAGCGCCATGCCGAAACTCGGGTGGTCTATGTAGGCGTCGCCAGTGATCAGGATGATGTCGCAACTATCCCAGCCCAGTGCCTGCATTTCTGCACGCGACATGGGGAGAAACGGCGCAGGCTTCAAGTCTGGCCGAAACAAGTTGTATGAACGTAAATTAGGTGGAGCTGACGTCATAGGTCGGCGTCGCCGTTAAACAGGAAGAGGGCGACAGTATGACAGCTTTGGGACGGCTGCGCTTTTTGGATCAGTTGGTGGGTAACCTGATAAAGACGCTGGATAGACCGAAAATCACTGATGTGATCGGGGTTGTGCGTTGAGACTTCGATCAAATGTTCGATGAACCCGTTCACTTAATCCAGCACACAGCTTGCGGCGCCGCGTGGCGACTCAACCTTGAAGGAGAAAACATGGATGCACTGTATTCAGGATTTTCGTATGCATCGAACGAAATCAGGCGCGCAGCAAAGCCCGTCATAGATACTTTGGCGCCGGTGCTACCGACATTCGGCTTTGGCGCAGTGGCAGTCAAGCAAAGTGTGAGTAGCTGCATCCATGAAATGGAAGCCGCCGCGATCAATGCCCACCATGAATATGAACGCAACATGGCTTGGAGTAACGTGTTCTCTAGCGTCAAGCGAATTATTCTGTATCCATTAATGGACCCGGCAGCGACCTTCAGTTCGCAGGAAAAATGTCGGGATTCAACTCAACAAGAAATGGCAGTCATAGCCAATGTCACCGGTAACATCAACGAACAATTGGAAATCTGGCACATTCCCTTTCGCTTTGAGATATCCGATCTCTACATGAGCAAAGCAGACGTATTGAAGAAGCAATCGAATAACTGCTTGTCGAGTGCGCCCAACAAAGAAAAAATGGCATTGGCTTTTGCGCATTGCGATAGTCCCCAAGCTAATGGCAAGCCGGCCGGAGGATATCAAGGAGCTTGCCATATTGTTTTTGGAATTCATCAAGGTAGGATGATGATTGCCCACGAACTGGCGCATGTCTTTTCTCCCCACACTTTTGATGCGGTCCCACTGGCTTCACTGCATCCGGACGTATTGGAAGCCATGTGTGATCCGGGAGTTCATGGGCATGAATTGATCACTAGCCTGAGCTATTGGAATCACTGTCGTGACGCTGGTTTTCCTGACGCCGTGACGCATGTCAAAGATTCACGAGGCCAGTGGGGGCCAATTGACTTAACAATGGCAAAGCTTGCCACGCATAAGCAGCGCGATGCTATTCACGCGCAGATTCATGCGGAAGGCGTGGATCAATGTTATGAATGGATTCGACAGAACTACGGTCCGCGCATTGCAGAGCAGTTCATGGGCTCTTTCGTGAAATCGGTGTTCATTCATTCAATGAGCGCCATCGCAGTCCGCAGTATTGAGGACAAACGTCTGCTGCGACTGTCACGGGTGCTAATCCATACTTTTGGAAACTTGATTCAGCTGGGCATGCTGGGCCAGCCCGGCCTGAGTGCGTGGTCGATAGCGCATCAAATTGCAGGCATGGGTCTGATGGGACAAACCGTACGCGCGATCATTGATGTAATGGGCGATGCTGCATTGATGCGCGCTTTCGTTCAGCTCCTGCGCGGTAATGGCGACGCGATGCTACAAATGGTTTATGCAACATGCGGCACAACAGCCGGCAACGCTTTCTCCCAAATCATCCACAGCTTTATCGATATGTGCGCACCGACCTCTAGCACACAGCGCAACAATTATCTCGATATGACCAGGCCCACAGGTATGTGGGGGATGGTAATGGATGAAATAGGAACAAGCATCGTTGGTGATTCGCTTCAATCCAATGTAGAGAAAACGATAGCTAGACTTCCCACTGCGATCAGGACAATCATCACCATCGACAGGAGTGTAGCTGAAGTGATCAGTAACTATGTATCACTTCAGGCAATGACCTCATGGTTGTGGAAGACAGACCAGCAGAAAGCTGATGCGCAGGTACAGGCTCGTATCGACAAGTTAACGATTACGCTGGATGAGGTGAAAAGCAAATTTGGAGCGTCGGATCTACCGCGCGCGCCATCCAACACACGCTCATTCCGGCCCAATCAACCAGTGCCTTCACTGGATCTCGACCGCGTAGCGGACGATGATCCCTTGTTATCCATGGATGGCGCTGCTTTCGCCGGCATCGGCAATACATCGCTGGCTAAAAATAAGCAGGCACTGCATCCGAAGAAGCAGCAATAAGGGGTTGCTTGACATGCAGGTGATGCAGTTTGTTTGTCACCTGTCGCCTCGATCAAAATCGGGGCCCAGCTTATTTAAAAGGATTATCAACGCTGTCAGTTGGCTTCAGCTCTATCGCCACCGGCAAATCCGCCGCTGCCTGCAAATGCGCGACAGCCGCATCAATCAATTCCTTTAACTCCAGCGCCAGTTGCAGACCGGCCTGATCGCGCGTGATCGAAAGCGAACCATACAGCTCAAGCTGGTCGAGCCGGTTTTCTATGTTGAGTTCGCCGATAGTGATAGCATCGGCTTCATTCTGAAACGGCTGATAATTCGCCATCCTGATTCCCTTCAATGATTCTGATTAATGAGGGCGGCCACGCAGGCGCGGCTCGGGCAGCTTGGCTGTTCTGGCTTTGATGTCCGCCGCTACGCCAGGAAACAAATTGATGCTAATCCGTTTTTCGAGCTCCGCCAGCGAGACCACCTGATATTCATTGCCTGCCACATTCGGCGCAATCCATGCGGCCGCTTCCTTTTGCACCGGGTCATACACGGCCTTGAAGATATGCGTAGGCACGAAGACCCGACCATTGATGCGCTCAATTTTTTCGCCTTCAAAAACTGGCCCTGTAATCACATACAGCTCACCGCGCTGCTGCGTCAGATGACGGGTCGCGCTTTCGATGGCAGACCACAGGATTTGATTGTTATGTTTTTCCTGCGGCACGATATTGGCCAGCGAAAAACTCTCGTGCTGCGCCTGCTCGCTCGGCATGTCGGCCGCTGGCGCCATGTGGCCACGGTCAAATCCGGAGCCGGCATAGTCGGCTAACTGCGCCCTGTCCTGTGGCGGTAGCGTAATTTCCGGATGAAATGCGTCACGCCGTTTGACTGCGCGCGCTTGCTGCAGGCTGTCGCGCGTCAAGTGTTCGGCCGACCATAAGGGCGTGCGTGAAACACCGGAATGCATGACGGCAAACGCTTCAAAACACAAGCCAACTGTTTTGTCTTGCAGCGCAGGACGCGTGATGGTCGGCGCAGTGCGGCCGGCAAAATGTGCAAGGCACGTCGTGGTCTGCGCAGCTGCTGTCTGGGTCAGCATCAAAGCCAGCAGGGCAACAGACAGAGCGGAAAACAGTTTTCTCATCAGGGCTTCATCAAGGTTTCATCAAGCAGCATCAGCGGGAAATTCACAATTCGAATGAAATCGGCGAATCAAAGTTCCGAATATCGAGAGTACATTCTTCATAGAAATTTTGCATAAAAGAAATCTTCGATACGGAATTTCGCGGTAAAGCAGCAGAAGTCGAATTGACTGTTGATCTTTTGAGCAGCCTTACGGTCGAATATCAATGCGACAGATTTCTTCTTTAATCAGCAACAGGCGCCAGGCTGGCCTCGCCTTGGCGCCGCAATTCGAGTCATGGCGAAGGCGTCCGCAATCCGTGGTCGTCGCCTTGCCACGGGGTGGTGTTGAAGTCGGCTTGGCTATCGCACAGTCGCTGGATTTGCCACTAGACGTGCTGGTAGTGCGCAAGTTAGGGCTGCCCTTGTTTGAAGAATTCGCGATGGGCGCGATAGCCAGCGGCGGTCACATGACGCTGACGATGGAAGTGATCGCTCAGGAAGAAGTTCCCGATAATGAAGTGCAACGCGTGATCCAGCGGGAATCAATGGAGCTGATACGGCGCGAGCAACGCTACCGGCATGGGCATACGCCGCTGGTGCTGCGCCACCGGCATGTAATTCTGGTTGACGATGGCATGGCAACGGGCAGCACCATGCTGGTGGCCATTAATGCCTTGCGCACTGCCGGCGTGGCCTCGATTGCACTAGCCGTGCCCATCCTTTCCCGCGAAGCTTTGGACCGGGTCAAGAGCCTGACCGATCAGGTTGCCTACCTGCATCAGCCCGAGCCTTTTTATGCAATCGGCCAATGGTATGAAAATTTTGGCCAGCTCAGCGACGATGATGTTATTCAGCTGCTGGATCAGGCCTATGCAAGGGCGGCCACCAGTGGCGGCGTCTCGTACAAGGCTGGCGAACTTGAAGGAGATCAGCATGGAATATGAAACTGGCAGCAGAGAAGTGCAATGGGCTGGCTTGCTGGGCGGGCTGGCACTCGGTGCACTGGCGATGTATATCGCCGACCCTTCGCAAGGTCGGCGCCGTCGCGCGCTGCTGCAGGACAAAGTCAGCAGTGTGACAAACCAGACGTCGCATGCAGTGAGCCAGAAGCTGCGTGACACACGTAACCGTTTGTCCGGCCTGCAAGCCGAAGCATCACATCTGTTTTCACACCGTGAAGCCAAGCCTATCGATGACCATGTGCTCGAAGCGCGCGTGCGCTCACGGCTTGGCCGGGCCTTGTCGCATAGGCACCAGATCGATGTCAGTGCGCATGCAGGTACCGTTAGATTGTCAGGCCCGGTCAGTGCCGACGAAATGGAACGTCTGGTGGAACTGGTGGAAGCGATCCCGGGTGTGGAAGCTGTGCAGCATGAATTGCACGAGCTGCATGATCAAACCGGATTTATGTCAGCGCGTAGCTTGCGCAATAAAGCGCAGAGAGCGCGGCACATGCTGCAAGGACGCGGCAACTGGTGGATGGCCGGTGTTGGCGCTCTCTTCTTGTATGGGCTTAGCCGCCGTGCTCCGCTGGGTCTGGGCGCAGCGGCGGCACTGGCCTTGCTGATGCGCGCTTCAACAAGGGAAGAACTGGGTCATCGCCTGCAGCAGGGTGCGCAAGCGGTGATGGGAGTGCATCCACATGAAACCGAGCAGAGCATCGTCATCCATGCAGCGCCCGAATCAGTGTTTGATATTTGGAGCCGCTATGAAAATTTCCCGCATTTCATGTCGAACGTGATTGAAGTGCGCGACCTGGGCCAGAAGCGTTCGCACTGGGTGGTACGCGGGCCGGCTGGCGCATCGGTCGAGTGGGATACGGTACTGACCGAGTCTGAACGGCCGCGCCATTTGGCATGGCACAGCGAACCGGGCTCTGTCATTCAACAGCAAGGCTCGGTGCAATTGGAAGCCGTCGAAGGCGGTACGCGTGCAATAGTCAAAATGAGTTGGTCGCCTGCAGGTGGTGCCGTTGGCGCGCTGACGGGCAGCGATCCGGCCCGCATGCTGGCAGAAGATTTGCAAAGGATGAAGCAGTTCATCGAGCGCGGCCTGCCGGTGCGCGAGTCTTCAGCGGCAGGTAAAGAAAGCGGTCCGATTTTCCATTGAAACTTGCAAGGAAATTTCAAGACGAATTTCAAACTGAATTTCAAACTGACTGTGAAACGGATTCAGCCGGAACTTCGTTGCCATACCTTCATCCAACAGCCACCGGGATCATCCGGTAAAAATACGTACAAAGGAGTCAGACCATGATGCAAGCAAATGAAGTCCGGCAGCGTTTCACACAAATTGAGCAGACCATTCATCAAGCCTCAGAAGCATGCCAGCGCGCCGGGTCGGTGCCCAGTGATCTCCAGAGCAGTATCCAGCAACTAGACGAGCGTTCGGAGCAGGCGCGTCAGGAACTGCAACAGTCGGAAGATGAGGAAAGCATTCGTCAGTGTGTCGATGAACTCGAAGAGCTTGGCGATCGCGCCAAGGATGCGTGCGAGCGAGCTGGCGATGTGGATGAAAGTTTGAAAAAAGCGGTGCTGCAGGCACATCGCGAACTATCGGATCTCAAGCATCAGTTGCATTGATCGTGTCTGCTTCCTGTTTTTCAATGTGCCAGCGGTTTGCATTATGATGTTCGCTGGCCATCATTTAAAAAAACAGGAGACAGAATGGCAGACCAACATCCACTTTTGTGGACGCCGGATGCAGCACGCATAGAACGCAGCAAGCTGCATCAGTACATGCAATGGCTGGCCGCAGAACGCGGCCAGCATTTTTCCGACTATCACTCGCTTTGGCAGTGGTCGACTGCGCACATCGAAGAATTCTGGGAATCGATCTGGCAGTACTTTGCCATCAAGAGCTCGGCGCCTTATAGCAAGGTACTGGCCGAACGCATCATGCCGGGCGCCAAATGGTTTGAAGGCAGCCGGCTGAATTTCGCCGAGCAGATATTTCGCTTCAATACAGATGCTGCCAGCGCCGATAAGCCCGCCATCATCGCCAGGTCCGAGACGCGTGCTGCCGTTGAACTCAGCTGGCGCGCATTGCGCGAGCAAGTCACTGCAGTGGCCAACACTTTCCGCGCACTGGGCGTGAGGCCAGGCGACCGCGTAGTCGCTTACCTGCCGAATACGCCGGAAGCGGCCATTGCCTTTTATGCGTGCGCCAGCATAGGCGCGATCTGGTCATCCTGTTCGCCCGACATGGGCAGTTCCAGCGTGCTGGATCGCTTCAAGCAAATTGATCCCAAGCTGCTGCTTGCAGTCGATGGTTATCGCTACGGCGGCAAGGACTTTGACCGCCTGTCTGTGGTTGATGCCATGCGCACGGAGCTGACTACGCTTGAGCACACGATATTGCTGCCGTATCTGGATCCTGCCGCGCGCTTGCCCGGCACGCTGCCTTGGGCAGAATTATTCACGCACCCTGCAGCACATGCGCAGCCCATACAGTTCGAGCAGCTGCCGTTCGACCATCCGCTGTGGATACTCTATTCGTCCGGCACCACCGGCATGCCCAAGCCTATCGTGCACGGCCATGGTGGCTGCCTGCTCGAATCCATCAAAGGCCATGCGCTGCATCTGGACTTGGGTGAAGACGACCGCTTCCTTTGGTTCTCCACTACCGGCTGGGTAATGTGGAATGCGCAAGTCACCGGCCTGCTGGTCGGCGCGACGATCTGCATCTATGACGGTAACCCCGGCTATCCGGACATGCGCACGCTATGGCAATTTGCCGAACAGACGCAGCTGACTTTCATCGGCGCAGGCGCTGCATTTTTTGCCAACTGTATGAAGGCCGGCATAGAACCGTCCACGCTGGCAGATTTGCGCAGCCTGCGCGCGGTCGGCTCGACCGGCTCGCCGCTGGCGTCGGACGCGTATCAATGGATCTATCAACATGTCGGTTCCGACATCATGCTGGCTTCCATCAGTGGCGGTACCGATACCGCTGCGGCCTTTGTCGGTTCCTGCCCAATCTTGCCTTTGTATGCCGGTGAAATGCAATGCCGCGCACTCGGCGTCGCTGCCCATGCGCTCGACGATCATGGCAAATCGCTGATTGATGAAGTCGGTGAATTGGTCATGACTTTGCCGATGCCATCCATGCCGCTGTACTTCTGGAATGATCCGGGAAACCGGCGCTATCTGGAAAGCTACTTCGAACACTATCCGGGTCTATGGCGACATGGCGACTGGATACGCATCACCGCGCGTGGCGGCGCCATCATTTATGGTCGCTCGGATGCAACCATTAATCGCTACGGCATACGGATGGGTACTGCCGAGATTTATCGGGTAGTAGAAGAACTGCCAGAGGTATTGGACAGCATGGTGGTTGACCTCGAATATCTGGGGCGTGAATCGTATATGCCGCTGTTTGTCGTGCTGCGTGCCGGTGTGACGCTTGATGCCGCGCTGGAGCAAACACTGCGCGACAAAATCCGCACCCAGCTTTCGGCGCGCCATGTGCCGAACGATATTTTTGCGGTCGATGAAATTCCGCGCACGCTGACGGGTAAAAAAATGGAACTGCCGATCAAGAAACTCTTGCTAGGCATGCCATTGGAAAAAATCGCCAATCCGGATGCGATGAGCAATCCCGGCTCCCTGGCTTTTTATGCTGACTTTGCCCGACAGCGTAATGCGGCTTAGTGTTATTCGTTAGGTCAGGTCGTCGCGGCCGCAGGTGCCCCGACGATCCAGCCTTCGAGCGCATCACAGGGCGGCAGCCCGTATTGTTGGTCGCGCCGTTGCCAGCCCCATGCAGCCATCAAGGCGCACAGCGCGGCATCGAGCAAGTCACCGCTGCCATCGGCGAGCAATTGCTGACGGAATTCGCCGGCCTCGAGCCGGATGGCAAACGGGTAATCACCGCGCTCAACTGCATCTAGAATCACGGCACGTGCCGCTGCACGCGCCGGTGTCTGCATGGCCTTCGCATCATTCTTGTAAGACTCGCGCGTGATGGAGCGTGCAACCAGACCCGGGTACGCTTCGAGTGCAAGCCGTTCGGGATCGGCTTCATGCATCGGGTACACCGACACGCCGGCTTCCAGCAGCAGCGGCGCACCTGCGTGCAGCATGTAAGCCACCGGCGGGTTCACCCATTTCATGGGGGACGATGAACCGGCCGGCAGGTCAGCGGCGCGATGGATGAATTTGCTGCCGACAGGGCGCGCGTCGCAGACTGCCTTGAAATGCGTGCGCAGTTCTTCGCGCGACAGCGACGCCAGATGCGTGATCATTGCCGCCCACTGCTGCGGCCAGCCTAACTGTGCAAGCAGGACGCGCGGCAGCGAAAAGGGAAGATCAAAGCCGCCGACCCAGGGGCCGGGCAGCGCAAGCCAGCGCGAAAACGCGGCGAAGTCGGTGAGAGTGGAAAGGGAAGTCAGGTGAAGCACATCACCTGACAGAGTGCCGCTGGCAATGGTGATGCCTTTCTTGCTGCGCGGCGCGGAAGTGAAGTCCACGCCATGCAGCAAGATTGGTGCGCTGTCAGCGTACCGGGGTGGCATCCGGTAAAACGATATTCACATCCAGTACTTCAAGGTTGCCCTGACGGTCGAGCGAGATCTTGATGTCGTCCGGATTGACGCGCGTATATTTCGAAATGACTTCGATCAGTTCGCGATGCAGCGCAGGCATGAAGTCCGGGCCATTGGCGGTATTGCGTTCGCGCGCAATGATAATCTGCAGGCGCTCCTTGGCGGCGCTGGCTGACTTGGGCTTGCTGTCGAAGAGGAAGGAGAGCAGTGCCATATTACTTTCCTTTAAAAAGACGCGAGAGAATGCCTGGCTTTTCGTAGCTGGCAAAACGCAGCGGCAATTCTTCGCCGAGGAAGCGGCCGACTACATCCTTGTAGGCTTCGGAGACATCACTGCCATCAACGTGAATGGCGGGGTTGCCCTGGTTCGATGCATGCAGCACTGATTCGGATTCAGGAATTATACCCAGCAGCGGTATGCGCAGGATTTCCTGCACGTCTTCATACGACAGCATCTCACCGGCCTCGACGCGCTTCGGCACATAACGGGTCACCAGCAGGTGCTCTTTGACGGGTTCCTTGCCTTCTTGCGCGCGGCGCGATTTGGCCTGGATGATGCCGAGTATGCGGTCCGAGTCGCGTACCGACGAGACTTCCGGGTTGGTGACGATGACGGCTTCGTCGGCAAAGGTCAGTGCCATGACGGCGCCGCGTTCAATGCCGGCTGGCGAGTCGCAGACGATGTATTCAAAGTCCATCGCTTTCAACTCGTCGAGAATGCGCTCGACGCCGTCTTCCGACAGCGCGTCCTTGTCGCGCGTCTGCGAAGCAGGCAGCACATACAGGTGGTCGCAATGCTTGTCCTTGATGAGCGCTTGAGTCAGCGTCGCCTCGCGATTGATGACGTTGATCATGTCATACACCACACGCCGCTCGCAGCCCATGATCAGGTCAAGATTGCGCAGGCCTACGTCAAAGTCGAGCACGGCTGTTTTATGGCCGCGCATGGCGAGACCGGAAGCGAAGCTGGCGCTGGAGGTGGTCTTGCCTACGCCACCTTTGCCGGATGTTACGACGATAATTTTTGCCACAAAAAACCCCTTGTTTGAGTTTTGGTCGTTAAATATAAATTAAGGACAAATTAAAAAAATAGAAAAAATTTATTTGCTGGTTATGGCGACGATATCAAGCCGCTCATCTACCAGACTGATCTGCGCCGGCTTTGCTGCCAATGGTGCTGGCCAGCCTTCATCAAAGGTGCGATAGATGCCGGCGATCGAGACCAGCTCGGCTTCCATTGCCAATGAAAAAATGCGGGCCTGCGCATTGCCCGACGCGCCTGCGAGCGCACGGCCGCGTAGCGGCGCGTAGACATGAATGCTGCCATCGGCGATGACTTCGGCGCCGTGGTTGACCATGGCCGTAATGATGAGGTCGCAGCCGCGCGCATAAATGCGCTGGCCACCACGCACTGGCGTATCAATGATCATTGCCGGCAGCGCAGCAGCAGGTGCTTCAGCGGGTTTAACAGGCGCAGCTTGGACGGGCGCAGGTGCTGGTGCAGGTTCTGGTTCTGGCGAAGCGACCTCAATGACTTCAGGTTCCGGCTGGCGCGGCTGCACCATGTTGTCTATCGTCAGCCCGCTAGCGCGAATTTCGTCTTCCAGTTCTGCCGGCGCATTGCGCACGGCGACCGGGTTCAGGCGATGCGATTTAAATAACGCTATCAGCTTGGGCCAGTTGATGCTGCCCGCGGTCGGTGTCGGTGAGGCCGGGCCAAAGTCGAGCAGCGTGAAGTCATCTTCGAAATAATCGGGCGTGCCGCCCGTGATCTGCTTGAGCGCCGCCGACAACTTGGCAGGGTCGGTTTCACCTAGCAAGGCGACAACGGCGACCACAGTGGCAATTTTGATCTCCAGCGGTTTGCTGGTTTTATTTTTTGGCATACAGTCCAGTCCGGGCTTTTGACAGCCGCTGTCCGATCTGGGAGCGGGTGATTGTGGCTAGCGCAAGGCTTGCCGGCGGCTATTATAACTTGCCAGAAGCCTGTGGCTGCATGCTTGTGAGGCCAGCGGCAAAGGCTTGCAAATGATGGTCGGTGCTGCCGCATTGCAGCTCGATAGCCATCAGCCGCTTGAAATAGTGACTGACGTCGAGTTCATCGGTGACGCCCATGCCGCCATGCAGCTGCACGGCCTGCTGTCCGACGAAGCTGCAAGCCTGGCCGATGATGACTTTTGCCGCCGACAGCGTCTGCGCGCGCAGTGCCAGATCGGGGTCTGTGCAGCGCACGGCTGCCAGATAGCTCATCGAGCGCGCCTGCTCCACATGCATCAGCATTTCAGCCAGACGATGGCGCAAGGCCTGAAAGCTCGAAATCGGCACGCCGAACTGCTGGCGGGTGCGGCAGTAGTCGGCTGTCGCAGCCAGCAACTTGTCGAGCGCGCCAACGGCCTCGGCACAGAGCGCGGCAAGACTGCGATCGAGCGCGTCAGCCAGCGCTATATGCGCATTTGCGCCGTTGCCGAGCAAGCTTGCTGCGGGTACTGTCACGCCGTCTAAAAACAGATCGGCAGCCAGTGTTCCATCAACCAGAGGGCACGGCACCATACGTAAGTTGGCCGTCGTGCGCGGCAAAGCGAAAACACAAAGCTGTCCGTCCAGCAGCGCGCTCACCAGCAGCAAGTCGGCACCCATCGCATGCGGGATCACGCACTTGTGGCCCTGCAGCCGGTAACCCGCGCCTTCTTTGATTGCCGTTGTCTTGATCGCCAGCCGCTCATCGCGGCTCGCCAATTCTTCATGCGCGAGCACGGTAATGCACTGACCCTGCGCCATCGCGGGCAGCCACTCGGCACATTGCGCCTCGGTGGCCAGTTCCTGTATCAGGCCGGTGGCAACGATGGCGCTGGCTGCCAGCGGCTCCAGCAGCAGGCATTCGCCGGCAGCCTGCATGACCAGCATGGCTTCGGTGCTGCCACAGCCCAGGCCGTCGTACTCGGGCGCTACATGCAAGGCCAGCAGACCGAGTTCTGCCAGACCTTGCCAGATGGCGCTGTCATGCGGCAGCGGCTGATGAATGCGGACATGGCGTGACGCGACGCTGGCGTGGTCTTGCAGATAGCGGCGGCAGGTTTCTTGCAGCATCTGCTGCTCTTGGGTGAAAGAGAAGTCCATCTGTTCAGGCTCCGAGATAATTTTGCGCAATGATATTTTTCTGGATCTCGTTCGAGCCACCATAGATCGAGAGCTTGCGCATGTTCAGGTAGCCCGCTGCCAGTGCAGTCGCATGTGCAGGGCCGGCCAGCTCGCCGGAAAAACCGGCCGCCATCGCTTCACGCCGCAATTGCAGCGCATAAGGGCCGGCAGCTTGCACCAGCAAGGCGGTGATGGCTTGCTGAATTTCGGTGCCGCGAATTTTTAACAGTGAGGCTTCCGGGCCGGGTGCGCGTTGCTCAGCCTCTGCCGACAAGACCCGCAGGTTGGTGATTTCCAGAGCCATCAGGTCGATCTCGATTTGCGCAACGCGCAGCGCAAAGAGCGGGTCTTGCAACAAGGGACGGCCGTGGCGCTGCTCTTCACTGGCGATGCGCTTCAAGCGTGCCAGTTCGCGTTTGGCGATGCCGATACCGGCGATGTTGGCGCGCTCGTGGCCGAGCAGGAATTTGGCGCAGGTCCAGCCCTTGTTTTCTTCACCGACTAAATTTTCCGCCGGTACGCGCACATTGTCGAACCAGACTTCATTGACTTCATGTGCACCGTCCATCGTGATGATGGGACGCAGCGTAATGCCGGGGGTCTGCATGTCGATCAGCAAAAAAGAAATGCCGCGCTGCGGCTTTGCCTGCAGGTCGGTGCGTACCAGACAAAAAATCCAGTTTGCGTATTGGCCAAGGGTAGTCCAGGTTTTCTGGCCATTGACAATGTAATGCTCGCCGTCACCGTCGCTATGTCGAATTGCCTGCATCTTGAGCGAGGCCAGATCGGAGCCGGCGCCCGGCTCCGAATAGCCTTGGCACCACCAGTCTTCCGCAGCCAGTATGCGCGGCAGGAAATGCTGCTGCTGCGCAGGCGTGCCAAAGGCCATGATGACGGGCGCCACCATTTTTACGCCGAAGGGCAGGGTGCGCGGCGCGCCGGCCATGGCCGCTTCTTCTTCAAAGATATATTGCTGTACTGCGCTCCAGCCGCAGCCGCCGAATGCTTGCGGCCATGCCGGTCCGCCCCAGCCGCGTGCATGCAGCAGGCGCTGCCAGCGTTGGTAGTCAACGCTGGCGAGAATCAATCCTTGTCTGACCTTGTCTCGTATGTCTTCGGGCAGATGGGCTGCCAGAAAAGTGCGCACCTCGGCGCGAAAGGCTGTCTCTGCAGCCGTAAAGTTGAGATCCATGTCCCGTCCCTGTTCTGTTCTCATTGTCTGAAGCAACGTACAGACGGGATGATACAGGGAACGTTCAGGATTACTGCACTGAAGGATTGTCTGGATCTTGTTGAATGCCGACGGAATGCTGGCTAAATTTTTGCACCAGCTCCAGCACATTTTCATCGAAGCCGGCATTGTGATGTTGCCAAACCTTATCCGCGCAAGCCATGCGGGCAAGTTTTTTCAAATTGATGTTCACTGCATGCAAAGGTAATCGCTGCGTTTCGTAAGCGCGGCAGGCTGGCCGTGAGGCCGGATCGTCTTCAAAGAATAACCATTCTTCTACAAACCGCGATTGCAAGCGCTCTAGTTCATGGCGCAGCGCCTCCGGCACCGGGCAACGAACACCGAGCAAAGTGCTGTCCCCGGCAAGTGTTACCCACGGACCGTGCACATCGTCTTCAAGACTGCGGTGCAGCACACACGTCTGTTCTGCATAAAAATCTTCAATCGCATAAAACGCTGCCCTCAGATTGTGGTCGCACAATTGCGCATGCCAGCAATAGAGATCACTGCCATCCTCAATATAAAAAAGGGCTGACAGCAAAGCATGATGATCGCTTGCATAGCGAATACAGAACTTGGATTGCATTGTGAATGAAAGGTATTTTTCAATTTTACGAAAGGTAGACCCCGGTAATTGTCAACGGTTCTCGAGTGAAGCTCTCAACGCTGTTTGCGATGGCTCAAAACTGCCAAGAGTTCGGATGACAAACTGAGATGACTTGGCAAAGCTGGCATTCAATCAGGTTTATTCAGTCAATCAATTTTCTCTTCATTAGTTTCGATTTTTCCAGGAGCACGATTATGCGGAAGATGCAGCAGCAAAATCCTATGGTGGACATGGTTCGATACCAACTTGATGCGTCGATGCAGTTAGCTAATGCACTTTTTTCCGGCACAGAAAAAATCGATCGTGCGATGCTTGATGCGACCCATCAGGCAGTGGATGGTCAATTAAAGTTTGCGCGCGCAGTCGCCAATATTCGCGATCCGTCAAAAATGGCTGAACTACAAAATACCCTGGCTCACCGCCCTGAGCGGACAATTCAGTGCCAGCAGCAAATCATGTCAGCCTTTGCTGAGATGCAAGCTGAATTTGGAAAATCAATTCAGTTTTATATGGAGCGTTTTAGTCAGGCCGCGATTGCGCGCGCCGGCGAAGCGGAGCGAACTGGCGAGGCGGCTAACGAGCAGGCAAACAATGCCATGTTTAATCCGGTCTCGAGCATGATATCGATGTGGGAAACAGCGTTTCGGGAAGCGGCGACAATGGCCAACCGAAACATCATGGCTGCGCGCAATTCAATGGAAACGGCAGCCAATGCGGCTAGTGAAGCGGTTGCTCATACGGTTGAATCAGTTGATATGGAAGAGCATGACCACGCGGATAAGAAGCATGGAGGTAGTCGGAGGAAGTAGAGTTTTTCAGAGAACCCAATTTAGTTGAGTGACTTGATTTGTAGGCGTATTGCTTGGCGTTCTCTTGCAAGCTATTTTTAGTGGCATAACGAAAGACGCTGGATCCCAGCCTGCGCTGGGATAACGGTAGTTGTATGGAATGCGTCTGGTACTCTATCGTCATCCCAGCGCAGGCTGGGATCTGGTGACTCTGTCAGCAAGTGGAAAATTCAATGCGCTAGCGGGAATAAGTCGTAAATTTCAATTTCAAAAATACCCGACTTCACTCATACAGCCGCCAACTGATTGAGGTCTTTGTTCGCTTCCAGATTGCTTGCTGCAAGAGCTGCAGCTGCTTCGCGTGATTTTTTTCCGGCTTGTTTGGAACGTGAGCTTGAAGGTGGCAACCTGCGCAGTGTGCGCAATGCATCGATGTCCTTGATGCCGATTGAGCGCTGGTCAACTGTGATGAGTCCGATTTCATTGAATGCCGACAGGGTGCGGCTGACTGTTTCCAGCGTCAGTCCGAGGTAGCTGCCAATTTCATGGCGTGTCATGCGCAGGTTGAATAGCTTGCTTGAATACCCCATCTCGGCGAAGCGCTCTGACAGCGAAACCAGAAATCGCGCCACGCGTGCCTCGGCAGACAGCGCGCCAAGCATGCTGACCATTGCCTGCTCGCGAACCAGTTCACGGCTCATCACGCTATACATGGCATGTTCCAGTTCAATGTGTGCACGACCCAGCGAAGTGAATTTTTTAAAGGGCAGCAAGATCAGATCACAATTGGACAGCGCCACTGCTTCGGAAGCGTAACGACGCGTGTGGATACCATCGACACCAAACAAGTCCCCTTTCATCGGGAAACTCAATACTTGCTCGTTGCCGAATTCATCAATCAGCACTGTCTTCAGAAAGCCGGAGTGGACTATGTAAAGTGTATCGAAGGCCTGGCCAATGGTATGAATGCGCTGCCCGGTCTTGAACTGTACGTGCTGAAACAGGAATTCTTCATCATTGATAGAGGACGCTGCAGGTATGCGCAGCAGGTCACACAGTTCCTTCAGGTTGGACCAGAGCTTTCCTTGCCGCTGCCATCCGGCTTCAACCGAGGATGAGTGCATATTTGCGCTACTGGTGTCGGACCGTATCTCGGATATTTGCGTGGATGCCATAGTCATCTCCTAATTTTGAGGGCTGCAACTGATTAACAGTGACATTTGCATCGCTTACCAGTTCTTTGCTGCGATCCAACCGAAACGCACTTAGTGCCGGCACTTTTATGCGGACTTGCGCCCGCATGGACTTTGGTAAGACTTCGATGTAATGCATCTGCTGCTGGGTCAAATCTGTATAGCCTTTTCTGGTTTCTGCCAGTCATGCTCAGAATGTGAGTTGGTAGTATCGCTACTCAATTTGTTAATAGCTATCGGCTTGCTCTGAATACGCTTGTAGGAGCAGGGTCTGATTTCAGCGGCGATTCTTATTTCGTTTACAGCAAACATTGCTAATCATTTCGTATGTATCGATAACATTTGCTTTACGGTCTGAATGGAGCCAGCAATCCATGTGCAATTGCGTACTGCACCAACTCAGCGAGTGAATTGCTGTCCATCTTTAGCAATATCCGCGTCTTGTGCGTACTGACCGTCTTCACTGACAAATGCAACATCACTGCAATCTCCGTAATCGACTTGCCTGACACCAGTAAATTAAAGACTTCAAATTCACGATCCGACAAATCCTTGTGCGGCAACTCATGCCGAGCCGGCATCGCATCAATGGCAAGCTGCTCGGCGACTTCCAGGCTTATGAATGGGCGCCCGGAAGCTACTTTGCGAATCGCCGTTACCAACTGCGTGCCAGCACTTTCTTTGGTCAGGTACCCGGACGCGCCGGCCCGAATTGCACGCACTGCGTATTGCTCTTCCTCATGCATCGTCAGCACCAGAATCGGCAGCTTTGGTGCCTCGTCTTTGATCTGTCTGATCAAATCCACTCCACTGCGGCCCGGCATTGATAAATCCATCAGCAACAAGTCAAAACCAGCCTTGCGCACCGTGGCCAGCACTTCAAATCCATCTACTGCTTCACCGACTACTTCTATATCATCCACTTCTTGCAGGATTCGTTTCAGGCCTTCGCGCATGATGGTGTGATCGTCTGCAATCACGATGCGGATCATGCGAGGGCTTCCGTTGTTTTCGTGCTCATGTTCTGCACAATCGAGAGGATCCGGCTTGAATACGTATGTTCATTTTTTGCATGCTTTCCAAATAGTAAAAAAAAGACAACAGTTTCATTAAATGTATCAGCTTTTCACAGTCTCTTTAAGTCATTCAATGCAAAAGTTAAGAAAAAAGCTAAATTTATGGTTTAGCTACGGCTTTAATTTCTGAGCGGCAATTGAAATGGTCGAAAATAATTCCCGCTGCTAAACTGCGCTAATTTGGTGATTACTAATCGGGTAAGAAATGGCGATAGCGTTAGGCGAAGTAGGGCACATCATTCAACTGGCAATTGCCCCTGTTTTTTTACTGACAGGCGTTGGCACCAATTTGCTGGTGCTGACAAACAGGCTGGCGAGGATCATCGATCGGTCGCGCGTACTGGAAGACAAACTGGAAGATGGCGTTGAAAGTGACGCAGCGCGCGCGCTGGATCTGGAGCTGGATATACTTTTCAGCCGTGCGCGCAAGATCAACCGTGCCATTACTTTGTCGACGACTTGCGCGCTGCTGATTTGCGTCGTCGTGGCGGCGCTTTTTTTGGGTGATGCGTTTGAATTGCGGCTAGGAACTTTGATTGCTGCGCTATTCGTGCTGGCAATGGTGGCGCTGACTTCCAGCTTCGTTTATTTATTGCGCGAGATTTTCATGGCGACTGATTTTTTGAATCGGCAGCGTATTCAGATCAGGCGCAAATAAGCAGGGACACACAAGGTCCCTGCAAAATCACAGTTGCTCAATCAGTTTGCGGGTGGAATCGAACAGAGGATGCCCAATGCTTGAGAATGCATCACAGATGTTCAAATGATGAATTCCGGGCAGCGGCACATCCTTGCTGTGTGCCGATTTCCATTGCGTGGCTATCAGCGCATTCTGCCGCTTGAATTCATCCGACTCCAATGCACCCACTGCAGTGATAAACGGAGTGGCATGTGACTGCGGCATATACGCTGGCGACAGGCGATTGACATCTGCTGCTTGCAGCTTCAGATCCACATTCACGAATTCTGCATAACGGACAGGTTCGAGTTCGTAAAGCCCCGACATCAGCACACCGCCCTTGACCAGATCCTTCGGCAGGTCAGCACCGAAAACAGGCCACTGCGCCGCCATCATCATTGCTGCCAGATGGGCGCCTGCCGAATGACCGGCAACGACGATGCGCTCGCGGTCAAATTCAAACTTGTCTGCATGGCGGTACAGCCAGGCCATGGCACGCAATTGCTGACGTGTGATTTCTTCTATTGAGGCCTTGGGCGCGAGCGTGTAATTGAGCAGCGCGACATTAAAACCGGCGCGCCGGTAATCCGGCACGACGAAGGTGAAATCCGATTTGTCGAGCGAGCGCCACCAACCGCCATGAATGAATACCAGCAGCGGCGCGCCCGGCGTATTGGCAGGATAAAAGTCCAGGCGTTCGCCAGCAGCTTCGCCGTAGGGCAAATCGAGCAGGCCAGCATGCGTGCGGCGAACCAGTGCCGAGTCTTTCTGCCAGCGTGCAAAGAGTTGCGGATGGTCCGGAATCGACGCGCGCGCATTGTACTGGCGGCTGAAGTACTCAGTTTTGGATTCCTTGGTGCTGGCAGGGCTGGTGCTGGTCTGGCGCATAGTCTTCGTGTCGTGTGATGGAGGTCAGAGTGTAGTGCTTTTGGACGGACAGGCAAAGCTGCACTGCGGCAGAATGCCCTGTTCATGAGTAAAGTCGCGTTGACGCTGAAAGCACCCATCGACTACACTGGCGTCGTTTTGGTGCCCGCGCGCCGTTCTCGGCGCGCAGTTAAACGGGAAACACAAGCGCTGTTCCGGTTGTAAACCGGCTCTGTCGCTAACGTGTGCTGCCCCCGCAACGGTAAACAAGCGCATGGCTTATGGCCATGCAGTCCGCTTCAGCAAGCCACTGTGCAAATGCATGGGAAGGCAAAGCGGTCCTGCTTGTGAGCCCGGATACCGGCCAGAACAGGTGGGAGTGACGAAGCGGGAAGGTGTTCGTCTAAACCGTTGTGCTGTGTTTCAGTTCAGCCTGATTTGCGCTCCTGATGAGTCCTGCCTGCGGGGAAGCTGGCGGGACGCCTGTTTTATTAAAAAGAAATTCATGTCAAATTTTCGGTTCTCTCCGCAGCGCGCGCCTGTGCGTCTGCTGCTGCCTGTTGCACTACTTGCGATGCAGGCTCCCGCACAATCCTATGAAACACAATCCTTGCCAGCTGTCGTCGTAACAGCGACGCGGCAAGAACAATTGATGAGCGACTTGATCGCTGATGTGACCTTGATCAGTCGCGAACAAATTGAGCGAAGCACTGCCCGTACGCTAGGTGAATTGTTGAGTGAGCAGATTGGCATTCAGATGACCAGATCGGGTGCGCCAGGAACGACGGAAGGTATTTTCATCCGTGGTGCAAATTCGAACCACACGCTGTTTTTAGTGGATGGCGTACGAGTTGGCTCGGCTACTGCGGGCACGCCCAGCATCGATGTCATCACCTTATCGCAAATTGATCGCGTCGAAATCCTGCGCGGTGGCGCTTCATCACTGTACGGCGCTGATGCAATCGGTGGCGTGATTCAAGTGTTCACTAAATCCAAATCCGGTGCGGCCGGTACTACGCTGTCCGCAGGAGCCGGCAGTTATGGCTCACGAGATTTGAGCTTTTCACATTCGGGCAATCTGGATAAGTTTGGCTATGGAATCACTTTTGGGGAAAGTGCTTCACGCGGGATTAACGTCAACACGAATTCCTTGGCGACAAACTACAACAAGGACGCAGATGGGTTCAATGCAAAAAATTTTTCAGCCTACCTTACTTATAAACTGAACGACGCTGAAGTAGGCTACAGATTGCTTGTGTCCAGAATGTTTTCCCGATTCGATTCAGCCTCTTATGATGCAGCTTTTGGTGGCCCCTACAATGCGGGCTCGGACTGGAAAAATACACACGACGTCACAAGTAATAATTTCTGGTTCAAAAAGAAACTATCGAATCGCTGGGAATCCTCACTGACAGCTAGCCTTATGACCGACAAATTCATAACGACGCCATCCAGTACCTATCCGAATGAACAGGATATGTTCCAGACGACGGGAAATCAGTTTGGGTGGAAAAATGACTATACGTCGTCGGTAGGAAAATTCTTGTTAGGTTACGACTATCTGGAACAGAGCATCAGCAGCACGAATACATTTGATCGCACATCAAGAATCAATAACTCCGTGTATGCCGGCTATACAGCCAGCTTTGGAAAAAACGCTGTGCAATTAAACGTGCGACGTGATGACAACAGCCAGTTCGGCGGCAAGAACACGAAATCAATCAGCTATGCTTACCGGCCTACAGATGCGTACAAAATTTTCGCCTCGATCGGAACCAGCTTTAAAGCGCCAACCTTTAACGATCTCTATTTTCCTAACATCATAGGAACCGGAGCCGGCAATCCTTCATTGCAGCCTGAATCTGCGCTGAATAGAGAGCTTGGGCTCTCTTATGTTAATTCTGCATTTTCAGCCACAGTCACAGGATTTCTCAATAACGTCAGCAATCTCATTGTATGGTCAGACATCGGTGATGGTTTTTATACCTACTCGCCAAGCAATGTAGGTTCAGCGAAAATTGAAGGTGTGGAATTTTCAACCAGGTATGCTTTCACCAACCTCGAAGTTGGACTGAATTTAACTGCGCAGTCCGCAACTGATGCGCAAACGGGAAAGCATTTGCCTTTGCGCTCAAATAATTACGGTACGTTGTTTGCACTTTACAGGAACGGAGACTGGAAAATCAGGCCCGAGCTGACTGGTCAGAGTCAGGTTTTTTCAGATGCGGCCAATACAGATTCAATGGGAGGCTTTGTTTTATTTAACCTGGCAGTTGAGAAGTCACTCGACAAGAAAACGACCCTGTGGCTCAAGGCAAAAAATATTTTAGATAAAAATTATCTGGCCTTCTATTCATCTAGCTACAAAACTCTGACTCCCGGTATGCCGGCTGCTGTCATGGTGGGTGTGCGTCATCAATTCTAAAAGTAGATCGCGCCATATAGTTCAGATAATCTGATTGCCTCTTTAAAAATTCTATAAATTTCGGCGATGATTTACGAAAGACGCTGGGCCCCAGCCTGCGCTGGGGCGACGGTAGATAACTGGGGCCGCCCCTTAACTACAACCGTCGCCCCAGCGCCGGCAGGGGCCCAGTGACTTATTCTGGATAGAAAAAAATGTGAATGCGACCGGCCTACGATCACACCATAATAAAATCAAACAGGCATTTATAAACAGACACTAAAAAGGTAATTTCATGACACGTGCAAAGCCCGCATTGCTCTTGATGCTGACAGCCGCTCTGGCTGTCATGCTTCTGAGTGCTTTGTGTGGTGGCACGGGTTGCTTTATTCCGTCAAGCAAACCCGAGATTTTCTGGCTGCTTCGCCTGCCACGCGCACTATCTGCCTTCGCTGTCGGCGGCTTGCTGGCATTGGCCGGCGCTCTGATGCAGCTGTTGCTGCGCAACCCGCTGGCCGATCCCTATGTGCTTGGTGTGTCCGGTGGCGCTGCCACTGGTGCGATGTTGTTCAGCTGGCTTGCACCCTTGTCTTTGGCAGCGTATGCCATGCAACTGGGCGCACTGGCTGGCGCATTGCTGGCTACGGCTTTGTTATTTGGCCTGGCGCGACGCGCACTGATGGGACTGACACCGGCACTGTCTGCGTCACCTTCCGGTGTGCGCTTGATTCTCACGGGCGTCATGATCTCCGCAGGCTTTGGCGCGCTGATGACCTTGCTACTGTCGCTGTCGCCGGAAAGCCAGTTGCGCGGCATGGTGTTCTGGCTGATGGGCGATCTTGATAATGGCGCGCTGCTGGTTCCCGCATCGCTGGTGCTGGCAGCGACGACCTTGTGGGGATGCTTCAACGCTGCGCAACTCAATGTGCTCGCGCATGGCGACACCACGGCGCAACTGCTGGGTATTGCAGTACCGCGTTTGCGGGCAGCCGCGCTGCTGGTTGCCTCGCTTGCGACTGCCAGCGCAGTAGCCATGGCAGGCGCCATCGGCTTTGTCGGGCTGGTGGTGCCGCACGCACTGCGGCTCCTGTTTGGCAATGACCAGCGCTTGCTGTTGCCTGCTTCAGTTCTTGCCGGTGGTACGGCACTGGCTCTGGCCGATCTGCTGGCGCGTAGCGTTGCCGCGCCGGTGCAACTGCCGGTTGGCGTGATTACGGCGCTGGTTGGTGTGCCAGTATTTCTGGCACTGCTGGCAAGGAGCCGCTGATGCGATTGCTGCAAGCAGACAATTTGACTGTAGCCATCGGTGGCCGCCAGCTGATCGAAGGTCTGAACTGGCATGTGCACAGAGGCGAGTTCTGGTGTGTGCTGGGTAAAAACGGCAGTGGCAAAAGCAGCTTGTTATATACGCTGGCCGGACTGTTGCCGGTGGCAGCAGGACAATTGCAACTGGCCGGTGAATCCATAGCTAGTTTGAGCTTGCCCGCGCTGGCGCGTCGTCGTGGTTTGATGCAGCAGCAGCAGTCCGATGCGTTTTCCCATTCTGTCCTTGATACCGTACTGCTGGGGCGCACGCCTTATCGCATCGGCGCGGCATGGGATGCTGATGAAGATCGCGATGCAGCCCTTGCTGCGCTGGCGCGTACCGGCTTGTCAGAGAAACTGCATGCCGATATCACGCAGCTGTCAGGCGGCGAAAGGCAGCGTGTTGCATTGGCGAGTCTGCTGGCGCAAGCGCCGCACCTGATGCTGATGGATGAACCGACCGCGCATCAGGACGTGGCGCAGCAGCTGGCAATCATGCGCATTGCACGTGAACTGACGTCGCTGCATGCGGTTGTGGCTAGCTGCCATGACATTAATCTGGCTGCGCGCTTTGCAACCCATGTGTTGATGCTGGGGGACGGGCGTTACTGGATGGGCAAGTCATCTGAGGTCTTGCAACCGCAGATACTGGAGCAGGCTTTTGGCTGTGGCTTTCGTGTGCAGGGTGAGGTATTTATTGCTGAGTGATGCGGTTTGATTGGCGCAAGAGGCTGTGTTCCTGCGAAATACGGAACCCGGCGACTTTCAAATTCAAGCCTTAGGCCACAGCACCATCTGCGTGCACCTGAACAGCGCAAGCGTCTTGCCGGCAGCCGTCACCGTCGCATCCCACACTTGCGTAGTACGACCTAGATGCACCGGTTTTGCCGTGCATTCCAGCCGGCCCTCTCGCGCCGTGCCCAGATGATTGCTCTTGAGCTCGATGGTAGTAAAACTGCTCGCGCCTTGCGGCAGATTCAGCATGCAGCCATAGCCGCATGAGGTATCAGCCAGCATGACGATGGAAGCCGCGTGCAGGTAGCCATTCGGCGCCAGATGATGAGGCTTGATGTCGAGCGCCGCATGCAAGCCGTTGCCATCGACAGACAGGACTTCCACTCCCAGCAAATCAGGCAAAGTGCCTTGCTGGCGTGTTGCTATTTCAGGTGGCAATGACTTGTTCATACGGGTCCTGTCTTTATCGTTAATCTGTCCGGCGTTGCCTTGCCAATTCCAGCTTCTCGCACAACTGCGCAGTGCCTTCGAGCAGGCGCGGTCCGGCGCGGTTCATCAGCGTGCCGTTGACGTTGAAGATATTTTTTTTCTGTACCGCCTGCAACTGTGTAAAACGCTGCCATATATTGCCAGCGTCAGTTCGCTCGTCACTGATGAAAATCGCTTCAGGATTAGCCGCAATGACAGCCTCGACGCCAACCGTCGGCGCCAGCTGCGGCAGTGCCCCAAATATATTATTTGCGCCGCACAAGGTCAGCGCCTGCGAAACCAGATGCGCATGATTCAGCGTCATCAATGGCGAAGGCCAAATCTGATAAAACACACGCACTGTTGAACGTGATGCAAAGTGCTGGCGCATTGTTGCGAGCTGCTGGCGAAATGTAGTGGCAGCGGCTTTGCCTTGCGCGCTTGTGCCGGCTAGTGTGGCGATTCTTTCGATATTGCTGGCGACAGCGGCGAAGTCGCCTGGTTCGCTCTCGAAAACCGCAATGCCCAGTTGGCGCAAGCGCGCTATCTGACGAGCCGAGTTACCGCTTTTCCAGGCAACGACCAGATCCGGCCGCAGATCAATAATGCGCTCCAGATCAAGCCGCGCGCTGTTGCCTACGGAAGTGAGGCGTTTTGCCTGCGCCGGAAAATCGCTATAGGCACTCACGCCTACAATGGCTGCACCGGCGCCGGCGGCGAACAATAGTTCAGTGGTGTGCGGGGCAGCGCTGACGATGCGTGCTGCCGGTTTTTTGATGGTGATGACTGTGCCGCCATCGTCTGTCACGCTGACTGCGGCATGGGCGACGCAGCTTATAAACAGCATAACCAGCAAGACAGTGGCGGCCAGCCTGCGCATCAGATTTCCAGATTGTCGATCAGCCGTGTCGAGCCCAGCCTGGCAGCAGCGACGACGACCAGCGGAGCCTGTTGCGCGAGGTCGCCGGCAGTAGGAAGCTGCAGGTCAATGCGTTTTCTGATCGAGATATAGTCGGGCTGCCAGCCACGTGCATGCAAATTTTCCATTGCGTTCTTTTCCAGCAGCGACACATCGAGCTTTCCCGCCCTGATCGCTTCGGCGACTACATTCAATTCACGATATAGCGCAGGCGCTTCAGCGCGCTGCTCATCAGTCAGGTAGCCGTTGCGGGACGACAGCGCGAGGCCGTCTTCGGCGCGGTAGGTCTCGGCTGCGATGATTTTGGTCGGCAGCGCGAACTGTCGTGCCATGTTCCGCACGATCATGAGCTGCTGGTAATCTTTTTTGCCAAAAACGGCAACGCTAGGCTGCACGCAGGAAAAGAGCTTGAGAACGACGGTCGTTACACCGGCAAAAAATCCGGGCCGGAATTCACCTTCGAGGATGTCGCCTATGACTGGCGGCGCTTGCACCCTGAATTCTTGCGGCTCTGGATATAAATCTTTTTCGGTCGGCGCAAACAACACATACACGCCTTCTTTTTCCAGCTTTTCTACATCACTTGCAAAAGTGCGCGGATATTTTTCGAAGTCTTCATTCGGGCCGAACTGCAGGCGGTTGACGAAAATCGAAGCAACCACAGGATCGCCATGCTTGCGCGCCAGGCGCATCAGCGACAGATGGCCTTCGTGCAGGTTGCCCATGGTAGGAACAAAAGCAGTACGTAGCTGGCCACGCAACTGGTCGCGTAATTCTTCAATGGAAGAAACGATTTTCATGATGCAATCTCAAAACGGTGAGCACTTGATACGACGCCGATGCCGCTCAAGTGTTAAAAAAAATTCAAAAAGCAGAAAGTTAGTCGGGCTATCAGCTTGACGATCAGTCAGCGATTAGTCAGCGATTAGTCATCGCTTAGTAAGCGATCAGCTAGGTGAATAAGCAAGCCGCACATAAATCGGCGCATAGGCTTCGCCCTGCGTGATTTCGATTAAGGTTTCCTTGGCCAGCTCTAGCAATGCAATAAAGTTGACGACCACCACCGGCACGCCGCGTGAAGGATCAAACAGGTCCTGGAACTCGACAAATTTTGTTGATTGCAAGCGTCGCAAGATGCCCGTCATATGTTCGCGAACCGAGAGTTCTTCGCGTGAAATCGTGTGGTGTGCAGTCAGCCTTGCGCGCTTGAGCAAATCGCTCCACGCGCTTTGCAAGTCAACGGCATTCACATCCGGCCAGCTGGTGACGATAGCCTGATCGATATAAATCTGGGTCCGTACAAAATCGCGGCCCACCTGCGGCACTGCATCGAGCTGATACGCAGCCAGCTTCATCTGTTCATATTCAAGCAGACGCCTGACCAGTTCGGCACGCGGGTCGGCAGCTTCTTCGCCGCTATCGCCTTTTTTTACTGGCAGCAGCATGCGCGACTTGATCTCGATAAGCATCGCCGCCATCAGCAGGTAGTCAGCGGCCAGTTCCAGATTGTGTTTGCGGATCTGCTCGATATAGTCGAGATACTGCAGTGTGACTTGAGCGAGCGGAATATCAAGGATATTGAAATTCTGCTTGCGAATCATATACAGCAAAAGATCGAGCGGACCTTCGAAAGCTTCGAGAAATACCTCTAGCGCATCGGGCGGAATGTACAAGTCGTTTGGCAGCTTGAACAGTGGCTCGCCATACAGCTTGGCAAATGCCACGCCGTCGATCACGCTCGGCATGCCTTCGATAACGATGTCGGTAGTGGAGGTCACGGTTGTTTACTTCGACTGGTACACGTAAGGTTTTTGTTTGACGCGTGAATCCTTCGCGCGACGCGACGCATCAAGATCGATAGGCTCGCGGTCCCACAGCAACGCGCGGCCGGCACGCTGCTTGTCTTCCAGTGCGGGGTCTTTCTGCTTGAGCTCCGCAATGAATTGGGAGATCTCCGACACGTAGCCGCTCTGTTGCTTGGAAAATTTCATAGTGATCGCAAGTGGGTGAATCAAGTTTCGCCGTATTTTACTCCGACTGCCGCAGCGTTCAGCCGATCCGCATGCCCGGCTGGGCACCAGGCCATGGTTCAAGGATATACAGACCTGGCTCGGCTTTTTCATCAGCAGCCGAGGCCGCCAGCACCATGCCTTCGGAAATTCCGAATTTCATCTTGCGCGGTGCCAGATTGGCAACCATCACCGTCAGTTTGCCGACCAGATCTTCTGGCTTGTAAGCCGACTTGATGCCGGAGAAAACATTGCGCAGCCGGCCTTCGCCAACATCCAGCGTCAGGCGCAGCAATTTGTCCGAGCCCTCGACGTGTTCGCAATTGACGATTTTGGCGACACGCAGATCAATCTTCGCAAAATCATCAATCTTGATTTCAGCAGCCAGCGGTGCAATCGTGCTTTCGGCCGCAGCCACTTCAGGCGTCTCTTCGGCTGGCGCATCAAACAGGGCATCGAGCATTTTCGGTTCCACGCGCGTCATCAGATGCGCATAGGCGTTCACCGTGTGCTGGTCCGGCAGCGGGTGAGCAATATCATGCCAGCCCAGCGGCGCAATATTGAGCAGCGCTTCAACTTGTGTTGCCAGTGCTGGCAGCACCGGCTTGAGATAAATCGTCATGATGCGGAAGGCTTCCAGCAAGCGGCTGCAAACTTCCTGCAGGCGTGCGTTGTTGGCCGGATCTTTGGCCAGCTCCCAAGGCTTGTTGGCGTCTACATAGGCATTGACCGCATCGGCCTGTTCCATGATGGCGCGCAGTGCTTTGCCGTATTCACGCGCCTCATACAGAGCGGCGACTTCGGTGCCGGCCTGACGCAGTGATGACAGGAAAGGATCGCTGTCGGTAGCCCAGCTGGTATTGACCTTGCCGTCGAATTTTTTGGCGATGAAGCCGGCAGCGCGACTGGCGATGTTGATGTACTTGCCGATCAGGTCGCTGTTGACGCGGGCGACGAAGTCATCCGGATTGAAGTCGACGTCCTCGACTTTGGCGTTGAGCTTGGCGGCAATGTAATAGCGCAGCCATTCGGGGTTCATGCCGACATCCAGATAGCGCAGTGGCGAGATGCCGGTGCCGCGCGACTTCGACATTTTTTCACCGCTCACCGTAATGAAGCCGTGCACGAAAATATTGTTTGGTACTTTCAGGCCCGCGAAATGCAGCATCGCCGGCCAGAACAGCGTATGGAAATAGGTGATGTCCTTGCCGATGAAGTGATACTGCTCGGTCTCGGGGTCGGCCATGAAGGCATCGTAGTCGCGACCGGTCTTGGCGAAATAGTTTTTCAGCGAAGCCAGATAGCCAATCGGCGCGTCCAGCCACACATAAAAGTATTTGCCCGGTGCGTCGGGAATCTCTATGCCGAAGTAGGGCGCATCACGGCTGATGTCCCAGTCGCCCAGACCGCTGTCACCTTCGAGCCATTCGCGCGCCTTGTTGGCGACTTCGGGCTGCAGGCGGGCAGGATCCAGCGCCCATGCGCGTAAAAATTCCACACACTTTGGGTCAGACAGACGGAAGAAATAATGTTCCGACGACTTCATCACCGGTGTTGCGCCTGTCAGTGTCGAGTACGGATTTTTCAGGTCGGTCGGCGCATACACTGCGCTGCAAACTTCGCAGGAATCGCCGTACTGGTCTTTGGCGCCGCACTTCGGGCATTCGCCCTTGATGTAGCGGTCCGGCAGGAACATGCTCTTGACCGGATCATAGAACTGCTCGATGGTCTTGGTCGTGATCAGCTTGGCGTCGTCGCGCAGGCGCAGGTAAATATCTTTCGACAATGCGTGATTTTCTTCGCCATCAGTCGAGTGCCAGTTATCGAAGGCGATATGAAAGCCGTCCAGATACTGTTTGCGGCCGGCTGCGATATTGGCCACGAATTCTTGCGGGGTCACGCCGGCTTTTTCGGCAGCGATCATGATGGGTGCGCCGTGTGCGTCATCGGCGCCGACGAAATGCACCTCATTGCCCTGCATGCGCATGAACCTCACCCAGATATCGGCCTGGATATATTCCATGATGTGGCCGATATGAAACGCGCCGTTGGCATACGGTAGTGCTGTGGTAACGAACAGTTTCTTTGGCTTGGCGGTGCTCATTGCTTGGATGTCTGTATTGGATAAAAGCAGGATTTTAGCAGTGCAGCGTGCTTTCCTTCGACTGTGGAGGGCACCAACAGCTAAAATAACGGTCTTTTCTGTTTCGCCTTTGGCAATCCAAGACCTTCATGACTACTGTCCGCACCCGCTTTGCCCCTAGTCCTACCGGTTATCTGCACCTCGGTGGCGCCCGCACCGCGCTGTTCGCGTGGGCCTATGCGCGCCGCTTTGGCGGCACTTTCATTTTGCGCATTGAAGACACCGACCTCGAGCGTTCGACGCCGGAAGCGGTGCAGGCCATTCTGGACGGCATGCACTGGCTCGGTCTGGATCATGACGAAGGCCCGTTTTACCAGATGCAGCGCATGGACCGCTATCGCGAGGTGATTGCGCAGATGCTGGAGCAGGGCACCGCCTATTACTGCTATTCGTCACCGGAAGAAGTTGAAGCCATGCGCGAGCGCATGCGCGCCGCCGGTGACAAGCCGCGCTATGACGGCACCTGGCGTCCCGAGCCGGGCAAGACCCTGCCAGCGGTACCGGCAGACCGCAAGCCGGTGGTGCGCTTCAAAAACCCGATTGATGGCGACGTCAGCTGGGATGACGCGGTCAAAGGCACGATCACGATTTCGAATCGCGAGATGGATGATCTGGTCATAGCCCGTCCCGATGGCACGCCGACCTACAATTTTTGCGTCGTTGTCGATGACTGGGACATGCAGATTACCCACGTCATCCGCGGTGACGACCATGTCAATAACACACCACGCCAGATCAATATCTTAAAAGCGCTGGGCGGCACGCTGCCGGTCTATGGTCATTTGCCCATGATTCTGGGTTCTGACGGCGAAAAGCTCTCCAAGCGTCATGGTGCTGTCAGCGTGATGGACTATCCGGCGCAAGGCTACCTGCCCGAGGCGATGCTGAATTATCTGGCGCGTCTGGGCTGGAGCCATGGCGACGACGAGATTTTCACGATGGAGCAGTTCTGCAGCTGGTTCGATCTCGACCATCTCACCAAATCGCCGGCGCAGTTCAATCCCGAAAAGCTTGGTTGGGTGAACAACCACTACATCAAGCACACCGACAACGAGCGTCTCGCTGTACTGGCGCGCCCCGTGATGGAAAAAGACGGCGCGCAGTTCGACGCTGCGCCGCCGCTTGCGCAAGTGCTGGCCCTGATGAAAGACCGCACCAACACCATCAACGAGCTGGCCGATGCAGCGATGCTGTTCTATCGCGAACCCAAACCAGACGCTGCTTTGCTGGCGCAGCACCTGACCGACGCAGTGCGGCCGGCGCTGCTGCAATTCGCCGAAGGCTGCAAGACCGTCGAGTGGAACAAGGAATCGATAGCAGCCCTGTTGAAGGAAGTGCTGGCCGCAAATCAGTTGAAAATGCCGCAACTGGCCATGCCTTTGCGGCTGCTGACGACGGGGCAATTGCAAACGCCAGCGGTCGATGTGGTGCTGACATTGACTGGACGCGATGCTGTTTTGGCGCGTCTGGCAAAGGCTTTGTAAAAATTCTTCATCTAAGTGATTTACAGCGGAGAAAAAACTCGGCTATAATTCGGCCTCTGCACACGGGGGTATAGCTCAGCTGGGAGAGCGCTTGCATGGCATGCAAGAGGTCAGCGG
>JAOAUN010000019.1 GCA_030157545.1 Burkholderiaceae bacterium
TGGTCTATCAGGAGCAGGTGATGCAGATGGCGCAGGTCATCGGCGGCTACTCGCTCGGCGGCGCGGATTTGCTGCGGCGTGCGATGGGTAAGAAAAAAGCTGAAGAGATGGCAGAGCACCGCCAGATTTTCCGTGAAGGCGCTGCCAGGAACGGACTGACTGAAACCAAAGCCGATGAAATTTTCGACTTGATGGAAAAGTTCGCCGGCTATGGCTTCAACAAGTCGCATGCTGCTGCCTACGCGCTGCTGTCTTATTACACCGCTTACCTGAAAGCCCATCATCCGGCCGCGTTCATGGCCGCCAACTTGTCACTGGCGATGGACGACACCGACAAGATCAAAATTCTGGTTGAAGACGCGACCGAAATTTGCGGTCTGAGCTTGCTGCCACCCGACATTAATTTATCAGTTTATCGCTTTACGCCAGTCGGTGAGCCGGGCAAAAAAGCCGACCGCATTCGTTACGGTCTCGGCGCTATCAAAGGCAGTGGCCAGAATGCGATTGAGGCCATCATTGCCGCGCGTCAGGGCAAGCCTTTCACAGACTTGTTTGACTTCGTCAAGCGCGTAGACAAGCGCCAGATCAACCGCCGCACCATAGAGTCTTTAGTGCGCGCCGGCGCTTTTGATTCGTTTAATATTGATCGCGGTATTTTGCTGGCCTCTGTAAGCTTTGCGATGGAATGCGCCGAGCAGGCCGAGGCCGAAGCCAATCAGGTGAGCCTGTTTGGCGGCGACGACAGCGACATGGTCAGCGGACCCGAATATGTGAAGGCCACGCCGTGGAGCGACAAGCAAAAACTCACTGAAGAAAAAGCGGCGCTCGGCTTTTACTTGTCAGGCCACTTGTTCAATGCCTATGCCGAAGAAGCGCGCCAGTTTGCGCGTACCAAACTGGCAGACCTGATACCGGCGCGCGAACCGAAACTGATCGCCGGCATCATCTCCGGCTTGCGTACGCAAATGACTCAGCGCGGTCGCATGCTGATCGTTACACTCGACGATGCCAGTGCGACGGTTGAAGTCACGGTCTACAGTGAAGTGCTGGACGCGAACCGCGCGCTGTTCAAGGAAGATGAATTCCTGGCAGTCCATGGCAAGATATCGGAAGACCGTTTCTCCGGCGGCCTGCGCATCACCGCCGAGCGCGTGATGGATATTGCCGGCGCACGTGCCAGTTTCGTCAAGGCCTTGCGGCTGTCGATGAATGGTCAGGCCGATGCGGGAAAACTGCGGGACTTGATACAGCCCTTCAAGCAGAGCGACAGTTCCTGCCCTATCGTCGTGCAGTACATGAAAAACGGCGCGCTCAGCGAGATCCGCTTGTCTGACGACTGGCGCGTGCGTGCTGACGACAACTTGCGTACCAAACTCGCCGACTGGCTAAGCCCCGACAACGTCTGGTTTGAATACTGATGAGCCTTAAAAAAAACTTTAGCCGCATAACCACCATGCTGGCGCCTTACAAAGGCCGGCTCGGGCTGGCGCTTACTGGCATGGCATTGACTGCGGCAACGGAGCCGACGCTGGCTGGCTTGATGAAGCTGCTGCTCGACAAAGGATTTTCTGGTCCGCTGACATTTTCATTGTGGCTAGTGCCGCTGTTTGTCATTGGTATTTTTGTCATACGAGGGATTTCTACTTTCACCACCAGCTACATGATGGCGTGGGTGACGTCCAAGCTGATGATGGATATGCGCAAAAAAATGTTTGCGCGTCTGCTCAATGTGCCCTTGGGTTTTTATACGGAAAATTCTGTCGGCAAAGTCATCAACGCCATGATGATCGAGGTACAGCAAATCCTCGAGATGATCAACTCGGTGCTGGTAGCTCTGATACGCGATAGCCTTACCGTCATAGGATTGCTGGCCTATTTGTTATGGCTAAACTGGAGACTGACCATCGTCACGATCGTCATGATTCCATTTGTTGCCCTTGTCGTACGACTGACTGCGCAGCGTCTCAAACGTTTGATTGCGCAGTTTCAAGAGATCAATGCAGAGATCACGCAGGTTATTGAAGAAACCACGCGTGCCCAGCAGGTGATCAAAGTGTTTGGCGGACAGGATTATGAAATGCGCCGCTTCGAGCAGCGCTCTACCCGTCTGCGCGGCTTCATGATTCGCATGTCGAGCACAATGGCGACGACTATGCCGATCACGCAGATCATTACCTCATTTGCCATCTCGGTCATCATCATCATTGCACTCGCACAGGCCAGCGAAGGTCAAGTGACCGTGGGTGACTTTGCGTCGTTCATCACCGCCATGCTGATGATACTGACGCCATTAAAACATCTGGCAGCCGTGAACGGACCTCTGCAACGCGGCTTAGCCGCAGGCGATTCTGTCTTTGGTCTGATCGATGCAGACCCGGAGCGGCGTGACGGCCAGACACTGACTGACCGTGCAAGCGGCAAGCTGGAATTTATTGATGTCAGCTACGCGTATGCCGAGCAGACCCAACCAGCGCTATCGCATATCAACCTGAGCATTGCCCCCGGTGAGACAGTCGCATTGGTCGGCATGTCTGGCGGCGGCAAGTCGACCTTGGTTAACCTTGTGCCAGAATTTTATCCTGTCACTGCTGGCGAAATCCGGCTGGATGGCACGCCGATTTCTCACATAGCCCTGCCAAGTTTGCGCGCACAAATGGCTATGGTCAGCCAGAACGTCGTCCTGTTCGATGACACCATAGCAGCCAACATCGCCTATGGTGATGCGAACCCTGACCACGAACGGATTACGCAGGCGGCGCAGGCAGCGCACCTGAATGACGTCATCGCCGCATTGCCGCATGGGCTAGATACATTCATTGGCGACAATGGCATGCGTCTGTCGGGAGGGCAGCGTCAGCGACTGGCGATTGCACGAGCCATTTACAAAGATGCGCCCATTCTGATTCTGGATGAAGCGACCTCCGCACTCGACACCGAGTCCGAACGCGCCGTGCAGGCAGCGCTGGACCAATTGATGCAAGGCCGTACCACGCTCGTCATTGCGCATCGCTTGTCCACCATTGAGAAAGCAGATCGCATCGTTGTTCTGGCCGCCGGCCAGATTGCTGAAATCGGTACCCACACAGAGCTGCTCGCCGCCAACGGCGTCTATGCGCATCTCTATCATCTGCAGTTTTCCAAGGAGCTTGCATGACATCGGCAACAAAACCAATTTCGCGTTTTCCAGTGCCAGAGCTAACGGCATTGCCGCAAGACATACGCGAAAAAATTCTGGCAGTGCAGGAAAAAGCCGGCTTCGTGCCAAACGTTTTTCTCGCGTTGTCGCACCGGCCGGAGGAGTTTCGCGCTTTCTTTGCTTACCATGATGCCCTGATGTTGAAGGAGTCGGGCAATCTCTCCAAGGCAGACCGTGAAATGATCGTCACGGCCACCAGCGCGAAGAATCAATGTCTGTATTGCGTCGTTGCGCACGGCGCGCTGCTGCGTATCTATGCAAAAAATCCCCTGGTGGCCGATCAGGTAGCAGTGAACCACCACAAGGCTGACATCACGCCGCGCCAGCATGCGATGCTGGAGTTCGCGATCAAGGTTTGTCTGGATTCACAGTCCGTCAGCGATGCCGACTATGCGACGCTGCATGCGCACGGATTTGATGACGAAGACATCTGGGATATCGCTGCGATCACGGCATTCTTCGGCTTGTCGAACAGGATCGCGAATGCGACTTCCATGCGGCCGAATGATGAGTTTTATTTGATGGGTAGGTTGCCGCGCGGGTAATACGAGCTGCATTTTTTAAAAAATATAAAAACTTTCAGCATATTAAGTATGGATTCTTCAATAGCTCTTTGCCTTACTATCGGGCGCCGGCCAGAACTACTTAGGCAAACGCTGGAAAGCTTGTTAAGCCGTGCAGAATTTAAGCAGATCATTGCAATTAATGATTTTCGGGACGAAGAGACAAATGAGGTATTTAGAACTCTTTGCCCGACGGGTACGCTCATTAGCTTGCCGGAACAGCTGGGGCACCATCGCGCAGTAGATGCCATGTACGCTAAAGTCCAGACACCGTATGTGCTGCATTGCGAAGATGACTGGGTATTTGACCACGACCTGAAGATTGCTGAATCGATTCAGCTTTTGCATGCTTTGCCGGAAATCAGTACAGTCTGTCTTAGACAATATGCTGATTTTTCTCATGATCCAGCGATAGCTGCGCAAACATTTACGCAGGAATTCGATGACCTAACCTATCGCCGGCTAGATCGCACACACAAGCAATGGCACGGGTATACATTCAATCCGCATATTGCTTCTATCGGTCTGTGGAAAAAAACGGGTCCATTTGCAAAGTTCAAAAAAGAAAGGCATATTTCAAGGTCGTTGCGAAAGCTAGGCCAATATGTTGCTTACCTCGAGCCCGGTGCTTGCCGCCATATAGGCGAACTTGACAGTGTGAGTAATCCACCGCGTAGGTCGGGTTCAGGTTTGATAAATTTTATTAAAAAAAGGTTTAACTTATCCTGAGCTTATTTGGCTTGATAACGTAATAACCCTGTAATTCTTCCAATAAGCCGTGCAATATATTTGGGCTGGGGTAGTAGTAATCGTGGAAGTAAAGTGAGCAGAGCGAGCAGTAAAGTCTTGCGCTGTAGATATCCAGCATTGACCATGCCAAAATGCTTGGTCTCAAAGATCAGCTTGGATTGCGCATGATGATAGCCGCGAATAAATTCTGATTTGAGCGGATTCGGCCCTTTCACTGAGCTACGCGAAAGATGGGTGATACCTATCTCCGGCATCAAAATAATCTGCTTGTTTTGCATGAACACACGCTGACATAGGTCTTCATCTTCGTAATAAAGAAAGAACGACTCGTCAAAGAATCCCACTTCGCGCATGACCGCCATGTTCAACAACATCACGGCACCACACACAAAACCTACGCAACAGGGGCCATCAGCCTGTACGCCTCCCGACTTCCAGTGCGTTGCAGGCCACCGGTAACTGATTTCAGGTTCGCCGTTACGACGTATCAGATGCGGGGCGATTATGGCGGCTTCCGAAAAACGCGTCGCTGCTTGCAGCATGTTTTCTAGGAAGCCTTCGGCGGGCAGGCAATCGGGATTCAGCAACAAAGCGTAGGGTGTTTTTGTCATTGCCAGCGCGCGATTATTTGCTGCGCCAAACCCAAGATTGCGCTCATTGCGCAACAGGGTAGCCGTGGGCAGTACCGACGCGACTTCGGCTGCTGTATCGTCTTCACTGGCGTTATCGACGACGAAGACATGATTCAGCTGCGCCAATCCTTTTGCCAGTGCTGGAAGACAATGACTGCTATTGAATGTCACAACGATGACAGTGACATCATTCAAGTCCGGCATTTTCATTATTCGTGTATCTCGGTTATTTCTATAGGGCGCGCAACTTATTTTCCTGTGATGCAGCAGAAAAATTCATCATGATCGCCAACATCAAGACGAAGAACTGTGTTTCGGTAACAAGGAATAAGGGCGCATGCAGGATAGAGTCCGTGAGCATCGTACCAAGCAGACCAATGCACAGCACTTTTTCAGGCAAGGCAAATCTTCGGGCTTGATGCAAGGCAGAGCCAAGAAATGCAAGATAAGCAAGAATCCCAACCAACCCGAGCTGCACCCCAAAAGCCAGAAACTGATTATGCGGATGATGCCTGCCTGCTTCACACCATTCAGCAGAGATGGCTACGCGGCAGAATTCTTTTGCGTAGGAGCCCGTGCCCGTTCCGAAAAACGGATGCTCCTTGATGAGTTCCAGCGATTTTTTTGTAAACTCGACACGCTGTCCTACTGAAGTCAGCTCTTTGGCATCCTGCTTCTGAAATTCACTGACTGCCAGTTCAATCCGGCTGCTGAAGTTTGATGACAAATGGAAGCAAACAAAGCCGACTATGACAGCGGCTGCCAGCCATAAAATGCGCCGGTTTGGTGGGGCATAAAAAAAGATAAAAATGGAGATATTAAAAGCTAAAGAAATATAGCCGGTTCTGCCTTGTACAAAAAATACTATATCAATGATCGCCAGCGCAGCTACCAGAAGATAGACAGCAGCCAGATTTCTGCTGGCTGCTGTCTGGCTTCTAATCAGCATCAATAATACAAAGAATGACATCAGCAGATTTTGCGCAATATGATCTTTGAAGACGAAATGGTTGTCACTTGGTCCGCCAGCCGTTCCTTTTACAAATGAAAGTGGTGTCAGTACGCTGATTAATGAAAGCGCTAACGTAATGATCATGGCAAGCATGAATGCATTCAGTGCCCATTGCTGCCATTTCTTTTCCTGCAGAAGTGACATGGCAACAAGCAGGAACAACAATTTCAAATATTTAGCTAATTGAAATTTAATGTCAGAAATGTCACCGGTAGAATAGAGCGCGCCTATAAGTAGTAATCCATACAGAATCAAAACTGCATACGAAAAATAATTATTATGAAAAATACTAAGACGCTCTTTGAACCCACCTGCCAAAAGCCATGCAGCCAGTGTTAGCACTATAAATATATTCGTAGGCGCGGTACCAATAGGCATAAAAAAAACACTACAAATAAGCAAAAACTTAGCAGCAGTATCCAAATAGACGATTGGGCTACACTCATAAATTTTCTGTATTGTTTTCATTTTTTTATTATTGATTTAAATTGATTAGTTGCGTCGTGCAGACGCCTTAAGAGTATCGTGATCGTATTTGATTGCGGCATAACGAAAAAAACATTCTAACGCCACAAAAAAGCAAAAAAGAAAACCTTCAGCGCCACACATGAAGCCCCGCCGTATTATGTAGAAGCGGAAGAAGACGGAAATACTGGATGCAAGTCCACGCAGCACGCCACCTCTTTTGTCTGCGTGTACGCGTTTTAGCGCCCCTAACTGGACATACTGCGTCAGCTTCTGCAGGCTACCGACGACCGACTCTCGGCAGTAGTGAAGCAAGCGATTGCGGAAGGTATTGACTCTGCGTTCCCCCCCCTTCATTTCAGCTTGTTCATGGACGACGCCAGTAAATTCAAGAATGGATTTTGTCTTGAACATTCTTTGATGACCGCCGGCATTCGTCATCCAAGTCAATGCCCGGCCAAATGCGACGTGATTCCACTGGATTTTCCAAATCTCATCCTTGCCTTCCGCGACCACGTTTTCTATCTCGGCCTGCATAGCCGCAGGAATTTCCTCATCTGCATCCAGAAAAAATATGTACTCGCCCTTCACGTGTTGCAGAATGCGGTTGCGCTGAACCGCAAAACCCTGCCAGTCGGGATAGTCATAGACTTCGGCTCCCAATGAGGCGGCAATCTCCCGCGTCTTATCCTGGCTGCCGCTATCGACAACGATAATCTGGTCGGCAAAGCGTGCGCTGGCTATGCAAGACGCGATGCGTTTTTCTTCATTTAAGGTCAGGATGCCGATGGTCAGGCGCGGTCCGGTGTGAATTAGATCAAGCTGCTTGGTCATTTCATTCCTGGTTCTTATTTTTTCATTTGCGCTTAGCTTGGTTCGCCCACACGGCCGCATACACCGCCGCAATCCCCTCTGCTTCCCGCTCCACTGAAAACATTTTCTCAACCCGCTCCCGACCCAGTCGTCCCATCCCGGCTGCCCTGACAGGATCCTGCATCACGCCGCGCAAGGCATCAACCAAAGGATCAACTTCCTCGGTCGGCACGACATGCCCGGTCACGCCTTCTTCCACAATCATCTTGAACGCACCAGTATCACTCGCCACCACTGCGCAACCACATGCCATGCCTTCGAGCGGCGTCAGGCCAAACGGTTCATAGCGCGGACATGCCACTGTAATCAGCACATTCTGGTACCACGCAGCGACTTCAGCAGGCGCAATCTCGCCCAGAAAAATAATCCGTTCCGATAGCCCTTGCGCGGCGATTTTTTTGACCAGTGCCTGCTTGAATTCTTCATGCTGTGGCTGGCATAGTCCTGCTATCACGGCTGTATAGTCCGGAAAATCTGGCAGCAGCTTGAGCATCGCTTCGACATAAATATCGCTGCCTTTGTCAGGCCGTACACGGCCGAATACGCCTATGCCGTATTTGCCCGCCAGCCCGGTTCTTTGCCAGATATTTAATTTGTCAGACGGTGGCGAGAAGCGCTCAAGGCTGATACCGTGCGGGACAACGCGATTCGTATTCGGCACATAACTCGCTGCTTCCGGGGTCGTCGAGACAACGCCATCCATCTTCGCGATCAGCCAGCGCGGAAACCAGGAATGCCGGTGTTTAGCCGCCGAGGTAAAGACCAGGGCAATTGGCAATCGCAGTACGTCACGCAGAAAAATCGCCAGCATCATCTCAGGGTCGCGCCGTACATGCCAGATGCGCTTGCGTCCGTCCGGCAGACGTGTGCAAGACAAGCGCAGCGCCTGCCAGAAGCGCAGGCGCGTGAAGCGTGCGGCGGCCTGCTCTGCAGCGATGGTCGCACCCGGCATGTCCGAGCCGAGATAAGCTACGTTCATAGAGCGTGCCTGCACTGGCAATAATGCGTTGACCGTGCCAGAGACACCCGTGAAACGCTTTTTTATATTGGTAACGATAACTTCCGGATTCATGCGTGGTCTTTGTTGCGATGTATTACGTCAGAATTTTGTTTTATAGCATTGTACTAGTATCAAACACGTTTCTAGCGTGACATTCTAATGCCGAAATCTTCCATCAAAACGCTTTTCGCCCGGTAGCAGACCTTCTGATCCCGTACCGTGGACCAAAGCGCTTGAATCATAGCAAATTGAAATTTGAATAAAGGGGGATGCCAATAGCGAAGAGCAGTGAAGATGCCGCTTATGCGGATATGCGCCTGCGTAGCCACATCGCAGAGTCAAGAGAGTGCTTGATATCGTATCCGTGGCTCGTGCAACTCAATGACTGCATTGACCTCTGCGCCGAATAGCAGCACTGCGACCAACAGGTAAATGTAAAGCAGCAGCACGATGACGGCACCTATGCTGCCGTACATTACATTGAAACTGGCAAAGTTTTGCACATAGTAGCCAAAGCCGAGCGATGCAATTATCCATACCAGCACCGATAGCACTGATCCCGCCGATAAGAGTCGAAACCGGTGCCGCACATTCGGCACGAAATAGGATGAAAGGAAAGAGTAAAAAAAATACCTGATAAGCCAGTGCCGCTGCATAGACTGCCATGTCATGCCGGACATAAGCCTGAACTGAACGGCAGAGCAGTGAAAACAGCCCAATGCCGTTCGTGCGTAAAAATTGCACGGAACTCTTCTTTGTCCGGCTTCCTGATGATACGTGCTGCTTGCTATGGCTTTGGCTTGATCTGCAGATTGTTGACAACTTTTTCGACGCCTGATACCTGCATCGCCGCTTGTGTTGCATTGCGCTTCTGTTGATCGTTATCGACGAAGCCGGCCAGCGACACCACGCCGCGGTAGGTGTCGACGTTGATTGCGGAGGCTTTGCCGATGCCCTGATCCTGCGCGATTTCGGTTTTTACCTTGGCGGTAATTGTGGCATCGTCGATTGTCTGACCAGTTGATCGCGAGGTCTGTGTCGGCGCGCAAGCGCTCAGGAACAAGGCGAATGCAATCGAAAGCAAGGGGAGGGTGTTTTTCATGAAAACTCCTTTTGAATAGGCAGAGGCTGAATGCCAATACGGTTTGAAACCCGCAACTGGGCGAATGCCTTAAGCTTTGTTTTTCGAAGCGAATCAATCATTTTCAGTCCTGATTCCAGCGCGTCGGCAGGGCTCCACGGTGTGTTCAATGTCATGACTGAGTTTGCTGCGGCTTCTGTCCGGAAATGCCATGCAGTGCTTCGCCCCCGGGTGTCTGGTCGGCCAGCGCGATGTCACCCAGCGAAACAATGCCGACCAAGCGCTTGCCGCTATTGAGAACGGGCAAACGGCGTATCTGCAGATCACTCATATTGCGCGCAACTTTATCGAGTTCGTCTTCTTCAAAGCAATACATCACTGCATGACTCATCACATCATCGATCTTAGTGTCGGCTGCCTTGCCTTGGGCTAATGCACGTACCACGATGTCACGATCGGTAATCATGCCGACTAATTTTTCGTTGTCTGCTACGGGCAGCACACCGCAGTCACTGTCGGCCATCATTTTCGCTGCTTCGGTAATGTTCTGGTTTGGTTTGACCATTTGTACATCGCGTGTCATTGCATCAGAAACTTGCATAGCTTTTCTCCTATGGGAAATGGGGAGCCCAATGTTCCCGAACAAATCTTTGCATGCCGCTAAAGATATAGTCGGTGTGAAAGTAAATAAGACTAATAGCTAGCGGTGCAAGTGCCGTGCCACAGTCGTGTTCTTGCAAAAAGCGTGTGTTTGCGGAGAAGAGAGGGCAGGCTGTTGAAGCAGTGCTTTACCCTTTTTGTCGAGCATCCGCTATCTGAATGACATTGAACTGACGTGGGTATGAATTAAAAACTACACGATGCGCGTAATCCTTACTACCTGCTCGCAAAGAGGTGGCAAGTGAACGGGCCTTTCTACAGTATGGGAGATGCTGTCGCTCAATAAAATTTGTCGCCAGGCGCAGGTTTGAATGACCTCTAACCCAGAATAAGGCGGACGGCTATGACTATGAGCGCAATGCTGTGGGAAATATTTTTTCAGGTCGTCCATTCTCAATAGCAGAATGAAAAATCTACATCAGAATGATGTCGTATTGTTCCTGATGGTAGGTCGTTTCCACTTGCAGCGAGATCGGCTTACCGATGAAGTCACCCAGCATGGTCAGATGCTGGGATTCTTCTTCGAGGAACATGTCGATCACCAGCTGCGAAGCAAGGATGCGGAATTCACGTGGATTAAATTGTTTGGCTTCACGCAGCAGTTCACGCAAAATTTCATAAGTGACAGTGCGCGCAGTTTTGACCTGGCCCTTGCCGCTACAAGCAGGGCAGGGTTCACACAAAATATGCGCGAGCGATTCGCGCGTGCGCTTTCTGGTCATTTCGACCAAGCCCAACGCGGAGAAGCTAGAAACGGTTATTTTTGTACGGTCGCGCGCCAGCGCTTTATGCAATTCATGGAGCACCGACTGTTTATGTTCGGCATTTTCCATATCGATGAAATCAAGGATGATGATGCCACCCAGATTGCGCAGCCGCAGTTGTCGCACGATTGCATGCGCTGCTTCAAGATTGGTCTTGAAGATCGTGTCGTCAAAATTGCGGCCGTTCACATAGCTGCCGGTATTGACGTCGATCGTTGTCATCGCTTCAGTCTGGTCGACGATCAGGTAGCCGCCGGACTTGAGATCAACCCGGCGACCGAGCGCGCGCTCGATTTCCTCTTCAACGCCGTACAAATCAAACAGTGGACGCTCGCCTGTGTAATGCATCAGCTTGGGAAGCACTGATGGCGTATAGATATTCGCGAACTCAGTCAGCTTGGCAAAATTTTCGCGCGAGTCCACTTGAATCGTGGCCGTGTCGTCGCTGACAAAGTCACGCAGTACGCGTTGCGCCAAACTCAAGTCTTGATACAGCAGACTTGGCGCAGGCAGCGTTTTCGATTGTTGCAGGATATGCGTCCATGTCTTGCGCAGATAGGCGACGTCCATCGTCAGGTCCATCTCGCTGGCGTCTTCCGCCATGGTGCGGATGATGAAGCCGCCTTTTTCTTCCGGTGGCATCAGCTTTTGTACTTTGTCGCGCAAGAGTTCGCGTTCTGCTTCATTGCCTATGCGCTGAGAAATGCCAATGTGAGCATCTTGCGGCAGATAGACCAGCATGCGACCCGCAATGGAGATTTGCGTCGACAGACGTGCGCCTTTGGTGCCGATCGGATCTTTAACGACTTGCACCACGACAGACTGGCCGTCATATAAAAGTTTTTCTATCGGCAGTGCGGCAGTGCTGGAACCGGCATTACTTGAACCATCGCGCGGGCGCGATTCCCAGATGTCGGCCACATGCAAAAAAGCCGCACGTTCGAGGCCGATATCAATGAATGCCGATTGCATGCCCGGCAGCACCCGCACCACTTTGCCCAGATAGACATTGCCGGCGCGACCGCGCGAAGCGGTGCGCTCTATGTGTAGCTCTTGCACTGCGCCCTGCAGTATCAGCGCAACCCGTGTCTCTTGCGGGGTAATGTTAACCAGCAGATCTTCGCTCATAAAATCTTGATACCAGCCTGCTGTAACAGTTGAGTTGTCTCGAATAGCGGCAGGCCCATGATGCCGGAGTAGCTGCCTGCAATGCGCTCTATAAATTGTGCGGCATAACCCTGTACGCCATAGCCGCCAGCCTTGTCATAAGGCTCGGACAACGCGCAGTAGGCGCGCAGCATCTGGTCGGACAGTTCACCAAAGCTGACTTCGGAGCATTGTGTCGTTTGCAGCAGATTATCATCCGCCATCACGGCCACGCTGGTTAATACCTGATGTGTTTTGCCTGACAAAGACTGCAGCATGCTGATGGCTTCACTGGTGTTGGCTGGCTTGCCGAGGATGCGACCATCAATCGTGACCGTTGTGTCGGCCGCCAGTACCGGCCGTTGCGGCAGTTTGCGCCACAACACAGCGGCCCAGCCGCTTTCGGCTTTTTCGCGCGCGATGCGGGCTACATAATCTTTTGGGTCTTCGTTTTTATGCGGCACTTCAGAGACTGCGCCATCACGGGAGCCGCCATCACGCAGCATCAGCAATTCAAATTCGACGCCGATCTGGCGCAACAGCTCCCGCCTGCGCGGACTTTTTGAAGCCAGATAGATCTTGTGGTCTGTCACAGCCATGGTCTTGCCTTGTAATTACGCTATAGCGTTGCGCGATGGTAGGGATGGTTTTGCGTGATCGACCATGCGCGATAGAGCTGCTCGGCCAACAACACCCTCACCATACCGTGCGGCAGGGTCAGACTCGATACCCTGATCAGCATGTCGGCGCTCTTTTTTAATGCGGCATCCAAGCCATCTGCGCCGCCGATCACGAATGTAACATCACCGCCTTGTTGTTGCCACTGAGTCAGGTGTTGCGATAATTGTATGGTCGTCAGATCCCGTCCGTGTTCGTCCAGTGCGACGACCCTGCCGCCCTTAGGAAACACGGCTTCAATACGGCTGCGCTCGAGCGCCATGACCGTTTCGGCAGTCTTGCTGCTGGAACGATCAACCGGCTTGATTTCCTTGAGAACGATGCGGCATTCAGCGGGCATGCGCTTCGCATATTCATCGAAGCCGGCCGTAATCCATGCAGGCATCTTGTGGCCGACTGCGGCAATGATGAGCTGCATGAATCCGTGACTTATTTAGCTTTTGGTTTGGCCGGGCTGCGCTTGGCTGCCGGCTTGCTTGCCGATTTGCTGGCGGGCTTGCTCGATTTTGCTGCAGTTTTTGCAGCCGAGGCGCGTGGCTTCTTGGCCGCTGGTGTTTTGAGCGTGATTTTTTGGACAGGCGGCTTTTTAGAAGCGGCTTTTTTCGCCACCGTTGATTTGGCAGCGGTTTTCTTCGCAACCGGTTTTCTGGTGCTGGTTTTCTTGACCGCGACCGGGCTGCCGGATTTTTCAATCACCGGCAAGGCCTCGACCTGGTTCGTCGTCAAGTGACGCGACACTTTGCGCGGTACAACGGCACCGGCATTTTTGCTCGCGGTGGCGACACGTTTTGCAGCGCCGAGCTTGACTTCTTTTTCACCCCAGATCTCTTCGAGACGGTAGTAAGCGCGGATTGCTGGCTGCATGATGTGAACGATCATGTCACCCAGATCGACCAGCACCCACTCGCCCGTGCCTTCACCCTCAACGCTGAGTATCTCGCCGCCTGCTTCCTTGACCTTGTCGCGTACGGACGAGGCCAGTGCCTTGGTCTGCCGGTTCGATGTGCCGGAAGCGACTGCAATGCGGTCGAACAGGCTAGTCAGGTGGGTCGTGTCAAACACTTTGATGTCCTGTGCCTTGACGTCTTCGAGCGCGTCGATCACAAGGGCTTGCAGTTTTTTGATGTCCATTGATTATTTTCGATATAAATGATGTTGTTGAATATAGTCTAGCACTGCCTCTGGCAATAACCGATTTGTCGCCAGCCCTAGTTGCAGTGCCTGACGAATATCAGTTGCTGAAATATCCAGCGCGAGATTGCTTGCTACATGAATAAGCCCGCAGGGAGTGGCGCGTATTTGCGCCGCACTGCCTGCGCGCCGTGTTATTTCTCTGGTGACTTCGGCATCCAGCCCTGACTGGTCAAGCGTAAAACCCGGCCGCGTTGCCACACACAAGTTGGCAAGATCAAACAACTGCTGCCAGTTGCGCCAAGTGTGCAAATTCTGCAATTGGTCGGCGCCCATGACCAGTGCCAGCGAGGTCTCCGATCCCAGCTCGGCACGCAATGCGCGCAGGGTATCGACCGTATAGCTGGCCCCGTTGCGTGCAATTTCCTGTTCGTCGATTTGCACGCTTAACGAGCAATCCGCAAATGCCAGCTTCAACATCGCGACCCGGTCAGCTGCTGCAGTTGCCAGTTCAGGTTTTTGCCATGGCCGTCCGGCCGGTATCAGCCGTAATGCATCCGGATGCAGCAGTGTTGAAAAATAGCGAGCCAGTCCGACATGACCGTTATGAACCGGATCGAAACTTCCGCCCAGCAGCAAAATGCAGCGCGCACTCACGTAGCCAGCCAGTCCCGATGCGGCAAAAAGTCAGTATACAGTGCCGCCTCCGGCGTACCAGCTTGCGGCTGCCAGTCATAGCGCCATTTCACGATAGGCGGCAAGGACATCAGAATCGATTCAGTACGGCCGCCAGACTGCAGGCCAAACAAGGTGCCGCGGTCAAACACCAGATTGAACTCAACATAGCGGCCGCGCCGGTAAGCCTGAAAGTCCCGCTCGCGCTCGCCATACGGCGTGTCCTTGCGGCGCTGGAGGATAGGCAAATAAGCCTGAATGAAACTGTCGCCAACGCTTTGCGTCATCGCGAAGCTTTGTTCAAAACCGAGTTCGTTGGCATCGTCAAAGAAAATGCCGCCTACGCCGCGCGCTTCCTTGCGATGCTTTAAATAAAAATAGTCATCACACCATTTTTTATAAGCCGGATGCAGCTCGTCGCCAAACGGCACGAGCGCATCATGACAGACTTGATGAAAATGGCGCGCGTCTTCCGTGAAGCCATAGTAGGGCGTCAAGTCCATGCCGCCGCCAAACCACCAGACCGGTTCCTTGTCAGCGCCGGTAGTCGTGAAGAAGCGCACATTCATGTGCACCGTTGGCGCATACGGATTGCGCGGATGAAAAACCAGTGACACACCCATCGCTTCCCAGGCGCGACCGGCAAGCTCGGGCCGGTTGGCCGCTGCCGATGGCGGCAGGCTCAGGCCAGTGACATGCGAGAAGCCCACACCACCACGCTCGAGCACATTGCCTTCTTCAATCAGGCGTGAAATGCCACCGCCACCTTCAGGGCGTTGCCAGCTGTCGCGAATGAATGGCTGGCCGTCAACTTCTTCGACTGCCGCGACGATGCGCTCTTGCAGCGAGAGTAGCCAGGCTTTGACGGCGGCGGGTTGGGGGGAGATCATAAGCTTAAATAAATTGTTAGGTCATGTTAGTTAAAGTCACTGGATCCTGACTTTCGTCAGGAGCGTAGTGGGGAATTCGGACTGCATGCAGTCCGCCCACGCAGCAGTCATCACCTGCCAGTGATGACGCTAGTAATTGAGGCGTCATCCAAAAATCTACCGTCGTTCCGGCGCAGGCCGGAACCCAGTGTCTTTCGTGGTGCGCCACTAACGCCGCTGGGGCGACGGTTGATTTTATCCGTGCCGCTTCAACGCACGCCAGCCAATATCGCGGCGCATCTGCATGCCATCAAACTGTATCTGATCAAGGGCTTCGTACGCATGTTTTTGCGCGACCTTCACGCTGTCGCCAAGGCCGACGACGCACAGTACGCGACCGCCTGCGGTCTTTAGCTGTCCGTTTTCCAGCACCGTGCCCGCATGAAAAGTCACGCTGTCAGCAGTCTCGGCAGGAATGCCGTGGATGACATCGCCCTTGCGCGGCGCATCCGGATAACCGCCGGCAGCCATCACCACGCCCAGCGCGGTACGACGGTCCCAGGCCAGTTCGATCGCGTCCAGCGTGCCTTCAACAGCATGTTCCATCACCGTGACCAGATCGGTTTTCAGGCGCGCCATGATCGGTTGCGTTTCAGGGTCGCCCATACGGCAATTGAATTCCAGCGTTTTCGCGTTCCCATCGGCGTCTATCATCAGGCCGGCATACAAAAAGCCCGTAAACGGAATGCCGTCTTTCGCCATGCCTTGCACGGTTGGCTGAATGATCTCGCGCATCACACGAGCGTGCAGTTCGGGCGTGACGACCGGTGCAGGTGAATACGCGCCCATGCCGCCGGTGTTCGGGCCTTCATCATCATCCAGCAGGCGTTTGTGGTCCTGGCTGGTTGCCAGCGGCAGAATATTCTTGCCGTCCACCATGACGATGAAGCTGGCTTCTTCACCTTCAAGAAATTCTTCCACCACCACGCGCGCGCCGGCGTCGCCGAAACGATTATCGGACAACATCATGTCAATGGCTGCATGCGCTTCATCGAGAGTCATCGCGACGACAACGCCTTTGCCGGCCGCCAGGCCGTCGGCCTTGATCACGATAGGCGCACCTTCCTGGTTGATGAAGTCATGCGCCGCCGCTGCGTCAGAAAAAGTCTGGTAACGCGCCGTTGGTATCTGATGGCGCTGCATGAAGGCCTTGGCGAAATCTTTCGAGCTTTCGAGCTGCGCTGCCGCGCGCGTCGGGCCAAAAATTTTCAGGCCGCGTGCGCGAAAAATATCGACGATGCCGGCCGCTAATGGCGTTTCCGGACCGACCACGGTGATGGCGATATTTTCTTGCTCGGCAAAATCAGCTAACTCATGCGGATTGGTCAGCGCAATATTTTTCAGGCGCGGATCAAGCGCCGTGCCGCCATTGCCGGGCGCGACCAGAACGCGTTGTATACGTACGGATTGCGCCAGCTTCCAGGCCAGCGCATGTTCACGGCCACCAGAGCCTACGACGAGAATTTTCATTGAGAGAGTGGGTCAGTATTAGTCGTGGATGATGGCGTTGCTGTAAACCTCTTGCACATCGTCAAGGTTTTCCAGCGCATCCAGCAGTTTTTGCATCTTGATGGCGTCGTCACCGGTAATATCGGCTTCGGTCGAAGGCTTCATCGTGATTTCTGCCATCTCCGGTTTGAAGCCGGCTTTTTCCAGAGTTTCGCGAATGCCCGAGAACGCATACGGATCGCAGATGACTTCGAAGCCGCCTTCGTCGTCGGTAATCACATCTTCGGCACCGGCTTCGAGCGCTGCTTCCATCAGCGCGTCTTCGTTGGTGCCGGGCGCGAAGAACAGTTGGCCGCAATGCTTGAACAAAAACGCGACCGAACCTTCGGTACCCATATTGCCGCCAAACTTGGAAAACGCATGGCGTACTTCAGCCACCGTTCGCACGCGGTTGTCTGTCATGCAGTCAACGATGATCGCCGCGCCATTGAGGCCGTAGCCTTCATAGCGGATCTCTTCATAGTTGGCGCCATCAAGATTGCCGGCACCGCGCTGGGTTGCGCGCGTGACATTGTCTTTCGGCATATTCGCGTCAGCGGCCTTCTCGACTGCCAGCCGCAGCCGCGGATTGCTCGCGATATCACCGCCGCCCATGCGGGCTGCCACCGTGATTTCCTTGATGATGCGGGTCCAGATCTTGCCGCGCTTGGCGTCAGTGGCGGCCTTCTTGTGCTTGATGTTGGCCCATTTGCTGTGTCCTGCCATTTGATTCTTTCAGAGCTAGGTTGTGCGTGCCGGATTGA
>JAOAUN010000020.1 GCA_030157545.1 Burkholderiaceae bacterium
CTTTCAGTGCATACAGCGGGCTGGTACCGATATCGCCAAACACGACGCCGATGGCGGCGAGCACCAGAACAGAAAGCTTGCCGTGATGCGCACTGCCGCTGCCCTCAATGCTCACGGGACGCATGACTGACGACTGTGAAAACTCTGGATTACTGATCGACAAAATAAAATTCCTTGACTGAAAAAATTGTCTGCGCAGGCTGCTATCGCTATTGCCGCTACTGTTCAGATACTTGTGTTAAAGCTTTAAGAACATTAAAGGCTGGGAGAACAATGCGCAATTAATCTGACTCTACGCTGACAGCACGGTATTACAAGGGTTTGGTAATGACAACGGCCCCACGCAGTTTGCCTACGCTATAGCCTGTAGCCTGATCTTCCGGATACTCCAGTTTGATTTTCTCGGCCAGCGGCGTACTGATATCACTTGCCTGACCGTGGCAGGACAAGCACATTGGCTGCACCATGATCGCTTTGGCGTAATGCAGTTCTCGTTTGCCATTACCGCTGTCAATCACTTGCCAGTATTCGAGGTCGGCCGGTTTTTCGCCTTGGGACAGACGTTCTTCGAACTGACTTAGCGCTTCCTTTTGCCAAGTGTTTGGCACGCCCATTTTGCTATTGCGTACCTTGGTGCCGACCCTGGTGATTTGTATCCCGTGTTCTGCTGACAGGCTTTTGGCAATCGACGGCGCAGCTTCTTTGCAAACGCTGACGGCGGCCAGCGGCCCGTCTGTCGTCATCGCAGTTTTAAGCTTTTGACCGAGCTGATTGAGCAGCTGTCCGGCGATTGCGCGAGTGGACTGCGCGACTGAAGGCTCCACACTGTCCGGCGCAGTGCCGGTGTCGGCGCGCAGGGTGCCGGTGTCAGTGAGAATGAGAAGGGCAATGGCGAGGCTTGCTGACAAGCGCAAAGGTGAATTTTTCAATGTTATTCCAGTTTGATGAACCCGAATGTGGCACGACAAAACCGCAGGCGCCACCTTATCAGAAACAAGCTAGGCAGACCAATCAGAAGATTGTTAAATGGCTAACATCAGGAAAATAATTGACTTTTAATTATGATGAAAGCCTGACAAGCGCAGCCGGAATTTATTTTCGGATAAACAGTAGAATGAATTTATTCGGATAAGTCCGTATTGAAAATAATATGAAAAAAATATTTTCCTTGTTCCTGGCTGCCATGCCTCTGTTCTTTCCGCCGCTGTCTTATGGCGGGCAGTCCATTCTCGGTAGCGGCAGCATGCTGTGTGAAACCTATGCGCAATCGGACGATGTGATCAAGCTTGCTACCGAGAGTTGGGCGCTGGGTTTTTTAAGCTCGGCAAATATGCGTTCCAAAAATCTGGATTTGCTGATGACAATTGATAGCGTGGCCGTGATCGACGCCGTTGAAGAATTTTGCGCATCGCATCCGTCGGAAAATATTGCGAACGCTGCGATTCACGTTCTGGTGGAATTGATCGCATCTGCAGATGAAGATTGCACAGAAATGCGTAAGGAAGCAACGCGCAGTCGAGGCCTGAATCATTGTAATAATCCTGCGTCGGTAGAGAATAGTGATGAGCCCAACGGATGGAGCATGACGGTTCCTGCTGTGGAATAAAACTTCCTATCAGCAATGAAATTATTCTCGCAGAAATTTTTAAGTGGTCGTAATGCTTTTTTCCGTAGCAGTTCGTCACAATCCGTCTTTTACGCTTAAAAACCTGTGACCTGACATGTGATAATCAAAATCACTTTCCGGAATTCACGCGAGCTTGTTTGTATGAAAAAATCTTCCAAACCTACGACCGATGGCTACGATCCGAACCGGCTATTCAATGCACTGATCCTGAGCCTGAAATGTCGTAGTGATGCCGCGCTGGCACGTGCGCTCGAAGTGCCGAGTGGTTTGCTACGCAAAGTACGACAAATGGAAATACCAGTCACGCCAGCTTTGCTGATACGGATGGAAGAAGTCAGCGGCTGGAGCGCACGTGATCTGCGCGACTTGATGGGGGACCGACGCGCCAATTTCCGTTTCGAAGAAGTGCGCGACAGTGGCGTTGACGACATCATTTCAGAAATCTACGCATCGGCTTCGGGTAAAAAGTCTTATTGATCCTGACTTTAATGCGTGTCTGTTTAATTTGACAACATCGCTCAGGTTTGCTGCTAGTCCCCCTTCCAAAAAAGCAAATTGTCAGAGCCGCACGACTGGCAGAAAATGATGGCAATAATCTCATTTTCTGTCTGTGTCCATGCCACCTGAAGAACTCGATCTTGAACTGCTCAGACAATGGCTGGGCCGTACTGAAACAAAGACAGACCTGATTCATGCGCCGGCGGCAAACGCGCTGGCAGCGACACTGGATCAGGCACCCACGCACCATGAGGGCAGTACGCTGCCGCCGCTATGGCACTGGATCTATTTCTGGAGCGTGAGCGCGCAATCTGAACTGGGTGAAGATGGTCATCCTCAGCGTGGTGGCTTCCTGCCACCGGTGCCGCTGCCACGACGCATGTGGGCCGGCGGACGCCTTCACTTTATGGCTCCATTGACGATTGGCGCATCGGCCTCGCGTACCTCCACCATCGCCAGCGTCGATACCAAAACCGGCACGAGCGGACAACTGGCGTTCGTCAAAGTCAGCCATGAAATCAGCTGCGAAGGACAAGTGTGCGTGCTGGAAGAGCATGACATCGTCTATCGCGGCATGCCGGCACCCGGTGCGGCGGCCGTTGCTCCCAAGCGCGCACCTGAAGTCGCTTTGTGGTCGCGCATCATCACGCCTGACCCTGTTTTACTGTTCCGTTACTCGGCACTGACCTTCAATGGCCATCGCATTCACTACGACCGCAGCTATGTAACGACTGTTGAAGGCTATCCTGGCCTGATCGTGCATGGACCATTGATTGCCACGCTTTTGATTGACCTCGTGCGCGAGTACCTGCCGCATACACAGATTGCGGAGTTTGAATTCCGCGCAGTCAGCCCCTTGTTTGATATAGAAGCGTTCAGTATTCACGGTCAGCCGGATGCAGATGGCCGTACCATAAACCTGTGGGCTGCCAATGCGCGCGGTGAACTCGCGATGCAGGCCAAGGCTACACTCGCAATCAAAAATTAAATTATCTTCAACAGGAAATTCATGCGTCCGCTTGATGGCATTACCGTCGTAACTCTTGAACATGCGATTGCCGCGCCATTCTGTACGCGTCAACTGGCCGATCTGGGCGCACGCGTCATCAAGCTCGAACGTCCCGGCGTCGGTGACTTTGCCCGTGCTTATGATGAACGCGTGCGCGGCATGGCTTCGCACTTCGTCTGGACCAATCGTTCCAAGGAAAGCCTGACGCTGGACGTCAAGCACAAGGAAGCGAACGCCATCTTCGACAAGCTGCTGGCGAAGGCCGATGTGCTGGTTCAAAACCTCGCGCCGGGTGCGGCTGCGCGGCTGGGCCTGTCATATGAAGCATTGCGGGAAAAATATCCGTCATTGATTGTCTGCGACATCTCCGGCTATGGCGCCAACGGTCCTTACCGTGACAAAAAAGCCTATGACTTGCTGATACAGAGTGAATCCGGTTTTCTGTCCGTGACAGGTACTGCAGACGAGCCGGCCAAAGCAGGATGTTCAGTCGCCGATATTGCCGCCGGCATGTATGCGTACACGAATATTCTTGCCGCATTAATCCAGCGCGGCAAAACCGGCATGGGTTGCCACATCGATGTCTCCATGCTCGAGAGCATGGTCGAATGGATGAACTTCCCGTTGTATTACGCTATTGATGGTGCTTCACCGCCCATGCGCGCCGGTGCGGCGCACGCGACCATTTATCCTTATGGCCCGTTTCCGGCGGGCGACGGCAAGGTGGTCATGCTGGGTTTGCAGAATGAACGTGAGTGGCAAACATTTTGCGAGCAGGTGCTATTGCAACCAGCACTTGCCGGCGATGCACGCTTTGCGTCCAACACCTTGCGCACCAACGCGCGCAAGGAACTCTACGCACTGATCTGCGGTGTGTTTGCCGACATGACAGCGGCAGAGGTCATAGCGAGACTGGAGCAAGCGCAAATTGCCAACGCCCAGCTCAACGACATGCACGACCTGTGGCAGCATGCGCAGCTGCGTGCACGCGAGCGCTGGACCGAAGTCGCGTCGCCGGTTGGCCCCTTGCCGGCGCTGCTGCCGCCTGCCGTACCGAATACCTGGAAGCCGCGCATGGATGCGATACCTGCACTGGGTCAGCATACTGCTGCCATTCTTGCCGAGCTCGGTTATGACGCCGCAGCGATAACCGAGCTTGAAACCGCGAAGGCGATCTGAATGTCATCTGCTACGCCGATTACTTACCTGTTCGTTCCCGCCAATCGTCCGGAACGTTTTGGCAAAGCGCTTGCTGCCGGCGCTGATGTGGTCATCATTGACCTGGAAGATGCTGTCGCGATAGATGAAAAAGAATCCGCTCGTTCGTCGCTGTCCGACTGGTTAGATTCTGACAGTGCAGAAAACAAATCCATTGCATTACGCATCAACAGCGCCGACTCGATCTGGCATGCAGCTGATTTGGCTTTGTGCGGTCATGCCAGAGTCGCCGCCGTTGTGTTGCCCAAGGCCGCCAGCGTGGACGAAGTTGCGCGGGTGGTGGCTGCGGGCGCACGCACGGTCATTCCGCTTATTGAAAGTGCAGCCGGCTTCGTGCAGGCCGGCGTGCTTGCTGCAGCGCCGTCAGTAAGCCGGCTCATGTTTGGCAGCATAGATTTCTGCGTCGACCTTGGCATCGAAGGCGACGATCGCGAGCTGGATTATTTTCGTTCGCAACTGGTGCTGGCTTCGACTTTGGCCGGCATTGCTGCGCCGGTCGATGGCGTGACAACAGCGATCAATGATGAGCAGGTACTGCAGTCCGATACCTTGCGCGGAAAGCGCTTCGGATTCGGCGGCAAACTTTGCATTCATCCGAAACAGATTGTCGTCGTGCGCGCGGCTTATTTGCCGTCAGCGGCTGAAGTCGCCTGGGCGCAGCGGGTAGTTGCTGCAGCTACGGCAGCACATGGTGGTGCCGTAGCAGTTGATGGAAAAATGGTGGACCGCCCGGTGATATTGAAAGCAGAGCGGATATTGCAGCAGGCGGAACTGTCAGCTTAAAAAGGACTTATTGCGCAATTTCTATCAAGACTTCCGGACGGCGCTGAGCGATCTGCAATAAGGTTTTTGCTGCACCAGATGGTTCGCGTCTGCCTTGTTCCCAATCTTGAAGTGTTCTTACCGACACTCCCATCAGTGCCGCAAAGGCGGATTGTGACAAACCAGTTCGGGTTCGCGCCGCTACAACTTCGTGGACATTGAAGCTGCTGATTACATTGCCTTGTCCGGCTTTCATTTCACGGACAGCCTGCAAAAGTTCAGCGCCCAGATCGCGACCCAAGTCTCGTTTCAAAAGTTCATTTGCTTTCCTGGTCATTTTCCATCTCCTCTTTTACCTGTCGCAGGATATGCGCGGGAATATTCTCTACAACTGATTTTGAGTAAATTAACAGTAACCAGATTTCGCCATTGCGAAGCCGGTTAAAGTAGATCACACGAACGCCTCCACTTTTACCAGTTCCTTTGCGCGCCCATCGAACTTTTCGTACACCACCAGAGCCAGGAATCACGTCGCCCGCTTCTGAATTATGTGCCAGCCAAACCGCGAACTCAGCGTGCTCATCTTCTGACCAATAGTCTGGCCAGAGACGCTGAAAAGAGGGCGTTTCAATCAGGGTGAACATTTTTATATAATACGGCTTTGCCGTATAATTTTGCAAGTGATGAATTTAACATTCGAGCACTTTTTCACTTAGCTATTCACCGCCATAGATTTATTCATATCCAGCCCAAGCTTGAATGCCATCTCTCGCATTTCTGCAGCACTCTTTTGCCCTGCATATTTTTCAGCCAGCGCCGTATAGGCAATCCACTTCGCATCGACTTCAAAGAAATCACGCAATTCAGCGCGCGTATCACTGCGGCCAAAGCCATCGGTGCCCAGCGTTGTGTAAGGCGCTCGTACATAGGCGCGCACGCTCTCCGGCACTGCGCGCACGTAGTCTGACACGGCAATGACCGGCGTGTCACTGCCTTGCAGCTGCTGCGTAATCCAGGGCAAAGTATGACTGTGTTGCAGGCGCCGTTCACGTTCACATGCGATGCCTTCGCGTGCCAGTTGCGAGAAGCTGGTCACGCTGTAGACCGCTGCGGTGACTGCAAAAATTCCCTCCAGCAGATCGGCGGCGGCCATCGCTTCTTTCAGCAGTGGGCCTGCGGCCAGCAAACGTACATCCGGATCCGCAGCATCGCTCACGCAATGCATGCCGCGCAAGATACCTTCGCGCGAACCGGCCGGCATACTTGGCTGTGCTTCATTTTCATTGGTGACAGTCAGGTAATAAAACACATCTTCATTTTGCTGCAGCATGCGCTGCATGCCGTCGTCAACAATCACTGCCAATTCATACGCATAGGCTGGGTCATAGGAAATGCAGTTCGGGATGGCCGCCGATATGATGTGACTGCTGCCGTCCTGATGCTGCAAGCCTTCGCCGCCGAGGGTGGTGCGGCCTGACGTTGCACCAATCAGGAAGCCGCGTGCACGCTGATCAGCGGCAGCCCAGATCAGGTCGCCGACGCGCTGGAATCCAAACATCGAGTAATAGATATAGAACGGCAGCATAGGCAAGCCGTGTACCGAATAGCTGGTGGCAGCGGCTGTCCATGAAGAGATCGCACCGGCTTCGGTGATGCCTTCTTCCAGAATCTGGCCGTCGGTTGCTTCGCGATAGTAGAGGATGGAGCCGATGTCTTCCGGCTCATACAACTGCCCCTGCGCCGAGTAGATGCCGATCTGGCGAAACAGATTGGCCATGCCGAAGGTGCGTGCTTCATCGGCGACGATAGGAACAACGCGCGGACCAAGGGTGACATCTTTCAGCAGGTTGCCCATCATTCTGACCAGCGCCATGGTCGTCGACATTTCTTTGCCGTCGGCTTGCAGTGCAAACTGCGCATGACTCACTATGTCTGGCACAGCCAGCGGCGCGCGTGGGTCAACGCGGCGCGGCATGGAGCCGCCGAGTGCACTACGTTTCTCGATCAGATGACGCATGACAGGGCTGTCTGCCGGCGGTTTGTAGAAGGACAGATTTTCTACTTGCGCATCTGTTAGCGGCAAATGGAATCGGTCACGGAAATCCAGCAAGTCTTGCAGTTCAAGTTTTTTTTGTTGATGCGTCGTCATCTTGCCTTGTCCGGCGGTACCCATGCCAAAGCCTTTTTTGGTTTGTGCAAGGATCACAGTTGGCGCACCCGCATGCTTGCTGGCGGCGTGATAGGCAGCATAAATTTTGCGCAGGTCATGACCACCGCGGCGCAGCCGGTCTATTTCGTCATCGGTAAGGGTCGCGCCGATTGCCTGCAAGGCCGGGTTCTGTCCGAAGAAGTGCTCGCGATTGAACGGGCCGTCATTGGCAGCGAAGGTTTGCAGCTGGCCGTCGACGGTGCTGTTCAATGCGTCGACCAGTTCGCCATGCGCATCACGTGCAAACAGCGGATCCCAGTCCGAACCCCACAGCAGTTTGATGACATTCCAGCCAGCGCCGGCAAACAGGGTTTCGAGTTCGTCGATGATGTGGCCATTGCCACGCACCGGGCCATCAAGACGCTGCAGATTGCAGTTGATGACGAAGACCAGATTGTCGAGTTTTTCACGCGATGCCAGTGACAGCGCTGCCAGCGATTCCGGTTCATCCATTTCGCCGTCGCCGAATACACCCCAGACAGTGCGTGGCTGCGGTGCGAGTAGTTTGCGATGTTCAAGGTAGCGCATGAAGCGTGCCTGATAGATCGCACTGATCGGTCCCAGTCCCATGGAGCCGGTCGGGAATTGCCAGAAGTCCGGCATCAGCCACGGGTGCGGATACGAAGACAGTCCTTGCAGGCCTTGTTTTCTGGCGCTGATCTCTTGCCTGTAATGGCTGAGGTTGTCTTCGTTCAGTCTGCCTTCGAGAAATGCGCGTGCATAGATGCCGGGCGAGGAGTGTGGCTGAAAATAGACCAGGTCGCCGCCGGACTGCTCAGTCGCCGCGCGAAAGAAATGATTGAAGCCGACTTCGAACAGGTCGGCAGCAGACGCATAACTGGCGATGTGGCCGCCGAGTTCGCCATAGGCTCGGTTGGCACGCACGACCATTGCCAGGGCGTTCCAGCGCATGATGCCGGCTAGTGACTCTTCGAGCGCAAGCGCATCGGCGCCGCCCGGGTACGGAGGTTCATCGGTAACACGTATCGTGTTGATGTAAGGTGTATTGCGCGCATCGCGCCAGTTGACGCCGGCAGCCTGCGCTGCAGCCGAGAGCCGCGAGAGAATGAAGCGGGCGCGCTCCGGCCCTGCTGATTCGAGTACCGATTGCAAAGCAGCGAGCCATTCGCTTGTTTCGGTGGCGTCAATGTCTTGCTGCGCGCTGACTTGTGCGGGTGTGTTTCTGTCCATGAGTGCTCCGAAAATAGAGTGGCTTTTCAATCCGCTAAGTTACGCTTTTGCGTGCAGCAGGTGGTGCTGAAAACTTTGCCATTTTTCTTATTTGAAGCATAAAATGCTTTAATTATTTAAATTAATGAATTTATATGTCAGAAAAACTGGATAAGACAGATTTACGGATTTTGAGTCAGCTGCAGCAGGATGCGAGTTTGTCGAATGTTGAACTGGCTGCGAAAGTCAGCCTGTCACCGTCGCCGACTTTGGCGCGCGTCAAGCAGATGGAAGGTGAGGGCGTGATTGCACGCTATGTCGCGCTGGTCGATCCGCATGCGCTGGGATTGAAGGTGAATGTCTTTGTGCGCGTTTCGCTGGAAAAGCAGGAAGCTGGTGCGCTTGAGCGCTTCGAACAGGCTGTCAGTCACTTCGATGAGGTGATGGAGGTCTACCTGATGACGGGTGATGAAGATTATTTGCTGCGTATTGTGGTGCCCGACCTGCAGGCGCTCGAGCGTTTCATCCTCGAACATTTGACGCGCATACCCGGCATCAAAAACATCAAGTCAAGTTTTGCGCTCAAGCAGGTCAAGTACAAGACCGCACTGCCCATCGCCGGCAACTTGCGTTGACGCAGCGATTGAACACATCGTTCAAGTTGCGCGGTAGCCGTTGTGGATTCTCAAGATACCTCGAGTGCATGTTGTCAAAATCCGAGTGAACTTAACCACCCGCATGAGGACACAATGGAGCAAGAAAATATGCAAACGATGCAGCGCTACGACCCCGACTTACTGCTTGCTTCTCTGATTGGCAAGCTCAATCTGAAAAACGACGCGGCGTTATCGCGCGCGCTGGAAGTATCGCCGCCCGTAATCAGCAAAATACGTCACCGGCGTCTGCCTGTGACGGCATCGCTGTTGATTCGCATGCACGAGGTCAGCGCGCTGACGATTGCCGAGTTGCGCCAATTGATGGGAGACCGGCGCGGCAAATTCAGGATCAGTGACAAGCATTTCAAGCCACGCGAAGCCGTCGCCAAAAATTAACGGGCTGCGAGATTAGTAAGCTCGTCCAAGGTGTTGATATTACTGAACGCTGCGTCATCATCAAATAGCACTTCGATGGTGACCAGCGTCGCCAACCACGCATCCATCTTGCGCCCGCCTGCCTGCAAAAAATCTGTCAGTTGTGGCAGCAAGCTGCTTTTCATCAGAGAGAATACGGGATGGCGTTGAGACTTTCCTGCATGGACAGTAACGGCCAGCGCAAGATCGGCTTGAGCTTCTTCTAAGCCTGCAGATAGCCGCACAACCAGATCATCAGGCAAAAAAGGCGAGTCGCAAGGCGCGCATAGCAAGTATTCCGTATCGCAATACCTCAATCCTGCCTGTAATCCTGCCAGTGGCCCTGCATAGTCAGGCATAAGATCTGGCCAGACGGGTAACCCGAACGCACGATATGTATCAAGGTTTTGGTTAGCATTGATCATCAAGGTGCCAAGCTGCGGCGCTAAACGTTGCACCACCTGCAGCACCATGGGTACGCCATGAAACAGCTGCAATCCTTTATCGAGTGTTCCCATGCGGGTGCCCCGGCCACCGGCAAGAATGACGCCGCTGATTTGCTTGTTGTTCATGCTAATTTTTTTTCGGGCCGCCAAAAGCTTCTTGCAAGGTCAACAGAGAGCCGGTATCTGTAGCATCGTAACCAGGCAGCTGATTGACTACCTTGCGAAAACTCTGCGAGCGCAGCACGTCAATTACGCGCTGCATCTGCGGTTGCTCCAGCGATTCGTTCGGCACCGCAAAGAAATAACGCTCCCGTATCAGCGGAATGAAATCAAGCTTGAAACGCTGGGCGGCAGTCTGCACACCAAAGCCGACATCGGCCATGCCGCTGGCGATATAGGCCGCAACAGCCGAGTGCGTGAACTCAGCATTTTCAAAGCCATTGACCTGCGCCGGCAACACATTGCCTTCGTTGAGCATCAACTCCAGCAGCATACGTGTGCCGGATCCGGTTTGACGATTGACGAAATGCACATCGGAACGTGTTAAATCGTTCAGGCTCTCAATACCCAGCGGATTGCCGGAGTTGACGAACAGCCCCTGCACCCTGACGGCCAGATGGATCAGCCGGTAAGACTTTGGATCCAGCCATTTGCCGTAGCGTTCCATAGCCTGCGCTTCGAACGCGCCCAGCGGCACATGAAAACCGGCCAGGTCGGATTCGCCGCGTGACAGCGCTGCTACCGCATCGGTGCTGTTGCGGTAGCGCAGGTCAATCGGCAAGCCAAGTTCACCTGCCTGCCTTAAAAAAGCGGCAACGGCAAAACCGTGGCTGGCATCAAGCCGGATCTTCGCAGCAGGATTACCGAAAGTCTTGCCAAGCTCGGTCTCGAGCTCCGAAGCCAGACTTTCGAGCGTGGGGGACAGGCGAGCGGCAACGCGACGGTCAGCCCAGATCAGCTTTTCCGCCAGATTGGAGAGCTGGGTGCCGCGTCCGCGTCCGGTCTGCATCAGGCTGTGTCCGAAAAGCGCTTCAGCCTTGCGCAATAAACCCCACGCATAGCGGTAAGACAGGCCTACCGATTGCGACGCTCGGGCGATCGAACCCGTCTCTTCAATCGCTCTCAGCAGCGTTAGCAAGACGGCCGTATCGAGCGTTTCGCCGTCGCTTTGGGTGATTTCCCAATGGGGAATAATTCGAACTTTGAACATTATGTTTATAGAAGCCTATTGCGCTAGGGTATTGTGAGTGTTAATTTTCGCAACGGCAATGCATTACTCTAGCAGAGTGTGTGCGTCTGTTGGCGGAAAGCTATGCAACTAAAACATATTTGGCCATTTATAAGTGGCTGAGCAAGAGGGAGACAAGATGGGACTATTCGATTTACTGGCGAAGGAGCGCACGATCGCCGGCGCAGGCTTTAACCGCTGGCTGGTACCACCGGCCGCATTGGCCATTCATCTCTGCATAGGCATGGCCTATGGTTTTTCCGTTTTCTGGAAACCTCTGGGTAATGCCTTGCTGGGCGCTGATGGCTTGCCACTGGCCTCCTGTGCGGCTGGCGCTGCTACTTTCGCTGACAAGCTCGGCGGTACCTGGCGCGCTCTGTTTGCGACCGACTGTAACTGGACCCAATTCGATCTGGGCTGGATGTACACACTGTTCTTCGTGCTGCTCGGCTGCTCGGCAGCTATATGGGGCGGCTGGCTCGAACGTGCTGGCCCGCGCAAGGCTGGCCTGGTATCGGCTGTCTGCTGGTGCGGCGGCCTGCTGATTTCCGCGCTGGGTATCTACCAGCATCAGCTGTGGATGATGTGGCTGGGTTCAGGCGTGATCGGCGGCATCGGTCTCGGACTGGGTTACATCTCGCCAGTCTCTACTCTGATTAAATGGTTTCCGGATCGTCGCGGTATGGCAACCGGCATGGCCATCATGGGTTTTGGTGGCGGCGCAATGATAGGTTCACCGCTGGCGACAATGCTAATGTCAAAATTTGCGACACCGGGCAACACCGGTGTCTGGCAAACTTTCGTTGCTCTGGCTGTTATCTATTCCGTCTTCATGCTGTGCGGTGCGTTTGGCTACCGTGTACCCGCCACCGGCTGGAAACCTGCTGGTTGGGAACCTCCGCAAAATGCGTTGGCAAACAACATGATCGCGACGCGTCACGTGCATCTGAAAAACGCGCATAAGACTAGCCAATTCTGGTTGCTGTGGATCGTGCTCTGCATGAACGTCTCCGCTGGCATCGGTATCATTGGCGCTGCGTCACCTATGCTGCAAGAGACGTTTGCAGGCGCACTGATCGGGCAAGTCGATATCGGTTTTGCTGACCTCAAGCTCGACAAGGCATTGCTGGCCGGTGCAGTTGCCATTGGAGCCGGTTTCGTGGGTCTGATTTCACTGTTTAACATCGCGGGTCGCTTCGTCTGGGCTTCGTCTTCCGATAAGCTGGGTCGCAAGCAGACCTACTTCATCTTCTTCGTGCTCGGTATTGCGATGTATCTGCTGGCTTCGGCTGCAGCGGACTGGAAGTCGCTACCTATTTTTGTCTTGAGCTTCTGCGTGATTGCTTCGATGTATGGCGGCGGCTTTGCGACCATTCCAGCCTATCTGGCTGACATGTTCGGCACGCAGTTCGTTGGCGCCATTCACGGCCGTTTGCTGACTGCGTGGTCAACCGCCGGTATTCTCGGCCCTGTGATTGTCAATTACATGCACGACGTGCGTCTCGAAGCGAAGGTACCGTTCGATCAGATTTACGGACCGATCTTTTATGTACTCGCCGCGATGCTGGTAGTGGGCTTCATTGCCAACTTGCTGGTGCGCCCGGTTGCAGACCGTTTCTTCATGAGCGACGCTGAACTGGCTGTTGAAAAGCAGCTTGCGCATGAAAAATCACTGGCTTCTGCAGTCGGCGGCTCTGCTGTCGATGGTGGCGGCTCCCATCCAGTGCTCGCTGCTCTGGCATGGGTGGCTGTCGGTGCCCCGCTTGCCTATGGGATCTGGGTCACGCTACAAAAATCAGCCATCCTGTTTCACTAATCTGTTTGATCAGATAAACGCCTGCCACTTGCGTGGCAGGCGTTTTTTTTGCAGTTTTTTTCTGGGAAAACCTATGACATTCTGGAAGCAATGGAAAGCAACGGGCGCCTTGCCGCCGAAACCGGCAAAGAAGGTGGTACTGCTGGCAGGCTTGGGTGGTTTCATCGCCATCGCCGTGCTGGCGCTGCTGGCGCAACAAAGCGGTGCGCTGCTGATACTGGGATCGTTCGGTGCCAGTTGTGTGCTGGTGTTTGGATTTATCGATTCACCGTTTGCGCAACCGCGCAATGTGATAGCGGGACATTTTCTGTCTAGCCTGACAGGACTGGTGTTCCTGAATTTGTTTGGCGCGCAGTGGTGGAGTATGGCACTTGCAGTTGCGGTCGCGATTGTACTGATGATGATCACTCGGACTGTGCATCCTCCAGCCGGTAGCAACCCCGTGATTGTGATGCTGGCGCAGCCGGGCTGGCAGTTTTTGCTGACGCCGACTTTGCTCGGTGCAGTGGGAATTGTGCTGGTGGCGCTGGTGTATAACAACTACCCTAAGGGCAGACAGTATCCCAGGTATTGGTGATAGGTTTATCGATCAATGTGCTTGCCAGTTCCAGGGATTGATGACAGCTAAGCCGGCAGCATCAAATGGCAAGGTGTCACGCGTAGCTACCGCGAAACCATGTGTTGCTGCGATGGCAGCGATGTAGCCGTCTGCGGCTGCAATGGCCTGACCACACGCACGAGCGCGAGCGCGCAGTGTTGCATAAGATTGTGACGCGGGGCCGTCAAAGTTAAGGATGCGACCCGCGAATAACGGTAAGACGCGCTGCTCAAGGCTGTATTGAAGCGTATCCCGCCGTTTGCCCTCTGGCAGTGAAGCGATACCGAAGCGCATTTCGGCTAGACTAATTGTCGAAAGGTACAGCGTCTCGATAATCTGCGCGTCAATCCAGGCAAGGACGTTCGTGTCGCCTGCAGCTTTCAATGGCTCCGAAACGACGTTAGTATCGAGTAAGATCATTCAAAAGCCATCGGTTCGGCTGGTGTTCTGTCACGTTCGATCTCAAGATCGACGCCACCGGCTTCGCGACCAATTTCGGCCAGCAGGGAACCAAGCTTAATCCGCTCCTCAGGCCGGACAGCACATTCCAGAATCGCCCGGATTTCAGCCTCGGTACTGCGGCCATGCAAAGCGGCACGCACACGCAAGGCGCGATGCGTTTCATCAGGTAAGTTGCGAACAGTGACGGAGGCCATTGCATTCACTCCTTAAATTTCATATCAATGATTGCATAATAAGGCATTTGAAATCAAATGTGTGGTGATTTCAGCAGCAGTGCCACCGACTAGGACTTGACTTAAATTATTCGCTCCAACAGTGTTTTACCGGAATACCAAAACGCATGCGACTTGATCGGACGATGCGCTGGCAATGCCGAGGACATGCCATCAACTCGAAAAAAATATAACGACATGTGCCGTCCTGCCGTCAATGAATCTCATGCTGCCGTGCCACAGTTTGCAATTGTTAATTGCTTCATTCCAGCGGATTGCGGCGCATAGCTTCAAGCAATTTAGCGGCAGTACGCATTCATGGAGTGTATTGACTGACACATCATTCGTCGAGCATTGGGGGAGCGGCTGCACATACCAGCCTTTCAAAAATCTGAAAGAACTGCCGCTAATGATTTTTCACTTTTAATTCGCAGTTCTCGCGAGGGCGTGCCTGCGGCTATCCACCCCACCAGTGTTTCACCGGGCCGGCAAAACGCCTTCACGATCTGTTGATCGCGTACCTTGCCGCCGCTGAGCATTTTGCCTGCGTAACCAAGCAGGTGCAGCGCGTTGAGAACATTGGCAATTGCGCCGCCTACACAGACCCATTGTTCATGCGCAGGGACGACAGGGTGAGATAAATCGATACGTGCTATGACCGCAATGGTGACGGGTACCTGCAAGGCGCGGGAGCGCTCGATGGCAATACTTTCTGCGGATTTGCCGGCGCGCCGTGCATAGTCTTCGAACAGATCAGCCAGCCTGCTGCGGGCAGCATCTCTGACAACGACCAGGCGAAACGGCATCAGTTCGCCGTGATCCGGCGCACGAAGTGCAGCGGCTGCGATCAGTTGTAGTTCTTCGGAGGAAGGGCCGGGTTCAGCCAGATCCTTGCCGCCTAGCGAGTAGCGCTTCAGCAGCGCTTGCAGGGCGGCAGGATGGGTCACGGATCAGACCAGCAGTCAGGCCAGCAAATCGCGATGCGTATTGATGGCTTCGCGCACGATGTCGGTCATGGCGGCATCTTCTTTGTCGTCCATGCTTTTAATGATGGCGCGACGCATGCGGGGGTCCCAGAAGCGTTTCAAGTGCGTGGCAATGTCTTCAATTGCCTGCTTGCGGTTCGGCATGCTCTCGAAAAAAGTGCCAATCTTGTTTGCCATCTTGATCAGGTTGTTTGCGTCCATCTCTTCACCTCATAAACTTCATTGTTGTTGTATGCGTTCCGGATGCGCATACACCACATAACTTTGGTCGCGCATGAAACCGGCCAGCGTTACGCCTGTGTCCTGCGCCAGTTGTACCGCCAGACTGGTTGGTGCTGATATCGCGGCCACAACACCAACACCCATCATTGCGGACTTCTGCACCATCTCGTAGCTGGCGCGGCTGGTGATCAGCAATGCACCTTGCGAAAAATCTTCTCCGGCAGTGGCAAGCGCACCGATTAGTTTGTCGAGTGCGTTGTGACGGCCTACGTCTTCACGTACGCAAACGACTTCACCGTCTGCATGCATCCACGCTGCGGCATGCGTTGCACCGCTTTGCTGCTGCATGGGCTGCAAGGCCTGCATCGCGCGCATGCCAGCTAGCAGATGCTGTGCCGGTACTGCATGCACATTCGACACGGTAGCGGGGTGGTGAAACACTTGCTGCAAGGTCTCGGCACCACACAGACCGCAACCGGTCCGACCTGTCATATTGCGGCGTTTGGCTTTCAAATTGACAAAGCGTTCCGACGCAATCTGCAGCTTGACCAGAATGCCATCAGACTGCACTTCAACTTCGCAGTCATACAGCTCGCTGGCATTTTCCAGTATGCCTTCGGACAAAGAAAAGCCGAGCGCAAAATCTTCCAGGGCACCAGGCGAAGCCAGCATCACCACATGCGAGATGCCGTTGTATTCCAGCGCCACTGGCACTTCAACCGCAACGACATCTTCCGACTGCGTTAACTTCTGCTCACGCCAGCGCTGCACCGTTACCGGTTGCAGCAGCGCTGCACCGGCAACTTGCAATGGCGTGAGCAAATCCTGTTTCATACTTAGGCTTTGGCGAGCTCCAGCTGTTCCTTGTTGAAGCGGCTGTACTCTTGCTGCCACTCTGAAGGCTGGCTGACCGGCATCACTTGAACCGCCGTGACTTTATACTCCGGACAGTTGGTGGCCCAGTCAGAATTGTCTGTGGTGATCACATTCGCACCCGACTCCGGGTAGTGGAAGGTTGTATAGACCACACCCGGCTGCACATTGTCGGTAATGGTGGCACGCAGCACGGTTTGCCCTGATCGCGATTCAATGCCAACCCAGTCATCCTGTTTGATACCGCGTTCTTCAGCGTCATGCGGATGAATTTCCAGACGGTCTTCAGCATGCCACTGTACGTTTTCAGTACGGCGAGTTTGCGCGCCGACGTTGTACTGCGACAGGATACGTCCAGTGGTCAAAATCAGCGGGAACTTGCGCGTGACTTTCTCATCAGTGGCGACGTATTGCGTTATGACGAAATTGCCCTTGCCGCGCACGAAGGTATCAATGTGCATGATCGGCGTGCCGTTCGGCGCACGATCATCGCAAGGCCACTGAATGCTGCCGAGCTTGTCGATTTTTTCAAACGAAACGCCTTTGAAGGTTGGCGTCAGCGCCGAAATTTCATCCATGATTTCAGACGGATGAGCATAGTTCATTGGATAACCGAGTGCGTTCGACAGTGCCATTGTGACTTCCCAGTCCGAGAAACCTGCCTTGGCCGGCATCACTTTGCGCACGCGCGAAATGCGGCGCTCGGCGTTGGTGAAGGTGCCGTCTTTTTCAAGGAAGGACGAGCCCGGCAGGAAGACGTGCGCAAATTTTGCGGTCTCGTTCAGGAAAATATCCTGCACCACGATGCATTCCATGGAAGACAGTGCTTTTGATACGTGCTGGGTATCCGGATCGGATTGCACGATATCTTCACCCTGGCAGTACAGACCCATGAAGCTGCCATCGACGGCGGCATCAAACATATTTGGAATGCGCAGGCCCGGTTCCGGATTGAGCTTCACGCCCCAGTTGGCTTCAAACTCGGCACGCGCGATGCTGTCGGAAATGTGACGATAGCCCGGCAGTTCATGCGGGAAGGAACCCATGTCGCAAGAGCCTTGCACATTGTTTTGACCACGCAGCGGATTCACGCCGACGCCTTCACGGCCGACGTTACCGGTTGCCATCGCCAGATTGGCGATACCCATCACGGTGGTCGAGCCTTGCGCATGTTCGGTCACACCCAGACCGTAATAGATCGCTGCATTGCCACCGGTGGCATACAGTCTTGCAGCGCTGCGCAGCAGATCAGCCGGCACGCCGGTGACTTCTGCCATCGCTTCCGGCGAATTTTCCGGACGCGAGACGAATTCTTTCCATTCCTTGAACGACTGCGTGTCGCAGCGTTCGGCAATGTAATCATCCTTGCACAGGCCTTCAGTGACAATCACGTGCGCCATCGATGAGACGAGCGCGACGTTGGTGCCTGGCTTGAGTTTCAAATGGTAGTCGGCTTCGTAGTGAGGGCCCTTGACCATCTCGGTCGTGCGCGGATCAACGACGATCAGTTTCGCTCCCTGACGCAGGCGGCGCTTCATTTGCGAAGCGAACACCGGATGCGCAACGACAGGGTTGGCGCCGATGACCATGATCACGTCTGATTCCATGACTGAATCAAAAGTTTGCGTGCCTGCTGATTCGCCCAGTGTTTGTTTCAGGCCATAGCCCGTTGGCGAATGACAGACGCGTGCGCAGGTATCAACGTTGTTGTTGCCGAATGCGGCGCGCACCAGCTTTTGCACCAGATAGACTTCTTCATTCGTGCAGCGCGACGAGGTGATGCCGCCGATGGAATCCTTGCCGTGCTTGGCCTGAATGCGGCGGAATTCGCTGGCGGCATAGCCGAGCGCTTCATCCCACGACACTTCTTGCCATGGATCGGTGATCTTCTTGCGGATCATCGGCTTCAACATGCGATCCTGATGGGTTGCATAGCCCCATGCGAAACGACCCTTGACGCAGGAGTGGCCGTGGTTCGCCTTGCCATCCTTGTACGGGATCATGCGAACGACTTCATTGCCCTTCATCTCGGCCTTGAACGAACAGCCGACGCCGCAGTAGGCGCAGGTAGTAATGGCGCTGTGGTCTGCTTGCCCCATCATGACGATGGTTTTTTCTGTCAGCGTGGCGGTCGGGCAGGCTTGTACGCAGGCGCCGCAGGAGACGCACTCGGAAGCCATGAAATCTTCTTTCTGGCCGGCCGACACGCGCGAATCAAAGCCGCGTCCATCGATGGTCAGTGCGAAGGTGCCCTGGGTTTCTTCACAAGCGCGCACGCAGCGGTTACAGACGATGCACTTCGATGCATCGTAGGTGAAGTACGGATTCGATTCATCTTTTTTCAGGTCAAGATGGTTTTCACCGTTGTAGCCGTAACGGACTTCGCGCAGACCGACGATGCCGGCGACATCTTGCAGTTCGCAATTGCCGTTGGTCGGGCAGGTCAGGCAGTCGAGCGGATGGTCGGAGATATACAACTCCATCACGCCCTTGCGGATGTCGGCCAGTTTCTGTGTCTGGGTCTTGACCTTCATGCCGTTCTCAACCGGCGTGGTGCAGGAAGCCGGATAGCCTTTGCGGCCTTCGATTTCTACCAGGCAGATACGGCAGGAGCCGAATGCTTCGAGGCTGTCGGTAGCGCACAGCTTCGGCACGTTGATGCCGGCTTCGACGCCGGCGCGCATGACTGAGGTACCAGCCGGCACGGTGACGTTAACGCCGTCAATTTCCAGTGTAACTGTGGTGGTGGCGAGACTGGCAGGGGTGCCGTAATCGGTGTCGTTGAGCTTGTTCATTTGGTTTCCTTTGCGTGGAAATCTTGCGGAAAATGATTGAGTGCGGACAGTACCGGGAATGGTGTCATGCCACCCATTGCGCACAGTGAGCCATTCAGCATCACGTCGCACAGGTCGCGTACCAGATGAATCTGCTTTTCTGTGTCTTCACCCTTGATGACCTTGTCGAGGGCTTCCTTGCCGCGGGTGGAACCGATGCGGCAGGGTGTGCATTTGCCGCAGGATTCGACAGCGCAGAATTCCATCGCATAGCGCGCCATTTTCAACATGTCGGCTGTGTCATCAAACACCACAATGCCGCCGTGACCAAGCGTACCGCCCAGTGCCAGGAAGGCTTCGTAGTCCAGCGGTGTGTCGAACTGCGATTCAGGCAGATAGGCGCCGAGCGGGCCACCAACTTGCACCGCCTTGATCGGCCGACCTGAAGCAGTGCCGCCGCCGAAGGTGGTCAGCATTTCGCGCAGCGTGACGCCAAAGGCTTTTTCAACCAGGCCGCCGCGCTTGATGTTGCCGGCGATCTGGATAGGCAAGGTGCCGCGTGAACGGCCCATGCCGTAGTCGCGATAGAACTCTGCACCGCGCGCCAGAATGATGGGCACGCTGGCGAGTGAAATGACGTTGTTGATGACGGTTGGTTTGCCGAACAAACCGGAGATCGCCGGCAGCGGCGGCTTGGCGCGCACGATGCCACGTTTGCCTTCCAGGCTTTCGAGCAGGGCGGTTTCTTCGCCGCACACATACGAGCCGGCGCCGACGCGAACTTCGAGTTCGAAGGCGTGGCCGGAATGTAAAATGTCGCTGCCGAGGTAATGATGCGCGCGCGCGCTTGCCACTGCTTCGTTCAACGCTGCAATCGCATGCGGATATTCGGAGCGCACATAGATGTAACCCATGGTCGCACCGACTGCGAGGCCAGCGATGGTCATGCCTTCGATCAGCATGAACGGATCATCTTCCATCACCATGCGGTCGGAGAAGGTGCCCGAGTCGCCTTCGTCGGCATTGCAGACGATGTACTTTTGCGCAGACGAGGTATTGCGCACGGTGTTCCACTTGATGCCGGTCGGGAAAGCCGCGCCGCCACGACCACGCAGACCGGAGTCGGTGACTTGCTTGACTATCTCTTCTTGCGTCAGCTTGATTGCATTGCGCAAGCCGGCAAAGCCTTCATGGGCGATGTAGTCGTCAATCGAGACCGGATCGGTGATGCCGACGCGGGCAAAGGTCAGGCGTTCCTGATTTTTCAGATACGGAATTTCTTCGGTCAAGCCCTGTGCCAGCGCATGTGCGCCGCCGTGCAGGAAGTCGGCATCGAATAGCGACGCGACATCTTCCGGCATCACCGGACCGTAAGCAATGCGACCTGCAGCAGTGGCGACTTCGACCAGTGGTTCGAGCCAGAAAATGCCGCGCGAGCCGTTGCGTACCAGCTTGATATCGAGCTGGCGCTTGCCTGCTTCAGCCACAATGGCTGAGGCGACTTCATTGGCGCCGAGCGCAATCGCGGTGGAGTCACGCGGGACGTAAACAATGATTTGGCTCATGCTTTGCTCCTTGCTTGTTGCAGCAGCGCGCTCAGGCGCGCCGGCGTGACCCGGGCATAGATGTCGTCATTGATCATCACAGCCGGACCGCAAGCGCATTGGCCGAGGCAATACACCGGCTCTAGCGAGACGCTGCCGTCCGCATTGGTTTCTTGAAAGTCGCAACCAATTTCTTTTGCAGCATGCGCAGCAAGCGCGTCGCCGCCGACTGACTGGCATGCTTCCGCGCGACAAATTTGCACGACAGTTTTGCCGAGTGGATGCTGGTGGAAATGGTGGTAGTAGCTGATCACGCCATGCACTTCGGCGCGCGACAGGTTCAGTCGTTCCGCAATCAGCGGCACTGCTTCGGCTGGCACATAGCCGACCTGTGCCTGAACAGCATGCAAAATGGGCAGCAGCGCACCGGGTAGCGCGCCGAGTTCATCCAGGATCGGATGAATTTTTTGTAGGTCAAATGAATCGTTCATCTGAAGTGGCCGTATTGGATTAAATAATATGTTTTATAAAACATATATTTTGGGGTTGATCGTTTAAAACCATTAACAGATATTTTACCTCAAGGTATCGAATTGGCTGCAAGTGTTTGCTTGTTTGCCAGCATGCGCAGCCTCAGAATATATAGGCTTAATACTTCCTATATTAGTACTGTTTTATCAAGCAGCTTAGTGATGATTGGTTTAGACTGCCGGCTCAGATCACAGGAGAAGCAATGAGCACTACGATTGAAGCGGTCAAGTTAGCACTTTCGATGGTTATTGACCCCAATACCGGCAAGGATTTCATCAGCAGCAAATCTGCCAAAAATATTGAAGTCGATGGTGACCATGTCGCCGTCGATGTGGAGCTGGGTTATCCGGCCAAGAGCCAGATAGATCCCCTACGTGCAGCCATTTCGGCAGCCCTGCTGAAGGTAGAAGGTGTCGCTAAGGTGCATGTGCATGTGTACTCGAAGATCGTTGCGCACTCGGCCCAGCGTGGCGTGAAGCTGCTGCCGAATGTGCGCAACATCATTGCCATCGCGTCGGGCAAGGGTGGTGTTGGCAAATCGACTACAGCGGTTAATCTGGCGCTGGCCTTGTCGGCCGAAGGCGCAAGCGTCGGTCTGCTGGACGCCGATATTTATGGCCCGTCACAGCCAATGATGATGGGTATCACGGGTCGTCCGAAATCCAACGACGGCAAGACCATGGAGCCGATGGAGAACCATGGTCTGCAGGTGTCGTCGATTGGTTTTATGGTCAATCCGGACGATCCTATGGTCTGGCGTGGCCCTATGGTGACGCAGGCTTTGCAGCAATTGCTGGAGCAGACCAACTGGCGCGATCTGGATTATCTGGTGGTGGATATGCCGCCGGGCACCGGCGATATTCAATTGACGCTGTCGCAAAAAGTGCCGGTCACGGGCGCAGTGATTGTCACTACGCCGCAGGATATTGCCTTGCTTGATGCGCGCAAGGGCTTGAAGATGTTCGAAAAAGTCGGCATACCGATTCTTGGCGTGGTCGAAAACATGAGCATGCATATCTGCAGCAATTGTGGTCATGCTGAAGCGATTTTTGGCGAAGGTGGCGGTGCGAAGATGTGCGCGGACTTCGGCGTTGACTTCCTCGGTTCGCTGCCATTGGCCATGGCAATTCGCCAGCAAACCGATTCTGGTACGCCGACCGTCGTTGCCGACCCTGATGGTGTCGAAGCACAGATCTACAAGCAGATCGCACGCAAGGTCGCTGTCAAGGTTGCGGAGAAGGCTAAAGATATGTCGATCAAGTTTCCTACCATCGTGATCAAGAACGATTGATAGCCTGGCCTTCGTAAAAATCCACAAACATCTCAATTTCCAAATATGTTTACTACCGCGTCTATTAATCAGAGACGCGGTTTTTTTGCAGGCGGTGCATCAGGTGCTTCAGCTTCCGCCGGCCTGCGCAAATGATTCTCCGCAAGGCGATTGCGGGGTGGGTGGATAAGTGCAATCTCCGTTTGCGGCACTGCTTGCTCGCACCATGCAAGCAATTGCATACGACGTGCTGCCGGCACAGGAAAATCAGCACCCGCTTCCTTATTGGATTGCGCTTGAAACAGTTCCGTCAATACTCGCGCCATTAATTTTTCCAGCAGGCGTTGCAAGTCGGCTGTCGTGCGCCATGCGTTCGAATTACGTGCCTGATTGATTGTCCGTGACCAGCCTTCGACAATGCTGTTACATAAGGAACGCGGTAGTCCCAATTCGATCTGGATTGTGTTCGTCAGTTCATGCGGTTCAACAGGCTTGAGGTTGTTACGGTTTTCATGATTGCGCAGCCAGATAACCGGATTGGCACAAAAAGTAATCAGAGGCCGTGCTTGCTCGTCCAATTTCTCCAGAAGTAAATTTTTGCACTCGCTTAGCAAGGTATCATCCAGCGCTTCAGTTTGAGCAAGCTGAATTTCAAGCAAGCTAGCTGCCATGTGTGTGACGAAGCGATTGGCATGGTCCAGTGAGTCTGGCGCTATGTGCCATGCAATTGTTTTCTTGGCTGCCTGATGCCAGGACGAGGTAACTGCTGCCGAAATTTCATCAGGAAATCCGTCTTCTGCACACAGTTTGTTGTTGATGAATGTCTGGAGCCGGACTTCGTCCGGACATTCCACACCGCAGTTGAGAAAATAATCTTGTGTAATGAGCTGACTCAGCTTTTCCCGCATGGTTTGCATCAAGCTATCGGCGGCTTTCAGTAAAGATCCGGCCTGCCTTGATTTCTTGCCGGAGATGGCTTCTATCCATCTGGTATCGGCAGATTCCTGTTGCTTGTCGAGCGTTCGAATAATCGCGGATTCCTTGCGCATTGGTTTGCAAGCTGCAAGAAAATACGCAGCCAGCAAACTCAACTGCGCATTGCATGGTATGACCCCGGCGTTGTTTGTGACGGTCGCTGCATACAGTGGCTGCCTGATCGTGGTCAAGAGAGTCTGAAACAAACCTGCGCTGGCAAGATCGGCCGGAGATTTTGCCAGCGTTGGCAAGCGCGCCAGCAGCGCAATGATCTTTTTGTTGTCAGAGTTTTCCCAGGTATCGCTGCGCGACGCAGCCAGAATGTCGAGCATGGTGTCAGCATTTTCTAGTGCTTCGGCTATATCCCAAATCGTATTGTTATTTGGCTGCTGGTCTTCGAGGTTGTAGCCGCTGGCAAGTAGTAGCGCTACAGCCTGCGTATTGCCCATGCAGACTGCGTTTCCAATTGCGGTATTTTCCCCCGAATTGCTGGTGGCGATGGGTATGCGGTTAGCGATCAGCCGTAGGGTAACAATGCTGCAGCCGTTAATGATGGCATTTTTTAACAGGCTCTTGCCATTCGCATCCGTCGCATGGAAAGGGTCTGCCCCCCCTTTGATTAATAAAGACATGATCTCCGCATTATCATTCTTCATGGCGATCGTCAGTGGAAGACATACGCCGATGTGCGGATCGGCATCATATTCCTGCAGTAGTTCTATCATGTCGCTATCCGACTTTGCCGTAGCGAGCATCAGTGGAGTGACATTTTTTCCGGTGACCTCATTCATGCCTGCGAAGTAAGTTGCCAACTCCCTGGCATCCATGCTTCCAGAGAGATCATCGGGATCCGCACCACGCATCAGCAAGGCCCTGGCTGCAATTTTATTGCCAGCCTTGGCTGCATAATGCAAAGCCGTCTGTTCATGTTTGTCCCATCCGGTCGGACTTATCTCGAGGACATCAATCAGCAGGGCAATCATTTTTTCGCCGCAATGACTGGCGGCTTCCATCAGCAGGCCTTTCCCACTTTCGGGAATTTCGGGAAGGCGCGCACCTTTTGCCAGCAGTATCTGCATTTTTTCCGGTTGATCTGTTTTTACCGCCAAGCTCAGAACGTCGAGATTATCCGGGTCAAGCTCATTCAGTTTTGCCCCTCTTCCCAAGGCTGAATCAAGCAGTCTGAGAAAGTCATTTTGAGGGGCGTACTTGATGGCATTGAACATATCCAGTTTAGCTTGAGCCGGGTTGAACCGCTGGAAATGGAGCGGCGTGGATGGTGGTGGTGCTACTGGAAATCTTCCATACATGATGCATCCTCTGAGTTGATGGAGTGGTGGCGACTGTCGTACTAAAAATGGGGATCTGAATTGACGATGCGTACGAGCTCCGCAAAGATTTTTTCCGTCTTGCCGCGCATTGCAGGCGCGCGCAGTTGCTCCAGCAGTTGTGCCAGCGCTGCCAGCTGCTCGCTATCCGGTTCCGTTGTTAACGGCGGCGGACGATAAATGTTTGTCAGTTTCAGGTTGTCCTCTTTCAGCGCCTTGTCCGCTTCACTCAGCAAAGCAATCTGATGGCTTGTTCTTGCAGCTTTAGGATCGGCAGCGACAGCTGAGTGCGCTGATTGCATGATATTTTGCGGTCGCGCCGCAGAGGAAGATTTCGGGATGCTGTTATCCATGTGATGCTCCAGTGTGATGTGACACGTGTCAGCCGCGCAGCCAGTCGCGGCTCAGCGATTGATGCTTCGCCGGCTGCTCCGGGAGCACTGCTTCTTGCGCAGGTATGTACTCAGCCTCGGGAGCCAATATGTCGCACCAGATTTCCAGTTGTTCGATAAAGTCATACAGCCAACTGCGGAAGCTGATTTTTTCCAGCGCGTCTGCTTTGGCTGCTGTATGCAGGATGACTTTTTTACTGCTGGCATGCAGCCCTATGCGCATGCTGATTCCACTCGTGCTGGGCGATAAAAAAAACCACTGCGGTTCGCTGCCGTCTTTATTGTGCGGAATGGTGAAGGCGGTGCCAGGGCTCGCATATAGCACCAGATGATCATCTTCTTCGGTCAGATTGATGACCCATTTGCGATCGATCAACAGCGCATGCGGCAGGCTGGCTTGCGGATTAAAACGCTGCAGGCTGGCAGCCAGCGTAAATTCATCGAGTATGGCTTGCAGATCCGGATTCACATTGTCCCCATCGTCGGTCGATCGTGCCGGTACGTCGCTATGCGTACAGGATTCTGGTTAAATCGACGATGGGTGTCGGGGTGAAGTGAAGCGTTCCCGCGGCCGCACAAAGGTGCTGTTGGGTGTTTTAAGGCAAGGACTTAGACGCTCTTAATGAGACAGGCGCTTAGCTGATCGATCTATGCTGCGGAAAATTGATTATCGATTCGTTGTTTCGAATTGGTCTGCGTTCTTGCCCTTGAAAGGCGCATAGAATGCCTTGACGATTTCCATGTCTTTTTCTATGTCGCCGGTCGGATGCAGCATAGGACCAATGCCGCTGACCTTGCTGTGGTAATCCATGTATGCCATCAGGATAGGGACTTTGGCTTCGAGCGCTATATAGTAAAAACCGGTCTTCCAGTAGCGTGTCTTGCTGCGTGTGCCTTCCGGCGGGATGACCAGCTGCACCGGACCTTCGGCATGCATCAATGCTTGTGCAGAGGCCGCAACCAGATTATTTGATGCTGAGCGGTTGACAGGAATGCCACCGAGCCAGCGCATCAGCCCGCCAAATGGAAAGCCGAAAATACTTTGTTTACCCATCCAGTAAATATTCAGCCGCAAGGCAAACGCTACCATCAAGGTATAGGGCAGATCCCAGTTACTGGTATGCGGTGCGGCGATGAAGACGCACTTGTCTGCGCCTGGCGGCAAACTGCCTTCAATTTTCCAGCCTTTGGTTTTCAGGAAGAACACTGAAAATTTGCGCAGCAGAGTGTTAACTGCTGGCGTCGTAAATACTGTCGTATGCATCGCAAGTCTGTTTTAATTTTTGAATTTTACCGGGCAGCCCGTCTTCCAGTAATCACCCTCGGTCGCATGCGAAGCGCGCTGCGCCATTTTCCTGGCAATGAAATGCGGATGTTGAAGTGCTTCTTCGGTACTGAGTATCGGTGTCACGCAGCAGTCCGCATCGGCAAAGTGTGTGATCCATTCTTGTAAGCTGCGCTGCGCGAAAATGCTGTCGAGTTCAGCCTTGATAGCCATCGCATCGTCACCACCGATTACTTGCCCCAATGACCAGTGATGCTGTTTCAGGTCTGGCCGTTGCAGATAGTCGCAGCAGGTTTGCCAGAACTTCAGTTCCAGAGCGCCGACTGCCATATAGCGTGCGTCGCTGGTGCGGTATATGTTGTAGCAGGGCAGGCCGCCGGTCAGAAAGTCGCGCGCAGGCTCTGCGGTTTTGCCGCTCTGATTCACTGCCAGCAGAGGCATGATGTTGTGCGCGAAGACGCCATCGGTCATTGCCACATCAACGAAACGTCCTTGGCCGCTGATTCTTGCGGCCAGCAACGCAGCGAGCAGGCCTTGCACCGCTGATTGCGCGCCACCCAGCAAATCACCGATCTGCAAATTAGGCAGCACGGGTCTGCCATCGGCGTCACAGTTTTGTGCCAGCATGCCGGCATAGGCGATGTAATTGATGTCGTGACCGGCTTGCAGTGCCAGTGGCCCGTCCTGACCGTAACCACTGATGGCGCACATCACCAGCCGCGGATTTTTTTGTTTCAATACATCCCAACCCAGTCCTAGCCTGTCCATCACGCCGGGCCGGAAACCTTCGATCACCACATCGGCAGACTCGACCATGTGCAGGAACTGCGCATGATCGGCCGGATTTTTCAGATCAAGTTGCAGCATGGTCTTGCCGCGATTAACTGCGATGAACAGCTGCGACAGCTCATGCCTTACATGGCTCATGGTGCGCGCATAGTCACCGGCGCCTTTGTCCTCAATCTTGATGACGGTCGCCCCCATGTCGGCCAGATGCATGCTCGCCAACGGGCCTGGCAACAGGCGCGTCAGATCCAGAATCGTGATGCCGGCGAGCGGCTTATCTGCGTCCTGTTTGCTCATGGATTCAGGCTCCGGCGTTTTCCAGTGCTTCTTGCTGCTCCAGCCATTCGGCTTCGAGATCGCCCAATGTTTTACTACAGACGGCCTGTTCTTCTTGCAGCGTCTTCAGCGCAGCCTTGCGGCTGGCTTCGTAGATATCCGGCTCGGCCAGTTTGACATCGAGCGCTGATTTTTGCTCATGCAGTTTAGCGATTTTTTCTTCCAGCAGTTTAATGCGCGCTTCGATGGGTTTGCGTTTGGGCGATGGCTTGGACGCTGGTTTCTCTACGACAGGCGCAACAGCGACCGGTGCGGCGGCAGCCAGATTCTTTGCCGCCAGCTTGGTCTTGAACAGCCAGTCTTTGTAATCGTCGAGGTCACCATCGAAAGGCGTTAGCGCACCATCGGCCACGATCAGGAACTGGTCCGTGGTCGCGCGCAGCAAATGCCTGTCATGCGAGACCAGCATCAGCGTACCTTCGAACTGGGCCAGTGCATCGGTCAGTGCTTCACGGGTTTCGAGATCCAGATGGTTGGTCGGCTCATCCAGCAGCAACAGGTTAGGGCGCTGCCAGACGATCAGAGCCAGTGCCAGACGGGCTTTCTCCCCGCCAGAAAATGGCTTGATCGGGCTGGTGACCATATTGCCGGGGAAGTTGAAGCTGCCGAGGAAATTGCGCAACTCTTGTTCACGCACGGTTGGCGCAATGCGCGCCAGATGCCACAGCGGCGATTCATCATGGCGCAGCATTTCCAGCTGATGCTGGGCGAAATAACCAATCACCAGACCCTTGCCGAAATTGGCATCACCATGCAGCGCCTGCAGTTCGCCGGCGATGGTTTTGATGAAGGTGGATTTACCCGCGCCGTTCACACCCAACAAGCCAATCCGCTGCCCGGTCTGCAAGGAAAAATTGATGGCGGAAGCGATTTGTTTTTCTGTGCCTTCTTCGCTGCGGTAGCCGATGGAGACATCGTCCAGTGTGAGCAGGGGATTCGGTGCGCGCAGCGGCTCGCGGAATTCAAATGAAAATTCAGCCGCCGCACGCAGCGGTGCGAGTTCTTCCATTTTGGCCAGTGCCTTGATACGGCTCTGCGCCTGTTTGGCTTTGGAGGCCTGCGCCTTGAAGCGGTTGATATAGGATTGCAGATGTTCCTGCTTGCGCTGCTGTTTTTCCATCATGCCCTGCGCCAGTATCATTTGCGCGGCGCGCTGGCGTTCGAAGGATGAGTAGTTGCCGGTATAGCGTTTCAGTTTGCGTTCGTCGATATGCACGATCACATTCACCACGCCATCGAGAAAATCGCGATCATGCGAAATCACGATCAGGGTGCCGGCATAGCGCTTGAGCCAGTCTTCCAGCCAGATGATGGCGTCCAGATCCAGATGGTTGGTCGGCTCATCCAGCAGCAGCAAGTCGGACGGACACATCAGCGCCTGCGCCAGATTCAGGCGCATGCGCCAGCCGCCGGAAAAGCTCGATACCGATTGCGTCATCTGTTCCTGGGTGAAGCCCAGACCGGCCAGCAACTGCTCGCCGCGTGAACGCACGGTGTAAGCATCGGCATCGGCCAGCAAGCCATACAACTCGCCCATGCGGTGTCCGGATGCATCCAGATCATGATGCGCTTCGACTTCCGCTAATTCTGCTTCCAGCTTGCGCAAGGTGACATCGCCATCGATCGCATATTCAATCGCTTCACGTTCGAGCGCCGGTGTTTCTTGCGCCACATAAGCCATGCGCCAGTTAGGTGGAAAGTCGATGCTGCCCTGATCCGGATGCAGATGATCGCGCAGCATGGCGAACAGGGTGGATTTGCCTGCGCCATTGGCACCGATCAGACCGATTTTGTCGCCCGGGTTGAGGGTCAGGTCGACGTTTTCAAACAGTGGCTTGGTGCCACGCATGAGGCTGAGTTGTTGCAGGCGGATCATAGAAGCTTTTAATAGAATGGAAAATCAACGACGCTGGATCCCGATTTTCATCGGGATGACGACCGTAGTGCGGAGCTTGTCTCAACATCTACCGTCATCCCAGCGCACGCTGGGATCCAGTGTCGTTCGTAAAAAGAAGAAAACTATAGTTGCTCAGCCGTCAGCAAGAACACCGCTTCATCACCAGCACTGGTCGACAACCAGGTCAGCTCATGCGTTGCAAAGGCGGCTTCGGCATAGTCATATTCGTTGCCTATTTCAACCACCAGCACGCCATGTTCAGTCAGCCGGTCTTTTGCGCCAGCGACAATCTTGCGCACCAAATCCATGCCGTCGGTGCCACCAGCCAGGGCCAGCTGCGGCTCGCGCAGATACTCGGTAGGTAGCTTGCTCATCGAAACACTATTCACATAAGGCGGATTGCTGATGATGAGATCATATTTTTTCTTCGGCAGCTGTGCATACAGATCGGATTCAATCAGCGTAATTCGATCCTGCAACCCATAATCATCGACATTGCGACGAGCGACCGCGAGCGCATCAGAAGAGATATCAATCGCATCAATTTGTGCGTTCGGAAATGCGTCTGCCAGCAAAATCGCCAGACAGCCGGAGCCGGTGCACAGCTCCAGAATATGCGTGACCTCTTCGGGATCCTGTACCCAGGGCGCGAACTGCTCCGGAATGAGCTCGGCGATGAAAGAGCGCGGAACGATCACGCGCTCGTCCACATAAAATTTATATTCGCCCAGCCATGCTTCATGCGTCAGATAGGCGACCGGCATGCGCTCGACTGCGCGCTTTTCTATCAATGCCAGCAAGGCCTTGATTTCTTCCGGCAGCAATTTTGCATCGAGAAAAGGATCGAGCTGTTCCAGTGGCAGTTTCAGCGTATGCAGCAGCAGATAGGCCGCTTCGTCATAGGCATTGCTGCTGCCATGACCAAAGAACAGGCCTTCGGTATGAAAGCGGGTGACGGCATGGCGCAGCAGATCGCGCAGGGTGGTGTAGGGCGTGCTCATGACAACAACAGATTTTCCATGGTGCGCCGGTAAATATTTTTCAATGGATCGATATCGGCAATGACAATGTTTTCATCAATCTGATGAATGCTGGCATTGGTAGGGCCAAATTCGATAACTTGCGGACAGATCTGTGCAATGAAGCGGCCATCCGAGGTGCCGCCAGCGGTTGACAGTTCGGTAGTGATGCCAGTCTCGCTCAGGATCGCTTCGGACAATGCGCTGCTGAGTGAGCCGCGCGGGGTCAGGAAAGGCAGGCCGCCGACGGTCCAGCGCAAATCATAGTCAAGGCTATGCTGGTCGAGCAGGGCGCAGACGCGCTGTTGCAAACCTTCGACGGTGCTGGCAGTAGAAAAACGGAAGTTGAAATCCACCACGCATTCGCCCGGGATCACATTCGAGGCGCCGGTGCCGGCGTGGATATTCGACATCTGCCACGAAGTCGGTGCGTAGTAGTCGTTGCCTTCATCCCATTTTTCAATAGCGAGTGCAGCCAATGCCGGCATCGCCAGATGAATCGGATTTTTCGCCATGTGCGGATAGGCGATGTGGCCTTGTATGCCCTTGATGACCAGCTTGCCCGACATAGTGCCGCGGCGGCCATTTTTGATCATGTCGCCCAGATGCGTGACCGAAGTCGGTTCGCCGACGATGCAGTAATCAAGCTGTTCGCCACGCGCTTTCAACTGCTCGCAGACCACGACCGTGCCGTCTGTGGCCGGACCTTCTTCATCGCTGGTAATCAGAAAACCAATCGAGCCTTTATGGTCAGGATGGGCAGCGACAAATTCTTCAACTGCGACCACCATCGCCGCCAGCGAGGTTTTCATGTCGGCGGCACCGCGGCCATACAGCTTGCCGTCTCGGTGCGTAGGCTGGAATGGGTTGGATGTCCACTTGTCCAGCGGACCGGTTGGCACGACGTCAGTGTGACCGGCAAACACGAGCAAAGGTTGTGCATCGCCGCGCCGTGCCCATAGATTGGTGACGGCGCCGGATTGTATGGTTTCGCACGCAAATCCCAGCGGCGCAAGTAACTCGGCCATACGCTCCTGGCAGCCTTTGTCTTCAGGTGTGACTGAGGATAGCGTGATCAGTTCTTCGGTCAGGGCCAGTGTTTTGCTTGCTACGTTGCTCATGAAGCGACTTTCAGTTCTTGTTGATAGAGGTCTGAAGTGAAACCAACCAGTACAGCTTTCGCATGGCACAGCACCGGGCGCTTGATAACGCTGGGTGAGGCCAGCATGACGGCAGTGGCACTGGCTGCGTCAACGACACTGGCCTTGGTCGCGTCCGGCAGATTGCGCCAGGTCATGCCCTTTTTGTTGAGCAAAACTTCCCATGGCACGGCCTGCAGCCAGAGTGCGATTTGTGCGTGTGTGAGACCGTCTTTTTTGAAGTCGTGGAACTGATAGGCACAGCCATGTTCGGCCAGCCAGTCGCGCGCTTTTTTGACGGTGTCGCAGTTGGGGATGCCGTAGAGGGTCATATTCATGGGAACCTTGGAATCTTGTTAGTACTGACATCCCGGCGAATGCCGGAATCCGGTGGCGTTCACCGTAAGCACTGGACCCCGGCTTGCGCCGGGGTGACAGGAAATCAATCAGTCACGCAGAAGTTCATTGATCGCGGTCTTCGCTCGTGTCTGTGCATCGACGCGCTTGACGATGACGGCACAGTACAGGCTGTATTTGCCATCGGCGGAAGGCAGGTTGCCAGACACCACAACGGAGCCAGCCGGAATGCGACCGTAGCTTACTTCGCCAGTGGCACGATCATAGATCTTGGTGGACTGACCAATATAAACACCCATAGAGATGACCGAGTTTTCTTCGACGATAACGCCTTCGACGACTTCGGAACGCGCACCGATGAAGCAGTTGTCTTCGATGATGGTCGGGTTGGCTTGCATAGGTTCGAGTACGCCGCCGATGCCAACGCCGCCGGACAGATGGACGTTCTTGCCGATCTGGGCGCAGGAGCCGACGGTGGCCCAGGTATCCACCATGGCGCCTTCATCGACATAGGCGCCGATATTCACGTAGGAAGGCATCAGCACCACGTTCTTGCCGATGAAGCTGCCGCGACGCGCAACAGCCGGCGGCACAACGCGGAAGCCACCTTTGGCGAAATCTTCTGCAGTGTAGTTGGCGAACTTGGTCGGCACTTTGTCATAGAACTGCATGTGCTCGCCGGACGGCATGGCAATGTTGTCTTCCAGACGGAAGGACAGCAGCACGGCTTTTTTGACCCATTGGTTGACGACCCAGCTGCCGCTGTCTTTTTGCGCCACGCGCAGAGTGCCCTGATTGAGTTGTTCGAGCACGTGAGCGACGGCGTCGCGCACTTCGGCCGGAGCCGACTTGGGTGAAAAGCTGGTGCGGTTTTCCCACGCGTTGTCGATGATGCTTTGCAGTTGTTGAGTCATGATGATTTATTTTTCAGTTGATATAAAAATTCAGGAGGCGGCAAGCTTGCGGGTAAATTCCACAATGCGGCGTGCGGCTTCGATGCATTCGTCGACTTCGGCCACCAGCGCCATGCGGATGCGGTTGGCGCCCGGATTGATGCCGTGCGCGTCGCGCGCCACGTAACTGCCCGGTAAAACCGTCACATTATATTCGGCGTAGAGCCGGCGGGCGAAGTCAGTGTCGGAAATGTTAGTCAGCTTATCGACTTTGGCCCACAGGTAAAAACCGGCGTCGGGCAGAGCAACGTCCAGCACTTCGGCCAGCATAGGCGTGACTTGCTGAAATTTCTGAAGATACTTGGCGCGGTTTTCTGCGACATGTGTCTCGTCTTTCCAGGCGGCGATGGAGGCAGCCTGAATCGACGGACTCATCGCGCTGCCGTGGTAGGTGCGGTAAAGCAGGAATTTTTGCAAAATGCTGGCGTCGCCGGCGACAAAGCCCGAGCGCATGCCCGGTACATTGGAACGCTTTGACAGGCTGGAAAAGGTAATCAGGCGCTCATAGCGGTTGCGACCTAGCTTGTGCGCGGCTTCCATTGAACCCAGTGGCCGCTCGTTGCCAAAATAAATCTCGGAATAGCATTCGTCAGCGGCAATCACGAAGCCGTAACGGTCTGACAGCGCAAACAGCTCGCGCCAGTCTTCCAGCGTCAGCACAGCGCCGGTTGGATTGCCAGGTGAGCAGATATAGAGCAACTGCACGCGCGGCCAGATGTCGGCCGGTACGGTGCTAAAGTCCGGTGCGAAATTGCGCGCAGGGTCGGAATTGACAAAGAACGGTTCGGCACCAGCCAGAAAAGCCGCGCCTTCATAAATTTGGTAAAACGGATTCGGGCACACCACGACGGACTTGGCGTACGGGTCAATTACGGCTTGTGCCAGTGCGAACAAGGCTTCACGCGAACCATTCACAGGTAATACCTGACTCGCTGCATCCAGGCTAGGCAAGCGATAGCGCTGCTCAAGCCAGTTGCAGATCGCCGCGCGCAGCGCATCAATGCCGGCGGTGGTCGGATAGCTGGCCAGTCCCGCCAGATTGTCAGCCAGTGCCTTTTGAATGAAAGGCGGCGTCGGATGCTTGGGCTCGCCGATCCCGAGGCTGATCGGGGAGTACGAACGGTCCGGGCTCACGTCTGCAAACAGGCGGCGCAATTTTTCGAAGGGATACGGCTGCAGCTTGTCGAGTAGCGGATTCACAGGAATGGGGGCGCAGTAATAAAAAAATCAGGGAATCGGAATAAAGCTGCGCGATTATACCGCCCGCTGTTCGCTCATGCGCCCTGCAAGCTGAACCATTGCTTGTATTTAGCCTTGCCGGATATCGGGAAGGTGCAGCGTCAAATGATATGATTGGACAAATTGTATTCATCCCGGGCGGCACTCATAGCCCGGTTTCTCTTTTTATAAGCTTGGAAAAGTCGATAACGTGCGGTTAACTTCACTAAAATTATCGGGATTCAAGTCGTTCGTCGACCCCACAAACTTTCAGGTGCCAGGCCAGCTGGTGGGCGTTGTCGGTCCCAATGGCTGTGGCAAATCCAATATTATCGACGCGGTGCGCTGGGTGCTGGGCGAATCCAAAGCGTCCGAGTTGCGCGGCGAATCAATGCAAGACGTCATTTTTAATGGCACAAACACGCGCAAACCGGCCGGTCGCTCGTCCGTTGAACTGGTGTTTGATAACGCTGACGGCAAGGCTTCCGGACAATGGAGCACTTACGCCGAGATCGCGGTCAAGCGCACGCTGACGCGTGATGGCACTTCGACTTATTACATCAACAACCAGGCGGTACGCCGCCGCGATATCCAAGACATCTTCCTCGGTACTGGCCTCGGACCGCGTGCATACGCAATCATCGGGCAGGGCATGATTTCGCGCATTATTGAGGCGCGTCCTGAAGAGTTGCGCATCTTCCTTGAAGAGGCAGCCGGTGTGTCCAAGTACAAGGAGCGCCGCCGCGAAACTGAAAACCGTCTGCATGACACGCGTGAAAATCTGACACGGGTGGATGACATCCTGCGTGAATTGAACGCAAATCTGGAAAAGCTGCAGGCGCAGGCTGAAGTTGCGCAAAAATTCCATACGCTGCAATCGGATCAGGAAGAAAAGCAGAAGCTGCTGTGGTTGCTGCGCAAGAATGAAGCGAAAGCCGAGCAGGAAAAATTCACGCGTGACATAGAAAAATCACAGACTGATCTCGAAGAGCAAAACGCAAAACTGCGGCACATCGAAAGCGAACTCGAACATCAGCGGCAAGCGCATTACGCTGCCGGTGACCGTATGCATACAGCGCAGGGCGCGCTCTATCAGACCAATTCTGAAATCGGCAGCCTCGAAGCACAGATCAAGTTCGTCATTGAATCGCGCTCCCGTCTGCAGACGCAGCTGAATTCACTCACTGCGCAGCGCGACCAGTGGCAGCGGCAGGGTACACAATTTCAGGAAGAGCTCGCGCAATCCGAGCAAGAACTGGAAGAGCACGGTATGCGCGTCGAGCAGGCGCAGGAACTGGTCCAGCGCCAACAGGAAAGCTTGCCGTCGCTGGAAGAAAGCTGGCGCGCAGCGCAGCTCTCCAGCACCGAATCACGCTCACGTATCATGCAGGCGCAGCAAAAGATCGAACTCGAATCTGCGCATCAGCGCAATGCATCGAATATCCTGGCCGGACTGGTGCAGCGCCGTGAACGATTGATGCAGGAGCAAAGCGGTTTATCACTGCCCGATACTGCGCATCTTTCGAATCTGAAAATGCAGATGGAAGAAAAGCAGGCGCAGCTGGAAGAAGCCAGCGCACAGCTGGAAGAAGCCCGCGAACGCCAGCCTGTTTTGGAACAAGAGCGGCGCGATGCACAGGAGCAGTCAAATACCGAGAGCGCCAACTATGCGCAATTCGAGGCGCGCCTGTCGGCGCTCAAGCAATTGCAGGAGAGCGTGCAGACCGAAGGCAAGGTAGCGCCATGGCTCAACAAGCACGAGCTCGGCAGTTTGCCACGCCTGTGGCAAAAGCTGCATATTGAACCAGGCTGGGAAACAGCACTGGAGTCCGTGCTGCGCGAGAGGACCGGTGCGCTGGAAGTCTCGAATCTGGATTGGGCCAAGGCTTTTTTCAGTGATTCGCCGCCGTCCAAGCTGTCGTTGTTTTCCGCCAATGGCGCAGCCACCGCTGTCGAAGCAGCCCCGGCCGGCATGAAGCCTCTGCTGTCGCTTTTGCAATTGAATGACCCTGGGCTGCGCGCGCTGATGCAGGACTGGCTGCACAATGTCTACATCGCCGACGACGCCGCTGCTGCGCTGGCAGAGCGCACCAGGTTGCCGGCCGGCGCTTGTCTGGTGACGCGCCAGGGGCATGTGGTGAGCAAGCTGTCGGTGCGTTTTTATGCGGCTGACTCCGAGCAGGACGGCATGCTGGCTCGGCAGCAGGAAATCGATAATCTGACCCGGCAGCTGCGCGCTCAGCAAATGCTTGCTGACGAAGCCAAGCAGCGTTCGGTTCGCGCCGATAGCACACTAACGCAAGCGACCCAGAAACTACAAGAGTTGACCCAGCAAGTGTCGTTGCTGACGCAGACTGGTCACAGCCTGCAGATCGAGATCGTCAAGCTGTCCGAGGTGCAGGAGCGTTTCAGCCAGCGCAGCACACAGATCGCTTCGGATCTTGCCGAAATCGCTGCGCAGGAAGCCGAGCAGCAGCATATCAAGGCCGAATCGGAAGCCAGTTTCGAGCAGCTCGATGTCGAACTGGCGACGATGCAGGAGCAACATGAAGATGGACAAACGGTTTATCTGGAGCGTGAGCAGGCCTTGAATCAGGCGCGCGAGCAATTACGTGAATTCGAGCGCGCCGCGCAGCAAGCAGAATTTGCACAGAAATCGCATGCCAACCGGATTGAAGAACTCAAGCGCAGTATTGCAACGGCACTTGAGCAGTCTGCTCAGTTGTTTGCCAGTATGGAGCAGGGCACGCTGGAACTGGAATCACTGGACGATCAGACCGCGCAGGCGGGTTTGCAGTCCTTGCTTGAACGGCGCAGCGAGCAGGAAGTCGCGCTGGCGAATGCACGTCACGAGCTGGATCAGTTGACGCAGCATATGCGCGGTCAGGATGAAGCAAAGATGGCAGTTGATCGTAGCCTGCAACCGATGCGCGACCGCATTGTTGAACTTCAACTCAAAGAGCAGGCGGCGCGATTGAATCAAGAGCAGTATGCGACCCAGCTGGCTGAAGCGCAGGCAGACGAGCTTGCGCTGGCCGAGAAGCTGGGCGACGATGTGCGTCCTTCTTACTTGCAGGGCGAAGTAACGCGCCTGACCAATATGATTGCGTCCTTGGGCGCGGTCAACCTTGCGGCGCTGGATGAACTGGCGCAGGCTTCGGAACGCAAGAATTTCCTTGATGCGCAAAATGCCGATCTGGTCGAAGCCATCACGACGCTGGAAGACGCCATCAGCAAGATCGACAAGGAAACGCGCGATCTGTTGCAAGACACCTTTGACAAGGTCAACCATCATTTCGGTGAACTGTTCCCTATCCTGTTTGGCGGTGGCAATGCCAAACTGGTGATGACGGGCGAAGAGATTCTGGATTCGGGCGTGCAGGTGATGGCACAGCCACCCGGCAAGAAAAACGCGACCATTCATTTGCTGTCAGGCGGCGAGAAAGCACTGACGGCGACGGCTTTGGTGTTCTCGATGTTCCAGTTGAATCCCGCGCCCTTCTGTTTGCTTGATGAGGTTGATGCGCCGCTGGATGACGCCAATACCGAACGTTTCTGCAATATGGTCAAGCGGATGTCAGCCCATACGCAGTTCCTGTTTATTTCACATAACAAGATTGCGATGGAAATGGCACAGCAACTGATCGGTGTGACCATGCAAGAGCAGGGCGTGTCACGTATTGTGGCTGTTGATATGGAATCAGCCGCCAACCTGACTGCGGAGGCTCAGGCAGCTTAGAGCTTCTAACAAAATGCCCCTAGTGTTAAATCTGTCGCCCCAGCGAAAGCTGGGGTCCAGCGACTTAGGTAGTGCACAACAAAAGCCACTGGGTCCCAGCGTGCGCTGGGACGACGGTTTGGGTCTTTTTGTTAGAGCTTCTTAAGAATTTGTAGATGGTGGGTTTGGATTCGCCTCCCCACCCTGCATTTATTTATGCACTACCAGCTTTGATTGACGCTTTAGTTCCAATATTGCAAAGAGCGCGCCATGGCGGCTCGCTTCTGATAGTAGGCTTCGTTTTCTTCTGCTTCGCAAGCACGTTCATGCTCGACGGCAGCGCAAATAAGGAAGTGCTCTTCAGTTCGACGAAGCCACCATTGGCGCAGTTTCTGGAGCATAGGTTTAACGCTAAGCATGGTGAGTGCCTGGAATTTGATGTCGGTGATTTCAGCCATGATTTTCCTTCGCATTAAGTTTGTTATTGTTTTGCTATCATAATGGCAGCCGTCTGAGAAGTCTTGATCAATATCAACATGACAAACCAAGTGCTGGCAGGAAAATAGTTCTACTAAATCAAAATTACTTAGAACGCATGCTTAGTAAGGGTTTTAGCCTGATTGGCTTACGCATCCTTTAAAATTTCGCTTCGATGTACAAGTTAATGAGCCATGAACACCTTCTGGATTGATCCTATGAATGAAAAGCCTGAATCAGGTCCTGTGCAGGCAGTTGCATTTGTTGTGTGCGGAGTAAATATATGACCGAACTTCAGACCAGCCTGATAGCAATCGGCGGTGTTATCGTTGTCGGCGTTATTTCTTACAATAAATGGCAAGAATGGCGCGCAAAAAAATCGGTTGAAAATGCCTTTTCTGCGTTGCAGGAGGATGTATTGATGGGGGCCGGAACACGCCGCCATGAACCCGTTCTGACAAACGACGAAGACCCGTCCACACCGGAAGTGCGAGAACTAGCGCAGCAATATGACGATGCAGCGCAAAGTGAAATGCCAGATGCCGACGAAGACAGTGCTGAGTTTGTCGGCACTGCTCAACCAGTGACTCCGCAATTCATTGAAGCCGTGCTCAAGCCTTCGCCGCTTGATGCCAGTATTGACTGCATCATTTCCGTTTTTCTCGATACGCCGCAGCGCGGCGAGAAGCTCAGCACCTTGTTTCAGGGTTTGCGGCTGGTTGGAAATAAATCGGTGCAGCTCATTGGTCAGAGCGAGACCGGCCATTGGGAAACGGTCGCCCACGGCGGCGCTTATCACGAGCTTCAGATTGGTGTTCAGCTAGCCACGCGTAGTGGACCGCTTACCGAACTTGAATATTCGGAGCTGGTAACGGGCCTAAATCAACTCGCCGATGAGATTGGTTCGCAACCGGATTTGCCGGATATGCAGCAAGTGATGGCAGATGCACGCCGTTTGCATCAACTAATTCTTGAATTCGATGCGCAGTTATCCGTCAATGTTCAAGCCAAGAGTGCGCCATGGATGGTATCTACATTACGTCCGGCACTACAGCGGCAGGGTCTGGAATTGCGTCCTGACGGACGGCTGGTGATGCCGGATGGCGATGGCGGCATGCTGTTTTCCTTGCTGACCAATGCAAGTCAGTCAGATGACACCAGCAAGCTCATGACCTTCCTCTTGCCCGTGCCATTAGTGGCACCCGAGCGCGACGGCTTTGCCGCTATGACGGCGTTTGCCAAAGCAATGGCAACGCGCTTGTCCGGTGTGGTTGTCGATGATTCCGGTCAGCCTTTATCGGAGCAGGCGATGAAAGAAATTTCTGCCCAGGTGCAAGCTTTTTATCAGGCGATGGAACAGGCCGGCGTCGAAGCTGGCTCAGTGCGCGCACAACGGCTGTTTGGCTGATTTGACGAATGACAGATCAGCAGCAGAATTTGTTCGGGCACTTATTGTCCACAGCGCCTGACCCTGTTGACTGGCGCGCCAGAAGCAGCTGGCTCTGTGATGAACTCAATCGACACGCCCATGCCTATTATGTGCTCGATCATCCGAGCATTCCAGATGCCGAATACGACATCCTGTTCCGAGAACTACAGGATATTGAAACGGCTCACCCTGAACTGATTTCAGCAGATTCACCGACGCAGCGTGTGGGTGGCGCGCCACTGCCGCAATTCGATCAGGTGCGCCATGCGGTACCGATGCTGTCGATCAATAATGGCTTTAGCGGTGATGACATTATTGCTTTCGACCGTCGCGTGCGCGAGGGGCTTAAAAGCGAAGCCGATATCGAATACGCGTGCGAATTGAAATTCGATGGCCTGGCAATCAACCTGCGTTATGAAAACGGCGTGCTGGTGCAGGCCGCAACACGCGGCGACGGCGCCACTGGCGAAGACGTGACCGTGAATATCCGCACCGTACGTTCACTGCCACTCAAATTGCATACGAACAGTCCACCGGCTGTGATTGATATCCGTGGTGAAGTCCTGATGTTCAAGGCTGACTTTGCGCGACTCAACGAACGTCAGCGCGAGGCGGGGCAAAAAGAATTTGCCAATCCCCGCAATGCCGCCGCAGGCAGCCTGCGCCAGCTAGATTCGCGCATCACCGCGCAGCGCAACTTGCGTTTCTTTGCCTATGGAATTGGCTTGCTCGAAGGGGGTGAATTGCCTTCAACGCACAGCGCCTTGCTGGACTGGTATCAGCAACTTGGTGTGCCGGTCTGCGCCGAGCGTGCCGTGGTGCGAGGCGCAAGCGGCCTGCTCGGTTTTTATGCCGACATTGCTGAAAAGCGTCCTCTGCTACCGTATGAAATCGACGGTGTTGTCTACAAGGTCAACCGTGTTGAAGAGCAGCAGAAGCTAGGTTTTGTATCGCGCGCACCGCGCTTTGCATTGGCGCATAAATTTCCCGCTGAAGAAGCCACCACGCTGGTGCAGGACATTACCGTTCAAGTCGGACGCACTGGTGCGATCACGCCGGTGGCGCGACTGGTGCCTGTATCGGTTGGCGGCGTCACCGTAACCAATGCGACGCTGCACAATGAAGACGAAGTGCGGCGCAAGGACATACGCATAGGCGACAGCGTCATCGTGCGCCGTGCCGGTGATGTGATTCCCGAGGTGGTCGCCATCGTGCCCGAACGCAGACCGCCGGATGCGCGCGAATTTGTGATGCCAGTCAGTTGCCCGGTGTGCGGCTCGGATATCGTGCGACTGGAAGAAGAAACTATCGCACGCTGTTCCGGCGGCTGGATAAAATGCGCAGCGCAACGCAAGGGCGGGCTGTTGCATTTTGTCTCGCGCAGGGCCATGGACATTGAAGGTCTAGGCGAGCAGCTGGTTGAACAACTGGTTGACCGTCACGTCGTGACGACTGCCGCTGATTTTTATAAGCTCGGCCTGACGGCCCTGGCCGAGCTGGATCGCATGGCGCAAAAATCTGCGCAGAATGTGCTGGATGCCCTGCAAAAATCCAAATCGACGACGCTGGCACGCTTCATTTATGCGCTAGGCATACGCCATGTCGGCGAATCGACCGCAAAAGAACTGGCGCGTCATTTCGGTAGCCTTGACGCACTACTGACAGCGAATGAAGAACAGATAATTGAAGTCGATGATGTCGGCCCTGTGGTCGCGCATGCCATCCTGAATTTCTTTGGTGACCCGCTGAACCGTGAACTGATTGAACAATTGCGCGCAGCCGGTATCCATTGGGATGAAAGCTCGCCTGGACATCAGCCACAGCCGCAGGCCGGCAAAACCTTTGTATTGACCGGCACGCTGCCGAACCTCAAACGCGAAGAAGCTGCCGCAATGATTGAAGCCGCCGGCGGCAAAGTGGCCGGGTCGGTGTCGAAGAAAACCAGTTACGTCGTAGCGGGTGCCGACGCCGGCAGCAAGCTGGCCAAAGCAGAAGAGCTCGGCGTGACGATACTGGACGAAGCAACACTATTGAACTTACTGGAGCAGCAAGCATGAGCATTATCCGTAAAGCGGTATTCCCTGTTGCAGGACTGGGAAGCCGGTTTTTGCCGGCCACCAAGGCACAGCCCAAAGAAATGCTGCCTATCGTCGACAAGCCACTCATTCAATATGCGGTAGAAGAAGCGGTCGAAGCCGGCATTACCGAAATGATCTTCATCACCGGCCGCAACAAGCGCGCTATTGAAGACCATTTTGACAAGGCCTATGAACTCGAGGCAGAGCTCGAAGCAGCGGGCAAGGCGCAATTACTCGAGCTGGTAAGAAACGTCATTCCGAAAAATATTAACTGCATGTATATACGCCAGTCGGAAGCACTGGGACTTGGCCATGCGGTACTTTGCGCGCGCCCTATCGTCGGCAATGATCCGTTCGCAGTGATTCTGGCGGACGATTTCATGCAAAGCGAGGTCGGCCAGAAGGGCGTCATGGCGCAAATGACTGCGCAATTTGAACGCGAGCAAGCCAGCCTGCTTGCGGTGCAGGATGTGCCGCGTGCGCAGACCCGTCAATACGGCATCGTCAGCGCGGAAGCCTTTGGCGAGCGGCTGGAGAAAGTGCGTGGCATCGTTGAAAAACCGCAACCTGAGGTGGCGCCATCAACGCTCGCAGTCGTTGGCCGCTATGTACTGACTAACCGGATTTTTTCTTGCCTGGAAAAATTGGGTAAGGGCGCCGGTGGCGAAATTCAACTGACTGATGGCATTGCTGCATTGATGGATTACGAGACGGTTCTGGCCTATCGGTATCACGGGCGACGCTTTGATTGCGGCTCCAAATTAGGTTACTTGCAGGCCTCAGTCGAGATCGGCTTGCAGCATGCAGAGACTGGTCCGGCGTTTGCTGAATGGCTGGCGCAGCGAGAGCAGTAAGAGTTTACTGTCCTGAATAAATTCAAACTGAGTTACTTCTATGGCCATAAGGGAAATACTGAAAATGGGCGACCCGCGTCTGCTGCAGCAGGCCGAGCCCGTTACCGAATTCGGCACACCCGAATTACAGGCTTTGATTGAAGATATGTTCGATACCATGCATGCGGCCGATGGCGCTGGCTTGGCTGCACCGCAGATCGGTGTCAATTTGCAGCTGGTGATTTTCGGTTTTCGCCAAAGTCCACGTTATCCCGATGCGCCACCCGTACCGGAAACCGTGCTGTTGAATCCGGTCTTGAAGCCGCTGTCGGACGAGATGGAAAACGGCTGGGAAGGGTGTTTGTCTGTGCCCGGCCTGCGTGGTGTGGTGCCGCGCTATACGAGCCTGCGTTACAGCGGCGTCGATCAAAATGGAAGCCCCATCGAACGGGATGTCGATGGCTTTCATGCGCGTGTAGTGCAACATGAATGCGACCATCTGATTGGCGTGTTGTACCCGATGCGGATAGAAGATTTTTCGCAGTTTGGCTTTACCGAGGTGCTGTTTCCCGGCATGGACGACGCAGACGACTAATGAGTTTGCATCTCTGCCACAGTGGTTGTTAAAACATTTCCTCTTCAAGCAGATAACGCCATTGCCCAACCGGCAAATGTCCGAGCTTTACTTTACCAATCCTAACGCGCTTCAAACCCAGCACCTGTAATCCAACCATTTCGCACATGCGGCGGATCTGGCGTTTTTTTCCTTCGCGCAGAATGAAGCACAGCTGATCTTCATTCTGCCAGCGTACTTTGGCAGGCAGTAGCGCCTTGCCATCAAGCGAAAGGCCGTGATTGAGTCGCTTCAGATCGGATTCAGGTAGCGTGCCGCCTTTAGTGTATTTCACGCGTACCAGATATTCTTTTTCAACACTGGTGTCTGCACCAATCAAATGTTTGGCTACACGGCCGTCCTGCGTCAGCACTAGCAAGCCCGTTGAATCAATATCCAGCCGACCCGCTGGCACCAGGCTTTTCAGTTGTGCAGCGGAAAATTGAATAGGGGCCTTGTCCTCGGCCCAGCGGTTTTCCGGCCGCACCAGCACGACGGCCGGTTTATAGCCATCTTCCGCCTGACCGCTGACATAGGCCATGGGCTTATTGATGAGGACGGTCACTTGCCTTGCCTGCTGCGCCTGTGCCTGTCTTTCTATCGTCACTTTCTGATGCGGCAGTACCTTGCTGCCGAGTTCGGAAATGACTTTGCCATCGACTCGCACCCAGCCTTTGGCAATCCAGTCATCGGCTTCGCGGCGGGAACAGAGTCCGAGTTCGGACATGCGTTTGGAGAGACGTAAGGGTTCAGTCATGAGGCACAGATGATTAAACTAATTGTCAGTGTGAAGTGAGTTTTGATGGCGTCGAATTGCGAGGTCATTTAGATACGCAACGCATCCATCAAATCAGATTCCAGCGCGATCTGGCTGCGCGCATGCGACAGCACGGGACCATCAAGCAGAAACACGTCTTCAACGCGCTCGCCCAGTGTCATGATCTTGGCCGTATGCAGATTGACCTTGTAGCGCGCCAGTACATTCGCAATCGAATACAGCAAGCCGGTACGGTCGCTGGCTGAAATCGAGAGCAGATAATACTGCCCGCGTTCATCCGGCCGCAAATGCACGGTCGGGGTGATCGGGAATGTACGCGACAGCCGTGACAATCGTGGCTTGGCAGGTGCCGGCAACTCGATCTGCTTCTGCAGCCATTCGGGCAAGTCATGCTCGATCTGGCTGATTAGTTCGCGATAGTTGTCGGCGAAGTTAGGTTCGGTGACCAGAAATGTATCGAGTGCGTAGTTATCGCGCGTGGTGTGAATTTTTGCATCAAGAATGCCAAAGTTTTTACGGTCAAAATAGCTGCAGATGCGGGCAAACAAATCGGACTGGTCAGGCAAGTAGACGGTGACTTGCAAGCCTTCGCCTATTGCCGCCATGCGGCAGCGTACGATGGGAATGGCGCTGTGCAAGTGCTCGACCAGCACGCGCGTTTGCCAGGCAATTGTGGACGCATCATGGCGCAGGAAATAAGCAACGTCCAGATTTTTCCATAAGGCTTCGTGCTCATGTTCTGACAAGCCGAACAAGCGCAGCGTCGCAATCGCTTCACGTTGGCGGTTTTGCAGCTCGCGATCGGCCGATGGCGCTTCACCACCGAGCACGCGCAAACTCATGCGGTATAAGTCTTCAAGCAGCTTGCCCTTCCATGCATTCCAGACTTTCGGGCTGGTGCCGCGGATATCGCAAACGGTCAGCAAATAGAGCGCCGTCAGGTGGCGTTCATCTTTAACTAGTTTGACGAAGGCGCGCACGACATCCGGATCGGACAAGTCCTGTTTTTGTGCAACCTGCGACATGGTCAGATGCTGCTCGACCAGAAAAACAATGAGTTCTGTATCGGACTTGCTCAAGCCATGTTCGCGGCAAAAACGACGCGCGTCCTGCTTGCCCAGATGCGAATGGTCACCGCCCCGGCCTTTGGCAATGTCATGGAACAGCGCGGCGATATACAGCAACCACGGCTGCGCAAAGTTGGCCATCAGCTGGCTGCAGAATGGATATTCGTGCGCATGCTCGGTCATCGTGAAACGGCGTACATTGCGCACCACCATCAGGATGTGCTGGTCGACGGTGTAGACATGGAACAGGTCATGCTGCATCTGCCCGATGATGCGGCGAAAGTTCGGCAGGTAGCGGCCGAGGATGGACAACTGGTTCATCTGCCGCAGCGCATGCGTGACGCCTTGCGGTGACTGCAAGATAGCCAGAAACAGGGCACGGTTTGCCGGATCGCGCCGGAATCCGGCGTCAATTTTGAAGCGTGCGTGCCACAGCGCGCGCTGGGTGCGCGCCGTCATGCCCTTGAACTCGCCGTGCTGTTGCAGCAGCAGGAAAATTTCCAGCATTGCAGACGGGGTTTCCTCAAACACCTTGTCATGGTTGATGTCGACCATGCCGTTGACTTCGCTGAACCAGTCATTGATACGGTGCTGCACACTGTCTTGCGGGAAGAGCTGAGCCTCTATATTTTGCAGCAAGATCACATTGAGCTGGGTAACGGCTTTCGCTGCCCAGTAATAACGCTGCATCAGGACTTCGGATGCGCGGCGGGCTTCGTTGGTCGTAAAGCCGAAAGATTCAGCGATGGCGTTCTGCACGTCAAACACCAACCTGTCTTCACGACGTTTAGTGTGCAGATGCAGCCGTATGCGAATGTCCTTGAATGCGCGTTCTTTTTGATTTAGCTGACGCGCTTCTGTGGCAGTAATCAAGTCATGCTCTGCCAGCTCGCGCCATGAATTGCCCAGCTGCGCGGCCTTTGCCACCCACAAAATAACTTGCAAATCACGCAGCCCGCCCGGGCTTTCCTTGCAGTTTGGCTCTAGGCTATATGGCGTATCTTCATACTTCACATGTCGCTGGCGCAGTTCCAGTGTCTTGGCCTGAAAAAACGCGCCCGGATCCATCGCCTGCGCAAAGCGTTCTTGTAGCGTGCGAAGGAGGGCGCGGCTGCCGGTGACATAGCGCGCTTCGAGCAAACTGGTCTGTACGGTAATGTCGGCGGCCGACTCACTCAGGCATTCATCTACCGTACGAATGCTGTGGCCTATTTCAAGACCGAGGTCCCAAAGATGTTGGACCAATTGTTCGAGTTTGCCGCGGGTGATCTCATCCGGCTCGCTGCCAAGCAGGATCAGCAGATCAATATCGGAATAGGGGAATAATTCACCCCGGCCGTAACCACCGACTGCGACTAACGTGGTATTGGCAGGAAAGGCATAGCTTTTCCAAGCCTGAGTCAAAATGAGGTCAGCGTGTTGACGCAAGCGCTTTAGCAGGCGCTCGGGTTTGCGGTCTGCTTCGTAATCCGCAATGATGGCTTCGCGACCACTCTTCAGCTGGTCACGCAAACTGATTATTGGAGAGGCCATACTAGGCAATGGCTGCCGGATTGCCGGCATGTTGCTCCGTTATGAATGCAGGCACCGGTGGCATACCGGCCGATACCGTTAATACCTCATAGCCAGTCTCGGTCACCAGTACCGTATGTTCCCATTGCGCGGACAGGCTGCGATCCTTGGTTTTGATCGTCCAGCCATCACCCATTTCGCGAATGTCGCGCCGACCGGCATTGATCATCGGCTCGACCGTAAAGATCATGCCAGGCACCAGTTTCTCCAAGGTGCCGGGGCGACCATAGTGCAGTACTTGCGGCTCTTCATGGAACACCTTGCCGATGCCATGCCCGCAAAATTCGCGCACTACGCTGTAACCAGCTTTTTCCGCATGTTGTTGAATCACGTAGCCAATGTCGCCCAAATGCGCGCCAGGTCGTATCTTGGCAATACCGAGCCACATGCATTCGAAGGTGATGTCGCCAAGGCGCTTGGCCAGGATCGACGGCGCACCAACGTAAAACATGCGGCTGGTGTCGCCGTGGTAGCCGTCTTTGATGACGGTAATGTCGATATTAATCGCGTCGCCATTCTTCAAGACTTTGTCGCCCGGTATGCCGTGGCAGATCACGTCGTTGACGGAAGTACAGATCGCTTTCGGGTAAGGCGTATAGCCGGGCGGGCAGTAGTTCAGCGGGGCCGGTATCGTGTCTTGCACGTTGACCATGTATTCATGGCAAAGGCGATCCAGTTCGCCTGTGGTGACGCCAGCCTTGACGTGCGGCTCGATAAAATCAAGAACTTCAGCCGCAAGCCGGCCGGCAACGCGCATGCCGGCAATATCTTCCGCAGTTTTGATGGAAATAGTGCTCATAGTGGTGCTGGCAACCGATGGTCGGCGCAAATGTGAATTAATACGAAATTATAGTCTAGCCAAGGTGGCTGCGCTCCTGCATGAAGCCGCAACTGGAAAAAAGCATGGTTATCGGTTAGAATGTCGGGCTAGCTTGAAGAGCAGTTTTAAAAAGACGTTTTTCAGTTAACAAATAAGTTATTTTTTAAAATCGCGAACCTGATCCGACAAGGGTGCCTGCACTGATTCAACAGCGCAGGTCACTGGGCAGGTTCCAGACCCAACCCTGGAGAATTACAATGTCAGTCACAATGCGTGAAATGCTGGAAGCCGGCGTCCATTTCGGTCACCAAACCCGCTTCTGGAACCCAAAGATGGCCCCTTTCATCTTCGGTCACCGCAACAAAATTCATATCGTCAATCTGGAAAAGACCCTGGGCATGTACCAGGAGGCGATGAAGTACATTCGTCAACTTTCGTCAAACCGCGGCACCATCCTGATGGTCGGCACCAAGCGTCAGGCGCGTGATATCGTCGCCGCTGAAGCGCAACGCGCCGGCGTGCCTTTCGTTGACCAGCGTTGGTTGGGCGGCATGCTGACCAACTTCAAGACCATCAAGACCTCGATCAAGCGCCTGAAAGAAATGGAAGCTTCGATTGCTGACGGTTCTGTTGAGAAGCTGTCGAAAAAAGAAGGCCTGATGTTTAGCCGTGAAATGGTCAAACTGCAAAAAGCCATCGGCGGCATCAAGGATATGGGCGGCGTACCTGACGCAATTTTCGTTATCGACGTCGGCTATCACAAGGGCGCGATCACGGAAGCTGCCAAGCTCGGTATCCCAGTTATCGGTGTCGTTGATACCAACCACTCGCCAGAAGGCGTCACCTACATCATTCCGGGCAACGACGACTCGTCCAAAGCGATCACTCTGTATGCACGCGGTGTGGCTGATGCGATCCTCGAAGGCCGTGCCAATTCGGCCCATGATCTGGTCGAAGCTGTCAAAGGCAACGCCGACGAATTCGTCGAGGTCAGCGAGCAGGCTTAAGCTTTCCTGTTTGGATAACTTGCCGATGGCGCAGCGCTAATACAGCGTTTTGCAGCGACTGGCAGGTGGAAAAATTGGGGCAACCGCAGTTCGCCCCTTTTTTTCGAGCGAAATTATTTGATCTGAATTAATTGAATTGTTTAGGAGAAGAAAATGGCGGCAATTACTGCAGCAATGGTAGGTGAACTGCGCGCGAAGACCGACGCTCCAATGATGGAGTGCAAAAAGGCGCTGACCGAAGCCGAAGGCGACATGGAGCGTGCGGAAGAAATCCTGCGCGTGAAACTGGGCAGCAAAGCTTCCAAAGCAGCATCCCGCATTACCGCCGAAGGCGTTGTCGCTACCTACATCGCCAACGGCGTAGGCGCACTGGTTGAAGTCAATTGCGAAACCGACTTCGTGACCAAGAATGACGACTTCCTGGCGCTGGCCAATACCGTCGCCAAACTGATCGCCGAACATAACCCGGCTGACCTGGCTGCATTGGGCGCCTTGCCGCTCGACGGCAAGACTGTCGAAGAGCAGCGCGCAGCACTGATTGGCCGCGTGGGCGAGAACATGTCGATTCGCCGTTTCCAGCGTTTCGCTACCCCTGCCAAACTGACTTCGTACCTGCACGGTACCCGTATCGGCGTGATGGTTGAATACGATGGCGCCGATGAGCAAGTCGGTAAAGATGTGGCGATGCACATTGCCGCAATGAAGCCAGTTTCCTTGTCAGCAGATCAGGTGCCGGCTGACCTGATCGAAAAAGAGCGCTCGGTTGCGCACCTGAAGGCAGTTGAATCGGGCAAGCCAGCCGAAATCGCTACCAAGATGGTCGAAGGTTCGGTACAGAAATTCCTGAAAGAAGTTTCGCTGTTCAATCAGCCGTTTGTCAAAAATGATAAGCAGACTGTTGAGCAAATGCTCAAAGCCGTCAACACTTCAGTCAAGGCATTCACGATGTTCATCGTCGGTGAAGGCATTGAGAAAAAGCAGGATGACTTTGCTGCCGAGGTGGCGGCGCAGGTCGCTGCGGCGAAACAGGCTTAAGTATCAGGCAAGACCAAACGGGCCGCGAGGCCCGTTTTTTTGGACTGCCGCTTACCGATACAATAGCGACAGCAGCAACTGTAGCAAAAGCAGCAGCACAGAATTTCAAGCAATCGCAAACACTAGGAGCCGTTAAATGACAACCCCCGCATACAAGCGCGTCCTCCTGAAACTCTCCGGTGAAGCCCTGATGGGCGACGACCCTTATGGCATCAATCGCGCCACTATCGAGCGCATGGTCGCCGACGTATCCGAAGTAGCTCAGCTCGGCGTTGAATTGGCCATCGTTATCGGTGGCGGCAATATCTTCCGTGGCGTTGCGCCCGGTGCGCAAGGCATGGATCGCGCCACCGCCGACTACATGGGCATGCTGGCCACTGTCATGAATTCATTGGCACTGGCTGATGCAATGCGTCAGGCCGGCATGGTCGCGCGCGTGATGTCGGCAATCGGCATCGAGCAAGTCGTCGAGCCGTATGTACGCCCGAAAGCCCTGCAATATCTGGAGGAAGGCAAGATCGTGATTTTTGCCGCCGGCACTGGTAACCCGTTCTTCACGACGGATACGGCGGCGGCATTGCGCGGCGCAGAAATCGGCGCGCAAGTGGTGCTGAAAGCGACCAAGGTCGATGGCGTCTACAGCGCCGATCCCAAGAAAGACCCGGCAGCGACTCGTTACTCGACCATTACGTTTGATGAAGCCATCGCCAAGCATTTGCAAGTGATGGACGCGACCGCCTTTGCGCTGTGCCGCGATCAGAAATTGCCGATCAAGGTATTCTCCATCGTCAAGCCTGGCTCGCTCAAGCGCGTCATCATGGGCGAGGACGAAGGCACCCTGGTCCACGTATAAAAAACCGAATTCATTTGATTAATAGGAGTGCAGCATGACTACGGCTGACGTCAAAAAAAATACCGAACAAAAAATGCACAAGTCTATCGATACGCTCAAGGCTGATCTGGCCAAAGTGCGTACCGGTCGCGCCCACACCGGCATACTCGATCACATCATGGTCGAGTACTACGGCTCGCCGACTAACCTGTCGCAAGTGGCCAATGTAACGCTGGTGGATGCGCGTACCATTGGTGTGCAGCCGTTCGAAAAGAAGATGCTGGCAACGATAGAAAAAGCGATTCGTGATTCCGACCTCGGTCTGAATCCGTCCAGTCAGGGCGACATGATCCGCGTGCCTACACCGGCTTTGACGGAAGAGCGCCGCAAGGAAATGGTCAAGCTGGTCAAGAGCGAAGCGGAAGACGCGAAGATCGCCGTGCGCAATATCCGCCGCGACGCCAATGACGCACTGAAAAAACTGCTGAAGGATAAAGCGATTTCAGAAGATGAAGAGCGTCGTTCGCAAGACGAAGTGCAGAAGTTGACCGACAAATTCGTGATTGAAATAGACAAGCTGGTCGTCGAAAAAGAAAAGGAAGTGCTGACAGTGTAGAGCTGGCGCTGCTACGGCAGTGACCTGCCGATTTTTTACTGGAACCGCTTACCATGACACCAATCAGCTCGACTCAGGATTTACCCGAAGCGTCCGACATGCCGCGCCATGTTGCCATCATCATGGACGGTAACGGGCGCTGGGCGACCAAACGTTTTCTGCCGCGTGTCACGGGCCATGCAAAAGGTGTGGAAGCGGTGCGCGGCATTGTTGAAGCCTGCATGCAGCGCGGCATTTCCTACCTGACGCTTTTTGCCTTCAGCTCCGAGAACTGGCGTCGTCCTGCCGAAGAAGTATCACTGCTGATGCGTCTTTTCATGAGCGCACTGGAGCGCGAAGTCGGCAAGATGCACGCCAATAATATACGGCTCAAAGTAGTTGGAGACTTGTCCCGTTTCGATGGCGCTCTGCAAAAAATGATTGCGACGGCTGAGACCAAGACGGTCGGCAACACAGGGCTGACCGTCACCATCTGTGCCAACTATGGCGGTCGCTGGGACATGCTGCAGGCAATGGAAAAAATGGTGGCGGCGAATCCGGGAATGACGCAATTTTCCGAGACTGATTTTGCGCCTTATCTGTCCATGTCTTATGCGCCGGAGCCTGACCTGTTCATACGTACTGGCGGCGAGCAGCGGATCTCTAATTTCCTGCTCTGGCAGCTCGCCTATGCCGAGCTGTATTTCACCGAAACCTTCTGGCCTGATTTTGATGCAGCGGCACTGGATCTGGCGATTAGCTCGTTTCAGCAACGCGAACGGCGCTTCGGCCGTACCAGCGCACAATTACAAGAAAACCGGAAAGCATCCTGATGCTGAAACAACGGATCATCACTGCAGTCGTTCTTTTGCTCGTACTGGCTACCGTACTGGGTTCCGGTTCTCTGCCGGCATTTCAATTGACGCTGGCTTTATTTTTTGGTGCGGCCTGCTGGGAAGCCTTGAAACTATTTAATGTGCGCTATGCCATGCCACTGGCAGTGCTTGCGTCGGTGGTCTTGCTACTGCTGCTGTATAGCGGGCCGGATACCAACTGGACGCCATTGGCGGTGCTATGCGTACTGATCTGGGGGCTACGATTCCTGCCGGCTTTAAAAGTCGGTTTGCCGGAGGCGGGCGGTGCACGCGGCCTGCTTTTCACGCTCGTGTTCCTGATTGCCTTGCTCGGTTGTTTCATTGCGATTGCAGCGTTGTACCAGCGCTCAGCATTGTATTTGGTGTCGGTGATGGCGATAGTCTGGGTCGCGGACATCGGCGCTTATTTTGCCGGTCGCGCATTTGGCAAGCATAAGCTCGCGCTGCACATATCGCCCGGCAAAAGCTGGGAAGGTGCTGCCGGTGGCTGGATTGCGGTTCTGTTGCTGTGTGCGGCATCGACTCTGCATCCTTTGTTTGCCGATACTTTCGCCGTGCGCTTACAGCAGCATAGCGGCTGGCCAGTATGGGTATTGCTGATGAGCGCGCTGGTAGCCGCCAGCGTAGTGGGCGATTTGTTCGAGTCATTAATGAAACGCCGCGCCGGCATCAAGGACAGCAGCAATCTTTTGCCAGGCCATGGCGGCGTACTGGATCGCATTGATGCGTTGATTCCGGTAATGCCGCTGGCTTTGCTGCTCAGTGCGCGTCTGTAGATTTTTACATGCAAGCCATAACCATCTTAGGTGCAACCGGTTCCATCGGCGTCTCGACGCTGGACGTCATTGCTCGTCATCCGGATCGCTACCGCGTTTACGCATTAAGTGCTCACAGCAAGGTCGAGCAATTAGCTGAGCAATGTGTACGCTTCACTCCGCAAGTTGCCGTCGTGGGCTCGGCTGACGCGGCAGCACGGCTTGAGAAACTGCTGCGTGCTAGTGGCCTCAATACAGAAGTCGCTTTTGGCGAGGCGGCTTTGTGCGCTATTGCCAGTGCAGACGCTTGCAGCACGGTAATGGCAGCTATTGTCGGCGCAGCCGGGCTTGCACCGACGCTGGCAGCAGCGCATGCAGGAAAAAAAGTTCTGCTCGCGAATAAAGAAGCGCTGGTCATGTCTGGCCAGTTGTTCATGGATGCTATTGCGCACAGTGGCGCGAGCTTGCTGCCGATCGACAGTGAACACAATGCGATTTTTCAGTGTCTGCCGCTTGGCTATCAGCGTATGCCGGCACATCACGGCATACGCAAGATTTTACTGACGGCTTCTGGCGGTCCCTTCCTTGACCGTGCCGTCAATACACTGGATGACGTGACGCCCGAGCAAGCAGTTGCGCATCCGAAATGGAGCATGGGTCGGAAAATTTCTGTCGATTCGGCCACCATGATGAACAAGGGGCTCGAAGTCATCGAAGCACACTGGTTGTTTGGTGTGGCTGCCGACCAGATCGAGGTGGTGATTCACCCGCAAAGCGTGATCCACTCCATGGTCTCTTATGCGGATGGTTCGGTTTTGGCGCAATTGGGCAACCCTGACATGCGCACGCCGATTGCCCACGCTCTGGCCTATCCGGATCGCATCGAATCCGGCGTCGATGCCATTGATCTGTTTGCCATCGGGCAGTTGAATTTCCGCCGGCCTGACACCACACAATTTCCTTGTCTTCAATTGGCCTTTGATGCATTGAATGCTGGCGGCAGTGCAGCCGCGGTGATGAATGCTGCCAACGAAATTGCAGTCGATGCCTTTCTTGAAAGACGGATCGGGTTTCGTCAAATCAATCAATTGATTGCACAAGTCATGGACCAAATACCAGTGACGACAGTGCATGACTTGCCAGCTCTGCTGGAGCAAGACCAGCTTTCCCGTCAGCTGGCTCGCTCGCTGCTCGTTGCTTAATATTTAATCAGGAGCCACATCATGGCCTTGCTACAAACCCTGCTTGCATTCTTTGTCGTTCTTGGCACCTTGATTATCGTGCATGAATTCGGTCATTATCTGATCGCGCGCTGGTGCGGCGTCAAGGTATTACGCTTCTCGGTCGGCATGGGCAAGGTTGTCTGGTCGCGTCGTTTCGGCCCTGATCAGACTGAATGGGCATTGTCGATATTGCCCTTGGGCGGTTACGTAAAAATGCTCGACGCGCGCGAAGAAGATTTAGGCGAATTATCGGAAGCAGACAAGCGCCGCGAATTTACGCAGCAGCCCGTAGCAAAACGTATCGCTATTGTCGCAGCCGGACCTATCGCCAATTTTTTACTGGCCATCGTGATTTTTACCGGGCTCTATGGTTACGGCATCCCCGAGCCGATTCCGCGTCTGGGCGTCAATGGCGCGCTGTCGCGTGACGCCGGCTTACAGTCAGGCGATCTGGTCACATCAGTAAACGGCGAGACCGTGCAGGTTTGGTCTGAATTGCGCTGGTCCTTGCTACAGTCCGCGATTGAGCATACGCCGGCCCGGCTTGAAGTAACGCGCACCGATGCTGACAATACCCGCCACACTATCAATATCAATTTGCCGCTGGACTCGATAGGCGCCAATGAACTTGATGAAAATTTTATGGAGAAGCTGGGACTGGAACTTGCTCGTCCTCGCGCACAGTTGGGCACGATCATGCCAAATGGTCCGGCTCAAAAGGCTGGCCTGCAAACAGGTGATTTAATTCTGACAATTAATGGCGAAGCAGTCGCTGATGGAATGGCGCTGATTCAACGCCTGCAGGCGTCTGCCGGACAGACCCTGCAATTGTCAGGGCTTCGACATGTAGATAAAAACGGTCGGGGTCAAGCGTTCAGTGTCAGCATCGTTCCGCAAGCCGATCAGGTCAAAGGGCGCACGGTTGGCCGCATCATGGCGCAAGTGGATATTTCTGCCGAAATGGCCACCGTCAGCGCTGGCCCGATTGAAGCAGTTCAAAAAGCAGTGGTCCGCACATGGGAAACCTGCACCATGACGCTAAAGATGCTTGGCAAGATGATAAGCGGCGAGGCCTCGCTCAAAAATATTACCGGTCCAATTACGATTGCTGATTATGCAGGCCAGACTGCTCGTTTGGGAATGATCAGTTTTATGTCCTTCATTGCGTTCATCAGCATTAGTCTCGGGATCATGAATCTCCTCCCAATACCAGTGCTAGATGGAGGGCATTTGTTGTATTATTCGCTGGAAGTTTTGACTGGTCGTCCAGTACCGGAGCGTTTAGGTGCAATTGCCCAGCGAGCCGGTCTCGGCATACTGATAGCCTTGATGGGCGTAGCGATATTTAACGATATCGCACGCTTGATGTGGTAACCGCCATAACCCCTGTAGTCGGGGTAGGCCGAAAAAATCTTTAATCCTAGCTGATGAAATTTAATTCAAAGCGCAAAGCGCTGCCGTTTTTCTCCCGCCGACTGATTGCGATCGCTGCCTTTGCTTTATGTTCAGGCCAAGCTTTCGCTGTCGATCCCTTTACTGTTAAAGATATTCGCGTTGAAGGCATTCAGCGTACCGAAGCCGGCACGGTGTTCAGTTATCTGCCCGTGCGGGTGGGTGATACCTTCAACGACGAGAAAGCCGCAGCGGCCATTAAGGCTTTATACGCCACCGGATTTTTCAAGGACGTGCGCATCGAAGCCGATGGTGATGTGTTGGTCGTCATGGTGGAAGAGCGGCCCGCCATTGCCAGTGTTGATTTTTCAGGTACCAAGGAATTCGACAAGGTACAGCTGACCAAATCGATGAAAGATATAGGGCTGGGCGAATCGCGCATTCTTGACAAGTCACTGGTAGATCGCGCTGAACAGGAATTGAAGCGTCAGTATCTGTCGCGCGGTCTCTACGGAGTTCAAATCACCACCACGATCACTCCGATAGAGCGTAACCGTGTCAACGTGACCTTTGCGGTGGATGAGGGCGAAGTCTCCCGCATCAAGCAGATCAATATTCTCGGTCACAAAGCATTTTCCGAAAAAGATTTGCAGCAACAGTTGAAGTTATCGACTTCGGGCTGGTTTACCTGGTACAGCAAGGCTGACCAGTATTCGAAGCAGAAATTGGCTGGCGATATTGAAACCCTGCGTTCGTTTTACCTGAACCGCGGTTATCTGGAAATGCAGATCGAATCGACGCAGGTATCGATCTCACCTGACAAAAAGGATATTTACATCACCGTGAATATCAATGAAGGTGAAAAATTCAAAATCGCTGACATCAAGCTCGAAGGTGAGATGCTGGGTCGTGAAAGTGAGTTCGCTGCGCTGGTCGACTTGAAAAAGGGTGACGACTATTCCGGCGAACGCATGACCGCGAGTACCAAGAAAATCAGCGAGCGCATGGGTGTGTTCGGCTATGCGTTTGCCAACGTCAATGCAAGCCCGGAAATCAATCGCGAAAAAAATGAAGTCAGCTTCACGATCTTTGTCGATCCCGGCAAGCGTATCTATGTTCGTCGCATCAACGTGGCCGGCAATGAACGCACGCGCGATGAAGTAATTCGCCGCGAATTCCGGCAGTTTGAAAGTTCATGGTATGACGGCGATAAAATCCGTCTGTCGCGTGACCGCCTTGGACGTCTCGGCTTTTTTACTGATACCAAGATTGATACACCTGAAGTGCAGGGCACACCAGATCAGGTTGACTTGAATGTCGGCGTGGTTGAAAAACCGACTGGCAACATTATGTTGGGTGCGGGCTTTTCAAGCAGCGAAAAAATCACGCTGACCGGTTCGATCAATCAGGCCAATGCTTTCGGTAGTGGCAACAATATCGGTATCGACGTCAACACCAGCAGGGTGTACCGCACACTCGCTTTGTCGCATACCAATCCGTATTTCACTGAAGACGGCGTCAGCCGCACCGTTGAAGCCTTCCTCAGAACCACGCGGCCTCCGCTATATCTGCGAACGACAGATTACAGGGTGCTCACGCGCGGTGCCAATGTTCGCTTCGGCGTGCCGTTCTCAGAGTTCGATCGCGTGTTTTTCGGCGCGGGTATTGAGAACACAACTGTGCAAACCTTTACGAACAGCCCAGACCGCTATCGTAAATTCGTGGCCGACAATAATGATGAGGTTTTTGATGCATCAGATATCAACTCTGGCGTAGGGAATGCAACAACGACCTCTTTCCCGTTGACGGCTGCATGGCAACGCGACAATCGTGACAGCGCACTGATACCTACGAAGGGCCGCTTCCAGCGCGCCAATCTGGAAATTTCGCCAGCTGGTGCTAATTATTACCGTACAACTTATCAGGATCAGTACTTTATGCCGCTGCCTTACTTCAGCAGCGTCACATTGGCTCTGAACGGCGAAATCAATTACGGTGGCGGATTTGGCGGCACGCCTTACCCGATCTTTAAAAACTTTTATGCAGGCGGTATCGGTTCGGTGCGCGGCTTTCAGGCAGGCTCTCTATCCGTTTCCGGCAACAACTCTGGTGTCGTCAACGCTAACGGGATTTACAATCCACCGATCGGCGGCTCGGCGCGTGTCATTCTCAATGCCGAGTTACAGCTGCCGTTTCCGGGCAGTGGCGTAGACCGTAGCTTGCGCTGGTTTACCTTTTTTGACGCTGGCCAGGTATTCAATCCGCAGGACGGTGAGCGCCTCGCTTTGGCCGACTTGCGCTACAGTACAGGCCTTGGCATTAGCTGGATTTCGCCGGTCGGGCCATTGAAACTCTCGCTCGGCTATCCGATAAACGCGAAAGCCAATATCGATCGAATACAACGTTTCCAGTTCCAGTTAGGAACGGGTTTTTAATTGGTAATGGCATAATAAGAAATTGCATTGCGGAGAATAATCTTGAATTCTGCTCTAAAAAATAGTACTAAATTGTTTCTGTCCTTAATGATGGCACTTGCATTGCCTCTGTATGCACAGTCCCAGGAATTGAAAATCGGGTTTGTCAGTACGGAACGTATTTTCCGTGATGCAGCGCCTGCAAAAGCTGCGACTGCGAAGCTCGAACAGGAATTTTCCAAGCGTGAGAAAGACCTGCAAGAGTTGGCATCCCGTGTCAAGTCTTCCGCCGAAAAGCTCGACAAGGATGCGCCGGTGCTAACGGACGGCGACAAGATGAAGCGTCAACGCGAGCTGACCGAGATGGATAAGGATTTTCAGCGCCGTCAGCGCGAATTTCGCGAAGACTTGAATCAGCGTCGCAACGAAGAACTGGCGATCGTGCTGGAACGCGCTAACAAGGTCATCAAGCAGATTGCCGAGTCAGAAAAGTATGACATCGTTTTTCAGGAAGCTGTTTATTCCAGTCCCCGAATTGATATCACCGACAAAGTGCTTAAGGCACTCAACAAGTAAACAACGGAGTTGACCGCCATGAGTACTCGACTGGGAAAATTAGTCGAAGCCTTGGGCGGGCAGTTGATAGGCGATCCGGCAATTGTCATTGCCGGCATCGCTCCGCTGGACGCTGCAGGTGCGTCACACATTAGTTTTCTGTCCAATTCCAAGTTTCGCAAGCAAGCGGGTCTCACGCAGGCTGCTGCATTGATTCTGTCAGCTGACGATCATGCCAGTATCGCAGCCACGTTTGACGGTGCTTGCATCATTACGCCTAATCCTTATGTGTATTACGCGCGCGCTGCTCAGTATTTCGAGAAGCTTCACGCGCAGCCTGTATTGCCGGGCGTGCATCCTACTGCTGTTGTTGACCCTGCTGCACGTATTGCAGCAACGGCGACGATTGGTCCCTATGTGACAATAGAAGCAGGCGCTGACATTGGTGAAGGCTGCATGATAGGTTCAGGCAGCTTTATAGGACGCAATGCAAGTGTGGGTCCGGATACCTTGTTCCATCCTAATGTGACATTTTTGTCGCAGTGCCGTATCGGCGAGCGCGGCATCATTCAGTCCGGAGCCGTAATTGGTGGTGATGGTTTCGGCTTTGCTAATGAGCATGGTAAATGGATAAAAATTCCGCAAACAGGCGGCGTACGTATTGGTGACGATGTTGAAATCGGCGCCAACACGACCGTTGATCGCGGCGCGCTGGACGACACTGTAATTGAAGACGGCGTCAAGTTAGATAACCAGATACAGATCGCACACAATGTGGTCGTCGGCGCTCATACTGCCATGGCGGGTTGCGTGGGCGTGGCAGGCAGCGCAAAGATAGGCCGGCATTGCACCTTTGGCGGCGCCGCGATGGTCGCGGGTCATTTGCAAATTGCCGACAATGTTCATATTTCCTCCGGTAGCCTGGTTTCGCGCTCGATTCTGGAACCTGGCGTGTATACCGGCTTTTATCCGCTGGCCAAAAATGCGGACTGGGAAAAGACGGCCGTGATTGTGCGTAATCTCGACACCATGCGGGACAAGTTGCGTGCGATGGAAAAGACCATCAAAGCAATGACTGAAAAGAAAAATTAAATATTATAAAAACCCGCTATCAAGCGTACCAATAAGCACAATGAAAACTCTGGATATCAATCAAATCAAGGAATACCTGCCGCATCGTTATCCTATGCTGCTGGTCGATCGCGTACTGGACTGGGATGCAGGCAAAACCATTACGGCAATCAAGAACGTGACCATCAATGAAGAATTCTTCAATGGCCATTTCCCTTACAAACCAGTCATGCCCGGCGTGCTGATGATCGAGGCTTTGGCGCAGACCGCTGCGTTGCTTGCCTTCCTGACGTTGGGTCAAAAGCCGGACGACAATGCGGTTGTATATTTCCTCGGCATTGACGGGGCCCGCTTCAAGCGGCCGGTCGAACCGGGCGACCAGATCAAGATGCATGTTGAAGTAGTCCGGCAGGCTCGCGGCGTCTGGAAATTCAAGGCGCTGGCTACGGTGGACGGTCAGACCGCAGTGGAAGCCGAACTGATGTGCACGATGCGCAGTATTGCTGAACCTGTTGTGGCGGCTTGAACATGGCGAAGATACACCCCACTGCGTTGGTGGATCCAAATGCGCAACTGGATGCGACGGTTGAGATTGGTGCGTACAGCATCATCGGCCCACATGTCGTCATAGGCGCCGGTACGCGCGTCGGTCCGCATGTTGTCATTGAAGGCCACACGTCTATCGGGCAAAACAATACCTTCTTCCAGTTTTCTTCAATTGGCGCTGCGCCGCAGGATAAAAAATACAATAATGAACCGACCCGTCTGGAAATTGGCGATCGCAATACGGTTCGTGAATTTTGCACTTTCAATCGCGGCACCGAACAAGACGGAGGCGTGACCAGACTGGGTAACGACAACTGGATGATGGCCTATGTCCATCTTGCGCATGACTGCCAGATCGGCAACCACACCATCTTCGCGAACAATGCGCAACTGGCCGGCCATGTCATTGTTGGTGACTGGGCCATCATGGGCGGATTTTCTAACGTACATCAATTCTGCAAAATCGGTCCGCATGCGATGGTTGGCATGAGCACCAGCCTGACGCAAGACGTGCCACCGTTCGTGATTTTGTCCGGCAATCCGGCCGCTGCGCACGGTATCAATATTGAAGGCTTGAAGCGGCGCGGCTTTTCGCGTGAAGCGATTGCTGCAATCCGTCATGCGTACAAACTGATCTACAAATCGGGGATGACGCTCGAAGAATCAAAGGCAGCACTCGCAAAAGAAGAGCAGGCAAAACCTGAATTTGCCCCGCATTTCTTGCTGATGCGCGAATTCCTGCAGAACGCGAGCCGTGGCATTGTCCGCTGATCTTTCCACTGACATCTCCATCGCGCTAGTCGCCGGCGAGACCTCCGGCGACATGCTGGCAGCGCGCTTGCTATCCGGCCTGCGGCCCATGCTGCCGGATGCGCATCTGCATGGTATAGGCGGACGAGAGATGGCTGAATATGGATTCGTCTCCGACTATCCCATGGAAAAACTCGCCGTGCGCGGGCTGTTCGAAGTGCTTACGCATTACCGTGAGATCAAGGGCATCCGCGATGCCTTGCAAAAGCAATTACTGGCTGAACGACCCGCTGCATTCATTGGCGTTGATGCGCCCGACTTCAATCTTGATCTCGAGATTCGCCTTAAAAATGCCGGCATCCCGACCTTGCATTACATAAGCCCGTCGATCTGGGCATGGCGCCGTGCACGCATCAAGAAAATCGCCAAAGCGGTATCGCACATGCTGGTGATTTTTCCGTTTGAAGAGGCGATCTATCGCAAGGCAGGCATACCGGCGACCTATGTCGGTCATCCGCTAGCTGAAATCATACCCATGGATCCAGACCAGGAGGGCGCGCGCGTCACACTCGGCCTGACTGATGCTGAACGAGTCGTTGCCATTTTGCCCGGCAGTCGCATGTCCGAGCTTAAATATAATGCGCGTGCATTTGTCGAGGCTGCAGGCTTGCTGGCCAAGCGCGATCCGCATCTACGGTTTATTGTCCCGATGGCGGGAGCTGTGCAACGCACGTATTTCGAGCAGCTGATTTCCCACCCTGATCTCAAAGACATACCGATCACCATCATCAACGGTCAGTCGCATTCAGCTATCGCTGCGGCCGATGCCGTGCTGGTGGCGAGTGGCACGGCCACGCTGGAAGTCGCACTTTTCAAGAAGCCGATGGTTATTGCCTACAGGATGAATCCTGCCAGTTGGCAGATTCTGCGCTGGATGCGTTATCAGCCATGGGTAGGCTTGCCTAACATTATGTCGCGCGAGTTTCTGGTGCCTGAATTGCTGCAAGACCGCGCTTCGCCGCAGGCACTGGCCAGCGCTCTATGGGCACAACTCTCGAACGACCAGAACCGGCAGCGTTTGCGCCGCCGTTTCGTCGATCTGCATCATGACCTGATGCGCAACACGGCTTCAGAGAGCGCACATGCGGTCATGCAGTTGGTCGCGCAAGGTGGGCGTCTTTGAACGGACATCCTGTTGCAGCTGGTCCGCAAGCAGCGCTGGCTTTGTTTGATACCAGCGACGAATTGGTTTGCGGCGTCGACGAAGCCGGTCGCGGTCCGCTGGCCGGGCCCGTCTTTGCCGCAGCTGTTATTTTTGATCCGTCCAGGCCGATAGAAGGGCTGCGCGATTCCAAGAAATTGACAGCGGCGCGACGTGATGAGCTGGCTATCCTGATCAAACGCGATGCACTGGCCTGGTCAATTGCGCAATGCTCCGAAGCCGAGATTGATGCATTGAATATTTTGCAGGCGACCATGCTGGCGATGCGTCGCGCAATAGAAGGATTGTCGGTTACACCGACACTGGCTTTAATCGATGGTAATCGCTGCCCGCCGTGCCTGATGCGTGCAGAAGCCATTGTTAAAGGAGACGACAAGGTTGCCGAAATTTCAGCTGCATCCATCCTCGCCAAAACCGCACGCGATGCCGCGCTGATGATCATGCATCAACAGTATCCGGATTATGCGTTTGACCAGCACAAAGGTTATCCGACAGCCTTGCATCTGGAACGCTTGCGGCTGCATGGCGTCTCGCCGGTGCATCGCAAATCTTATGCGCCAGTGCGTGCCTTGCTCGCATGACTATCAAGCCTGTCAGCTCACGCGACAATCCACACTACAAATTGCTGCGGCAACTAGCGGAGAGTGCGCAGGCGCGCAAAAAAAACCGTCAGACCCTGCTCGATGGCATTCACCTGTGCCAGGCATGGCTGCAGCACCGCGGTGCGCCGACTTTGTGTGCTGTCGGTGAGAGCGCGCTGCGTCTGCCTGAAGTCGCTGCCATCGTGGCCGATTGCGAAGCGCATCAGACATCTTGCCTGCTATTGCCGGATTCCTTGTTCGCTTCGTTGAGCCAGGTAGACAATGGGGTTGCGCTACTTTTCCTGATAGACATGCCGCAGACGGCAGCGACAGCCAAGCTGACGCAGAATGCGGTGCTGCTGGATCAGGTGCAAGACCCGGGCAATCTTGGCTCCATCTTGCGCAGCGCCGCCGCGGCAGGTATTACCCAAGTTTTTTGTAGCAGTGGCACGGTATTGGCCTGGTCACCTAAAGTGCTGCGCGCCGGCATGGGGGCGCATTTCGTCCTCGACATCGTAGAGAATGCTGACCTGCCTACTTTGATTGCCGGCAGTTCCTTACCGGTCCTGGCGACGAGTTCGCATGCGCAGTCGTCGATCTATGCGGCAGATTTGTCGCAACCGCTAGCCTGGTTGTTCGGACATGAAGGGCAGGGGGTGTCGGAGGACTTGCTTGCATTAGCCAGTTTACGAGTCGCGATTCCGCATCTGGGACAGATCGAATCACTCAATGTCTCAGCCTGCGCGGCCGTTTGCCTGTTTGAGCAGATGCGACAAAGACTGGCAAGCCAAGCTTAATCGAATCTTAGGTGCCGGGCAGCGCACACTCTACATAAACCAGTCCGGGCGCTACGCAACGCGCGTTGACGCCAATACGCTCGCGCATGCCGGCTGGACAGACATGATCAAAGCGGTAGTGTTTGCCTTCAATCACGGCGTATTGATAGATCTGGCTATTCATGTAGTTACCGATCGGTTCGATCAGGTTTTGCGTTGCGCTAAATCGTGGCTGGCCGGGTATGCGGTGCGCTGCCACCAATGCATCTTGCTCGGCTATCTCGGACTCGACTTGCCGAATACTGTCGCGCAGCCCCCAGATTAGCAGCGCAAAACAGCCCCAAAGAATCAGTTCGATGGTGGCGAAATTCATGATGGTCCTCCGCAGTGCGATGACACATTATTATTACCAGTGTGTCAGGACTGCGACAACAGCGTTCCTGCTTTGTATTTGCGCAAGATCAGAAGTTGGCTTTGGAATCTTGAACGCAGATCACCAACTTCAATAATATCCGCGCTTGTCCGAGCGGATTTCCTGCAGGATCATCGTGGCGATTTCTTCGATCGACTTTACTGTAGAAGACATCCAGCGTATGCCTTCGCGACGCATCATTTTTTCTGCTTCATTGACCTCATAGCGGCAGTTTTCGAGTGACGCATACTTGCTGCCCGGACGGCGCTCGTTGCGCACTTCCGTCAACCGGTCTGGCGCAATGGACAAGCCAAAGATTTTAGCTTTGAACGGTAACAGCCCGCTCGGCAGTTGCTCACGTTCAAAATCCTCGGGAATCAATGGGTAATTGGCAGCTTTGATTCCGTACTGCATGGCCAGATACAAGCTCGTCGGCGTCTTGCCCGAGCGTGAGACGCCGACCAGGATAACGTCTGCTGAAGCCAGGTTCTTGTGGGACTGCCCGTCATCGTGCGCCAGCGAGAAATTGATCGCTTCGATGCGACTTTTGTATTCGGCTGAATCCGCAATATTGTGGCTGCGGCCTATGGTATGGGTAGATTTAACGCCCAGTTCCTGTTCCAGTGGCTCGACAAAAGTCTGGATTAAATCCATATGCATGCCTTTTGACTGGCGCACAATGGACGAGAGTTCAGCCTTCACCAGCGTCGAAAATACGATAGGGCGCTTGCCGTCAGCCGAGCAGCTATCGTTAATTTTGCGCACGGCATCATGTGCTTTTTCCAGCGTGTCGATGAACGGCATACGAATCTGTTTGAAACGTAATTCAAACTGCGTCAATACCGAATGACCAAAGGTTTCAGCAGTAATGCCGGTTCCGTCAGAGACGAAAAATACGGTGCGATCGGACTCGGCGGGACTGCCTGAATAAGAGTTGGGCATGTTGTGTTAGTAAAAATAGAATGTAAAAAGTATGCTTGTTTGCTGAAAAAATGGATTGCGCACTGTAAAATGACGACCAATTGTAATATCTCGCAGCGCAATATAAAAACAATCGATATCAAATCGCACGCGCTGTCACCGAGCAGTACCGATTACCTGCAATAGGAAATGTGTGAGCTTAACAGTGATCTTTAAGCCTTTGATTGATATAGCCTTGCGCCGAATATCGCGCGCTGGCGTGCCCTGTATGGCGGCACCAATCAGCCTTTTCCCTGCGAAGATTTCCCATCATCAAAGAGGTT
>JAOAUN010000021.1 GCA_030157545.1 Burkholderiaceae bacterium
TAGATTTCAAAGATGCGCCGCTTGTCCATCATCATTTCCAGCATGTAGGTGATGAGCATTTCTTCCACTTTACGCAAGTAGCTGCGCTCGCCCGACAGGAACAGGTTTTTCGCCAGTTGCTGCGTAATGGTCGAACCGCCGGCAACGACTTTGCCTTTCTTGGCGTTCTTGACGTAGGCTTTTTGCAGCGCGTCCCAATCCACCCCTTCATGCTCGGCAAAATTGGCGTCTTCGGACGCGATGATGGCGCGCTTGAGATTGTTCGAGATACGGTTGTATGGCACCCACTTGTGCTGCAGCTGGACTTTGGGATTTTTTTCCTGCAGCCGCGACAGTTGCGCACGCATGAATGCTGTTGACTGCGGATTGTGATCGACCCACCACCATATCTGTACCAAGTACCAGGATTGCAGCAGTAACACCAGCGCGAGCGGCAACACGAACAGCCACAACAGTCGTTTTCTTTTCATGCCTGATTTCATGTCTACTTCACTGTTTGCGAGCGTAACCAGTCATAAACCGGCGCTGTATCCGGACGCACGCCGCGCCAGATGAAAAAAGATTCAGCTGCCTGTTCGACCAGCATGCCCAGGCCGTCGCGCGTGGTCGCACCCTGCTCCGCTGCGCTTTGCATGAACACGGTGGGCTGCGCGCCATACATCATGTCGTAGACAAAGCTGTGCTCACCTATCAGCGCAGGCGGCAAGGCCGGCACTTCGGACGACAGGCTCGCCGATGTCGCATTGATGACGATATCGAAATGACCGCTCAGCCCGGCAAAGCTGCTCGCAGACAGCTGGCCAGATTTTGCGGAAAACGCTGCGATCAACTCGTCCGCGCGCGCAACAGTGCGGTTTGCGATGACCAGCTGCGTTGGCTCTTCAGCCAGCACAGGCAATATCACACCGCGCGCTGCGCCACCGGCGCCCAGTAGCAGCACACGCTTGCCCGCCAGTTCAACCCCGGCGTTGCGCACGATATCGCGCACCAGTCCGACGCCGTCGGTATTGTCACCGTGGATTTGACCATGTTCAAATGTCAGCGTGTTGACGGCACCGGCTGCCTGCGCGCGCGGCGACAAGTCCGAGGACAAACTGAAGGCCTCCAGCTTGAATGGCACGGTAACGTTGGCACCGCGCCCACCGGCCGCAATGAACTGTTTGACACTGCCGGCAAAATCATCCAGCGGCGCCAGCAAGCGTTCATAAGAGATTGCCTGTCCGGTCTGCTGCGCGAAACGCGCATGAATGGCTGGCGACTTGCTGTGCGCGATCGGGTTGCCGATGACGACGTAGTTATCTGATGCGCTCAATTGCGACCTCTTCCTGTGACTAATGCGTCGTCGCGGGTGAAGGCGAAACGGGTAACGATTTCCCACACATGGGACTTGCCATCGGCAGGCAGACCGGCAGGGAAGCGGCCAAACGGCGCGGAGCGGCGCACAATGGCCAGCGCCGCCGCATCAAGTGCCACATTGCCGGAACTGCGCGCAATGTGCGGCCCGCCGTCTCTCATATAAAGCGAGCCATCCTGGAAGACGGGAATTGCAATCACCAGTTCACCATAAAGTTTTTTGCCGTCCTGCTGCGGAAAATAGAGCGTGCCGATTTGTTCGATGCGCTTTTGCATGGCAGTGTAATACATCGCATAGACAACTTCACGCGTGCTCGGCGTGATTTGCGTTTTGAGCGGTCGCTTGTTGTAGTCCTCGATGTTGCGCGCAATTTCTGCCTCCCGTCGCGCCAGCGCCTGCGTTTGCTGTTGCGGCGCAGGGGCGGGTTTGTCGCTCTTGCGTGGCGGCTTATTACTGTCGGTCAGCTGCGGCACGCTATGCAGGTCCGGCCTCGCCATTTGCGCCAGTATCCTGCTCTGCTGCTGCTCGAGTTCATCGATGCGGCGCTGTGCTGCCAGCGCTGCGCCATCGACTGCCTGCGCTGCCGGCGGCAGCGGCGAACGGGCGCGACCGGTTTCCGCATTGCCGCCACCATCGAGATTGGCTTGCGCAAGGGCATCCGCCTTCAGCGGCGCCTTGTTATGCCGCGCATTGACCAGAATGATTTCCAGGCCCGACTCCAGCGGCTTCAATGCCAGATTGACTGGTGGCGCAAAATGCAGCGACAGCACTAGCGCATGCACCAGCAGCGAGACCGCAATGGCAATCGTCAGCAAGCGATTGTTAGCAGCCTGCATGCTTTTTATGCAGGATCGGCATCCGGCGCTACAGGTTCAGCAGCGAAGTCAGAAGCGTCGACTTCCACTGCCGACCCGGGGACGGCGGCTGGCTCGCTCGTTTCCTCATTGTCTTCTTCACTGTCCTCTTCCAGCTCATCCTCGACGTCTGTCGATTCAACAGCGATGACCTCGAGCAGGCGCGCCTGTACGGTCAGATCAATTTCATCCCAGTGCAGCAGCTCAAGTTTGACCTGCGTGCCACGCACGAGCGACTGCAGTCCCGGCATCGGGATCACGAGCGGAATGTCGACCAGTCGCAGCACTTCATCTTTTAGCACGACTGCATCGACCTGACGTGCGTCTTGCTGTGTCAGCCAGCGCAGGCACCAGTATCGCTCCATGGTGTTCTGAAAATCATTGTAGGCACTGTAGGCGCTGTCAAATCCGGAGACAATCGCGAACAGGTCAGCGTCTTTCGGCTTGAAGGTGGCGACCAAAGGCGCAGTAATGCCGTGCTTCACGCAAGCCAGTATCTGCCACTGATTGACAAGGTCGGTGTAACGGCGCAGCGGCGACGTGCTCCATGCGTATTGGTCAACGCCAAGCCCCTGATGCGGCGCAGCGTGCGTCTGCATGCGCACTTGCATGCGTGCAGCCCAGCCGTTCCCATTGCCGCCACCTTGCGCACGATAGATGCCGGGCACGCCATGCTCGTGCATCAGCTTGCCCCAACTGCTGTTGGCGAAAATCATCAGCTCGGCCACAATTTTGTCGAGCGGTGCGCCACGCTTTCTGCGCGAGATCGTCACCACGTCGTCTTCAACATAAAAATTGAAATCAACACGATTGCCCTGCTCGGGCCGCAGGCCGAAACTTTCGCGCTTGACCATGCGCGCTTTTTCCAGCACCTGCGCCCATTGCCACAGCTGCGCGATATCGTCCTTGTGCGCATACTCGCCACTGCCGGTCGCCAGATTTTCTTCGGTTACCAGCGCATCCAGATCGTTGTGGCGCAGGTTGGATGCCATAGGCACCGCTTCGGCAACGGTCTCGGTCGCAATCACGGACCAGTCGCTGGTGTCGAGCGTTGCATATAAAGACAGTGCAGGACGCGCCGAGCCGGCAGCCAGCGTGAAGCGCTCGACGAGTTCGTCGGGCAGCATGGTGATTTTGTCGCCCGGCATATAAACGGTGCTCATGCGTGCGCGTGCAATTGCATCGATGGCGTCGTCACGCGCAATGCCGAGCGCCGGTGCGGCGATGTGTATGCCTATACGCAGCTTGCCGTCAGCCAGCGTTTCGACGGAAAACGCGTCGTCAATTTCAGTGGTGGTGACGTCGTCAATTGAAAACGCCTGTACCTTCGCCAGCGGCAGTTCCGGCGCTACGGGCAAACTAATGCCTGGAAAGCCTGTGCCTTTCGGGAATTGCTCATACTGGAAGCGTGAAAAATGCAGCGCTTTCGGCGACGCAATGCCACCGACATTCAGCATCAGCCGCTGCGGCGAAGTCTGCAGTTCATTGCAGGCTGCGTCGAGCGCCTTGTATTCAATCGTATTTTTATCCGGCTTGAAGAGCAGTTGCAGCACGCTCGATGTCATGGCCGCAGGCAAGCGCCCCGCTTTCAATTCTTCGACATAGCCAGCTTGCACCAGCGCCTGCTGTTTTTTCTTTTCAAGACCGGCCAATGCAGCCTGCAAGGTCGCCGCAGGCGCTGCCTTGAAACGGCCCTTGCCCTTTTTATGAAAGTAAAAAGGGATGGAGGCGATTTTCAACAGCAGCCCCGCTGCTTCCTGCGGCTTCGGAGCATGGCCAAAATATTCAGTGCCGAGTTCGACCGCGCCGAATTCTTCAGTACCGGCGACTTCCCACAAGAAATCGGCGTCCATCTCTTCGGCGATGGTGTGCGCCTGCGCCATCAATTCTGCCGGCGATGGCGTCTCGAATTTAAGCAGTACATCCCGCGCGCGCACTTTGGTGCGCTTGCCCGACGGCGTCTCTACCTGAAAGGCTTCGCCTTGTTCGGATAGCACAGCACCTACTTTAAAGTCGCCGGATTCTTCAAAAAATAAATTCATTAATCAGTCTGTTTATCAAAAGAGTCACTGAAACGCGTGGCTTCAAATTCCACAGAATTCAAGCACGTCATCCATATATTGTTCAAAGTCGGACAAGCCATGGTCGCTGCCCTGAATAAGGTGCTGACGCGCGCCCGCATAATGCGCCGTCATCTCCTGCCAGTCGAGCACTTCGTCGCCAGTGGCCGCGATCAAAAAATAACGCTCGGGACGGGTAATTACCGGCACGGCCAGCTCGGCCAGTTGCTGAATGTATTCGGATTTGAATTCGAAAGACTCATCCGAATGCCAGGCGGTCGTGATGCCAATTTGTGACGCCAGATGCTGTGCCGGCGTAATAGCGGGGTTCAGCAGTACGGCGCGGCAGCCGAGTTCTTCAGCCAGTTTGGTGGCGTAATAACCACCGAGCGAAGAACCGATGATGGTCAGTTGCGACGGCTCCGCTTTGGCGACTGCATTGCCAAGTGAATTGGCAACCAGATTTTTCGCGAGCGCGAATGCAGCCTGCGGCGAGGCCGGCAATTGCGGGCATAGATAGTCGTCGCTGCGGCCGAGTGCTTCCAGACGCTCGCGCAGCAGGCGTGCCTTGAAAGATTGCGGAGATGAACGGAAACCGTGCAGGTAAAGAATCATGCTGCCGGCAGCGCGTCGAGTATCTTTTGATGCACGCCGCCGAAACCGCCGTTGCTCATGACCAGTATCGTATCGCCCGGCCGGGCTGCTGCCGACACGGCCGCCACCAACGCTGTGAGGTCGTCGAAGGCTTGCGCCTTTTCACCCAAGGGCTGCAATGCCGCACCCAGATCCCAGCCCAAACCTTCTTTACCGTCGCCTTTGGCGCCATAGCCAAAGACCAGATCAGCTTCGGCCAGGCTGCCGGCCAGCGCGTCTTTCATGGTGCCGAGCTTCATGGTGTTGGAGCGTGGCTCGAGCACGGCGAGTATGCGGCCGCTGCCGACGGTGCGGCGCAGGCCGGCAACCGTGGTGGTGATGGCGGTGGGGTGGTGTGCGAAGTCATCAATGAGCGTAACGCCATTGACGATGCCGCGCGTTTCCATGCGGCGCTTGACGTTCTCGAAGCGGGACAGGGATTCGATTGCCTGCGCCGGCAGCACGCCGGTGTGGCGTGCCGCGGCAATTGCAGCGACGGCGTTGAGCCGGTTGTGTTCGCCTGAAATAGCCCAGTGCACCGTACCCTGCAAGCTGCCGTTGAAGATGACATCGAAGCTGTCGTCCTCGTGCTCGACCATGGCCCAGCCTTCAGTATCGTTCTCGCTAACGCCAAAGTGTTCAGTCTCGCTCCAGCAGCCGCGTGCAATGACGCGCTTCAAGGATTCTTCACGACCGTTGACGACCAGTCTGCCAATAGCCGGTACGGTGCGCACCAGATGATGGAACTGCGTTTCGATCGCGCCCAGGTCAGCAAAGATGTCGGCGTGGTCGTATTCGAGATTGTTCAGGATGACGGTGCGCGGTCGGTAATGCACGAACTTGCTGCGTTTGTCGAAAAATGCGGTGTCGTATTCATCGGCTTCGATAACAAAGAAAGAAGTGTCTTCGCCATTGCCGCCCATGCGCGCCGAGATACCGAAATTCATGGGCACGCCGCCGATCAGGAAGCCCGGATGGTAACCGGCATCTTCCAGTATCCAGGCGAGCATGGACGAAGTGGTGGTCTTGCCGTGCGTACCGGCGACGGCCAGTACCCATTTGTCTTGCAGAATATGTTCGCCTATCCACTGCGGGCCTGATATATAAGGCAGGCCGCGGTTGAGTATCGCTTCCATGAGTGGATTGCCGCGCGAGACCACATTGCCAATAACGTACAGGTCTGGTTGCAGACTGAGCTGGTGCGGCCCGAAACCTTCGATCAGTTCAATGCCCTGGGCCCGTAGTTGCGTGCTCATTGGCGGATAAACGTTGGCATCGCAGCCGGTGACTTTGTGGCCGGCTTCTTTGGCCAGTACGGCAAGGCCACCCATAAAGGTGCCGCAGATGCCAAGTATGTGAATATGCATTGTAAAATCACGATGTGGAATCCCGCGATTTTACCCGACCCGCGCACTTGCGCCTGTACTCAAGACTGCGCAATGACATTCAATTATCCGACTGACACCGAACTTTTAAGGGCTGAAATCGCCGCCGCCGCCGCGCGCATGATCGCCGAGGATGGCGCTGACTACGGCAGCGCCAAGCGCAAAGCAGCCAAACTCGTGCTGGGCAACACCAGGGTGCGCGGCGATGTCTTGCCCGACAATGCGCAAATCGAAGCGGAAGTTCGTGAGTACCAAGCGCTGTTTTTCGGCGAGGAACATGCGCAACGTTTGCTGCTGTTACGTCAAATGGCGCTGCAGTTAATGGAAAGATTTGCGGACTTTTCTCCGCACCTGACCGGCGCGGTGCTTAATGGCACGGCCGGCGAGCATTCCGATATTCATTTACAGTTGTTTGCCGAGAGCAGCAAGGATGTTGCCGTTTTTTTATTAAACAGCGATGTCGATTATGACGTGTCGGAAACTTTGCACTTCCGCTACCCTGAGCGAATCGTCGAGACCCTGTCTTTCATGTGGAAAAACGAAGGGGTGCATCTGACGCTGTACGAGCACGATGATTTGCGCGGTGCTGTCCGCACTGCCGGCAATCGCCGCATAGAACGTGCCGACATTGCGGCGGTACGCTTGTTAATTGAAGAAAGCACAACTAAATGAACCGTCAAACCGCCTTATTTGTTGTTATCGCAGTTTTATTTACTGCAATCGGCAGTTATTTCGGCTGGAAAAATTTGCAGCCAACCATACCCGCAAATGCGGCGGTGGCCACGCTACTTAGCAAAACATTACCAGATGCACAAAAGCAGCCACAGGCCTTATCGCAATGGCAAGGCAAGACACTGCTGGTGAATTTCTGGGCGACCTGGTGCCCACCTTGCGTAGCTGAGATGCCGGAGTTGGTCGAACTGCAGGCTGAACAGGCAAAGAACAATCTGCAGATCATAGGCATTGGCATTGATTCTGCTGCTAATATTCAGCAATTTTCAACAAAATACAAAATCACTTATCCGCTGCTGGTCGACGGACTGAATGGCAGCGAGCTGTCGCGGCAGTTCGGAAACCAGGCTGGCGGGCTGCCGTTTACAGTGCTGATCAGTGCGGACGGCCAGGTAAAAAAGCTCTATCTGGGCCGCCTGAACATGCAGGAAGTTCGCGCCGATCTGCAATCGCTATAGATTACAGAGTCGTTTTAGCTTGCCAAGCTGCAGCATTTTCCTGCAAAATGCTCGCTTCCTCGTCAATTGGAGTCCTATCTCGATGGCAACAAACTTGCTCTTGTTGAATGGTCCCAACCTGAATTTGCTGGGCAGTCGCGAACCTCTCGTGTATGGTGCGACAACTTTGACAGAGGTGGAACGCGCTGCCAAGGCACAAGCAGAAGCTGCTGGTGCGAAACTGGACAGCTTTCAAAGCAATCACGAAGGTGACCTGATTGATCGCATCCATGCAGCCCGTGAGGCCGGCGTGAATGCCATTATCATTAATCCAGGTGGACTGACGCATACCAGTGTGTCCTTGCGCGATGCGCTGGCCGGTGTGGCAATACCGTTTGTGGAAGTGCATATTTCAAATATTCACAAGCGTGAAAGCTTCCGGCACCAGTCTTATTTGTCGTCGCTGGCAGCGGGCGTAATTTGCGGGCTGGGTATAGATGGCTATCAGATGGCAATTGAATTTGCGCTTAAAAAGCTATAAATTGCATTGAAATTGCGGTAACTTTCATTATTCGATCGCCAAATCCAGGCGCGGCAAAAAGCACGATAAAGAACGCGACCAACCCGGATTTTATTTTTTAACTTATTCATTTCAAGCAGGCGGACACTCCATGGATTTAAGAAAACTCAAGACCCTGATCGACCTGGTGGCAGAGTCGGATATCGCAGAACTGGAAGTGACTGAAGGCGAAAGCAAGGTCAAGATCGTCAAGGCGCCCTCAGCCGCTGCCGGCCAGCAGGTAATGATGATGCAACAACCGGTTGCTGCTCCCGTTGCCGCGCCAGTTGCTGCCCCTGTTGCCGTCGCGGCGCCGGCGGAAACAGCTCAGGCAATACCAACCGGGCATATCGTCAAATCGCCTATGGTTGGCACCTTTTACCGTTCGTCCGCGCCCGGCTCCCCGGCATTCGTTGAAATCGGCAATGCGGTGAGAGAGGGCCAGACTATCTGCATTATCGAAGCGATGAAGCTGTTGAATGAAATCGAAGCGGATGCTTCCGGTGTCATCACCCAGATTCTGGTTGAAAACGGCCAGCCGGTCGAATTCGGCCAACCTCTATTCATCATTGGTTAATTTCGCAAATCAAAGCGCCGTAAGTTATACGGCGTTGCGCGGCATGACGCCGCGACCGCGCAACCAGCTGCACACTGATCCTGACTATGTTTGAAAAAATCCTAATCGCCAACCGCGGTGAAATCGCGCTTCGTATACAGCGCGCCTGCCGCGAAATGGGCATCAAAACTGTAGTCGTCCATTCCGAGGCTGACCGCGATGCCAAGTATGTAAAGCTGGCTGACGAATCGGTCTGTATCGGACCGGCCGCCTCAGCGCAAAGCTACCTGAGCATGCCCGCTATTATTAGCGCCGCTGAAGTCACCGACGCGGAAGCGATTCATCCGGGCTATGGCTTTCTGTCTGAAAATGCGGACTTCGCCGAGCGCGTGGAAAAATCCGGTTTTGTTTTCATCGGCCCGCGCTCTGACTCTATACGCATGATGGGCGACAAAGTCTCGGCCAAGCAAGCCATGATCAAGGCCGGCGTGCCTTGCGTGCCCGGCTCCGAAGGTGCGTTACCGGACGATCCGAAAATCATCATCCAGACTGCACGCAAAATCGGTTACCCCGTCATTATTAAAGCAGCCGGCGGTGGCGGCGGACGCGGCATGCGCGTCGTGCACACCGAAGCGGCACTGCTGAACGCAGTGACGATGACAAAGACCGAAGCCGGTTCCGCATTCGGCAATCCGGAAGTCTATATGGAGAAGTATCTGGAAAATCCGCGTCACGTGGAAATCCAGATTCTGGCTGACGAATTCAAAAATGCGATCTGGCTTGGCGAGCGCGACTGTTCAATGCAACGCCGTCACCAGAAGGTGATCGAGGAAGCACCGGCCGTCGGCATTCCACGCAAGCTGATTGAAAAAATCGGCGATCGTTGTGCCGAAGCCTGCCGCAAGATTGGCTATCGTGGCGCCGGCACTTTTGAATTTTTATATGAGGATGGCGAGTTCTACTTCATCGAAATGAATACACGTATTCAGGTCGAGCATCCGGTCACGGAAATGATTACCGGCATCGACCTGGTACAGGAGCAGATCCGTGTGGCAGCCGGCGAGAAACTGCGTTATCGCCAGCGCGATATCGTGCTCAAGGGGCATGCCATCGAGTGCCGCATCAATGCTGAAGATCCGTTCAAGTTCACGCCTTCGCCCGGCCGCATCACATCGTGGCATGCACCCGGCGGCCCCGGCATTCGCGTCGATTCACATGCGTATGCGGGCTACTATGTGCCGCCGTATTATGACTCGATGGTCGGCAAGGTAATCGCGTATGGCGCGACGCGCGAGCAGGCGATTCGTCGTATGCAAATCGCGTTATCGGAAATGGTGGTCGAAGGTATTCAGACCAATATTCCGCTACACCGCGAACTGATGGTGGACGCGCGCTTCGGCGAAGGCGGCACCAACATTCATTATCTGGAACACAAGCTTGCCGACAAGCCGGACTTGGTGCATGACCCCAAGCTGGCCAGCAAGAAAAAATAACAGGCTGCGATGAGCTGGACAGAGATTGTTATAGAGGTACCGCGTCAACATGCCGAGCAACTGTCGGATGCGTTGATGGAAGCCGGCGCGTTGTCGGTCTCTGTGGAAGATGCCGACGAAGGCACCGAAGCCGAGCAGCCACTGTTTGGCGAACCCGGCATGGAGCCCGAGCAAAACGCCTGGGAACGCAGCCGCGTCGTCGCTTTGGCAGACGCCGATGCCAATCATGCCGACATCGTCAAACTCGCTTGCACCAGCTGCCAACTGGGCGACGGCAACTGGCCTTTCACGCTGCGCGAAGTCGCCGAACAAGACTGGGTGCGCGTGACCCAGTCGCAGTTCGAGCCGATTCATATCGGCAAACATATCTGGGTCGTGCCGAGCTGGCATGAAGCACCCGAGCCGGATGCACTGGTACTTGAACTGGATCCCGGCCTGGCCTTCGGCACTGGCAGTCATCCAACCACAAGACTGTGCATGGAGTGGCTGGAAGAACTGGCGCCTGCCGGCTTGTCGGTGCTCGACTATGGCTGCGGCTCCGGCATTCTGGCGATGGTCGCCAAAAAACTCGGCGCCGCACAGGTTGATGGCGTTGACATTGATCCGCAAGCCATCGAGTCGGCCTGCTTTAACAGTGAGCGCAATTCCTGTAACGTGGCGTACTTCCTGCCAGAAGATTTCGGCAGCATGCACCCTCACACCCGCTACGACGTCGTAGTTGCCAATATTTTGTCGAGCCCGCTGAAATTGATGGCGCCGATGCTCGCTGGTCGCGTTGCCAGCGGCGGCGCGATGGTGTTGTCGGGCGTGCTCGCGCGGCAAGCCGATGAAGTCATTGCCGCTTATGCGCCGCATATCGCGTTGACAGTGTGGGCCGAGCACGAAGGCTGGGTGGCCTTGTCCGGCAGACTGGGCTGAAGATGCTCACGACTCGCTGCCCGCATTGTCAGACACTCTTTCGCGTCACCACGGAACAACTGCAACTGCGCCAAGGTTCGGTTCGCTGCGGCTCCTGCCGCGAAGTTTTCAATGGCAGCGACTACCTCAACCCGCCACAAGCTGTAGCTGCTGAAATTAAATCTGCTGCAATTGCCGCATCCGCTCCAGAACAAGCGGTCGAATCCAGCGCGCGCCTGACGCTGATGGATTTCAGTGCATGGCAAGGCGGGACGCCTGCGCCGCATAGCGAATCGAACATGCAGGACGAGCTTGATGCGCTGTCGAAAGCAATCTCGGATCTGCAAAACAAGCCTTGGCGCGAACCTGCCGGTATGTCTGCGGAACCCGAGCACGAGTCAGACCGAGACTGGGACGAAGACGAGCCCGGCTTCATACAACAGGCACGCAAAAAACAGCGCGCGCAGCGTATCCGCAAGTGGCTGCTTGTGCTTGGCATCCCGCTGTTGTTGCTGGTTCTGCTTGCACAACTGAGCTATCGCTTCCGTGACGAGATTGCGGTACGCGTGCCCGAATCAGGTCCGCTCTTGCGCGCCGCTTGCGCGCGTCTGGGCTGTAAAATTGCATTGCCTGCGCAAATTGATAAATTATCGCTGCAATCGACCCAACTGCTGGCCGTAGCCGACCAGCCTGAACATTTTGAACTCGTTGCCCTGCTGCGCAACCAGAGCAATACACCGCAAGCGTGGCCCGGACTTGAGCTGCTCTTAAAAGACGAGACCGGACAAGCGCTGGTGCGCAAGGTATTCTTGCCGACTGAATTTCTGCCGGCACCCGTGGATAAATCGCTGGGCATTGCATCACAGTCCGAGCGTGAAATCCGGATTGCATTCACGCTCGCCGGACCGCAAGCGGCAGATTTTCAATTGACGCTGTTCTACCCTTAAATTTTTATTTTGACCGGCACAACCATGACCTCCCTGATTTGCGGCTCCCTTGCCTTCGATACCATCATGACTTTTGGCGGGCGCTTTTCCGAAGCGCTGCTGGCAGACCAGCTGCACAAGATCAATGTCGCATTTCTGGTGCCGGAAATCCGGCGCGAGTTTGGCGGCTGCGCCGGCAATATCGCCTACAACCTCAAACTGCTGAATGGCGATCCACTCATCATGGCAACCATGGGCCAGGACAGCGCGCCGTATGCAGCGCGCCTCGACAAGCTTGCCATCAGCCGCCGCTGCATTCGCACCATCGATACGTCGTACACAGCACAGGCTTTCATTACCACCGACAGTGACAGCAACCAGATCACGGCTTTTCATCCGGGCGCGATGACGTATTCGCACCAGATCAAGATTGCCGATGCTGGCCCCGTGCAGCTGGCTATCATTGCACCAGACGGGCGTGACGGCATGCTTGAACACGCGAAAGATTGCGCTGAACTGAATGTTCCTTTTATCTTTGATCCGGGCCAGGGACTGCCAATGTTCAATGGTGAGGAATTGACGCATTTCATCGATCTGGCGACCTATGTTGCCGTCAACGATTATGAAGCTGAACTATTGACCGAGCGCACCGGTTTGTCGCTGCAGCAAATTGCGCAACGTGTATCGGCACTGGTGGTCACGCGCGGCGAGCAAGGCGCCGAGATTTATACCAGCACCGATCGCTATGACATACCGGTCGTCAAAGTTGATCAGGTGATAGACCCGACTGGCTGCGGCGATGCTTTCCGTGCCGGCATGCTGTTCGGTTTGTCGAAAGGTATGGACTGGATGACGATCGGGCGCCTGTCCAGCCTGATGGGTGCAATCAAAATCGTCAGTCAGGGTGGACAGAACCATACACCCACCTATGAAGATATAGAACAGCGCTTCTTTACTGAGTATGGCTATCGGTTTTAATTTTACTTATTGCGTGCGCTGCGTAACAGCAGCGACTTAACGGTCGCGACTTCTAGTCCGGCCTCGACTTCTACTATCTTCAGCCGACTTGTGAGGCCATGGGTCACACTGACCCGGCCTTTCGGTATATCGAGCAGATCAGCAATGAAGCGCACCAGCGCTTCATTCGCACGACCTTCAATCGGTAACGCTTTCAATCGTATTTTTAGCGCGCCTTCGATTTCTTCCAGCACTTCCGACTTGCCTGCATTCGGCATCACTTGAACAGCAATGCGCAGCGCAGCACCATGCTGGCTGCACCAGTCGCGTTGCATCATGCCAAACCGAGCAGCAGACTGTCCGCCAGATACAGCGCGATGCGCAGCAGCAGAAAAACCAGCAATGGCGACAGATCTACCCCGCCTATTGGTGGCACAAGTCGGCGGAAAGGCCTCATCACGGGTTCATTCATCGCTCTCACCACAGGCGCTAGTGGCGCATGCGGATTGACCCAGCTAAAGATCACTTCGATGAACAAGAGACCGATCAAGCCATAGATTATCCAGTGCACCATTGACAGCAGCGCCAGCAATATCAAGGGTTCCGGAGCAAATGCAGAACGGATTGCCAGCTCAAGACCTACACTGACCAGTGCGACCAGCGCAGCACCAGCCAAGCTGGCCCAATCATAGCCACCAACGCCGGGCAGCATGCGCCGCAGAGGCAAAACCAGCCAATCAGTCAGGCGAAACATGAACTGACCGAACGCGAGCGGTGCTCGCACGCGAACCGCCTGCATCCAGAAGCGCAGCAGCAACAGGCCTGCCAATATCGTCGCTACGGTATCGACTATGAGATTAAAAATACTGTAAATCACGCCATCTCCCAAAAAAAAGCCCGCTGTAGACCTTACGTCTACAGCGGGTATTCTGCCTGAAAGCTTCCAGGCCGCCAAACTGGTTCGGCTTAAGGGCGCGAACCAGTAGGAAATGGCCAAGCTGCTGCCGGATTCAACACCGTTTTAACGACTGGTGCTGGTGCAGCAGCTGGTTTCTTACCTACTGACTTTTTTTTTGCGGCAGGTTTTTTGGCCACAGCTTTTTTAGCTGCTGGCTTTTTAGCTGCTGGCTTTTTTGCTGCTGCTTTTTTTACGACTTTTTTTGCCGCTGGCTTCTTGGCTGCAGCTTTTTTGGCTGCTGGCTTTTTCTTAGCTACGACTTTTTTCGCTACTTTTTTAGCTGCCGGTTTTTTGGCTGCTGCTTTTTTAGCGACTGGCTTCTTCTTAGCGACGACTTTCTTCGCTACTTTTTTAGCTGCTGCTTTTTTAGCCACTGGCTTTTTGGCTGCTGCTTTTTTGGCCGCTGGCTTTTTCTTAGCTACGACTTTCTTAGCAACGACCTTCTTGGCTACTGGCTTCTTAGCGACTACTTTTTTAGCAGCGGCTTTCTTTGCTACTGGTTTCTTCTTTGCTGCTACTTTTTTCTTTGCTGTTGCCATTGTCGTTCTCCTTCACGTGATGGACTATCAAGCTACAAGATGTAAACCCGTCTGATCCATCATGGTTCAAGCGGGTTATTCATCGGCGCAAGCAAATGCTGTTTGCGCTAATGAATTCGGCACCAGCTGAACTGCTGCATCTCCTCGTCGATGCAGCACTTCAGCCAATTGGCTAACCTTTCCCTTCCAAGTCGCTCGCGCCATTCAAGCACCAAAGCTTACTTACCAGGGACTGGTCTGCGGATTCGCCGCAGTACTAGCCAAAAAAAACGCCGGCAGTCGCGCCGGCGTCGGAATACTTATACAGAAAAGCCAACTCTTTTTTCGAAGAATACGCTGCCAGGCCAGACAATGTCGAGCTTCGCGGCGAAGATGAAAAAGATTGATATGACTTCGTACTGTCCATTAAATTTGGGTACTACCTTTCTGCTCGATGCTTATTTATTGCTTACTTATTGCCTTTCTGCTTTTACAGACCACAACCAGTTTTATAACTTGGCCACATAATTCGTGCGGCAGGCTTGCTCCCGCAAGCCGCCTGCTTTATTCCCAGCTGAGCGCGCCGCCGGTTTGATATTCAATTACCCGGGTCTCGAAGAAATTACGTTCTTTCTTCAAATCGATCATCTCGCTCATCCATGGAAATGGATTTTCTTCTTGCGCAAACATCGGCTCCAATCCGATTTGCTGAGCACGGCGATTTGCGATGAATCGCAAGTAGCCTTTGAACATTGGCGCGTTCAAGCCCAGCACGCCACGCGGCATTGTATCCTCTGCGTAACGATATTCCAACTCCACAGCATGTAAAAACAACGTTTTTATCTCTTCTTTGAACGCCGGCGTCCACAAATGTGGATTTTCGAGCTTGATTGTATTAATCAGATCGATACCAAAATTGCAGTGCATAGACTCGTCACGCAGAATATATTGGTACTGCTCGGCTGCGCCCATCATTTTATTCTGGCGACCCAGCGCCAGAATCTGAGTGAAACCAACATAGAAGAACAGGCCTTCCATCAGGCAGGCGAACACGATCAGCGACTTCAACAAAGTCTGGTCGCTCTCGATGGTGCCAGTAGTGAATTCGGGATCGGTCAGCACATCAATGAACGGAATCAGGAACTGGTCCTTGTCGCGAATCGATTTGACTTCATTGTAGGCATTGAATACTTCGGCCTCGTCCAGACCCAGCGATTCAACAATGTATTGATACGCGTGGGTGTGAATCGCCTCTTCAAATGCCTGACGCAGCAGGTACTGGCGGCACTCTGGCGCAGTGATGTGGCGATAGGTGCCCAGCACGATATTGTTGGCAGCCAGTGAGTCGGCAGTCACGAAGAAGCCCAGATTGCGCATCACCAGACGACGCTCGTCGTCGGTCAGACCGTTCGGGCTTTTCCAAAGCTCGATGTCGCGCTGCATATTGATTTCCTGCGGCATCCAGTGATTTGCGCAGCCAGCCAGGTATTTATCCCAAGCCCACTTGTATTTGAACGGCACCAGCTGATTGACGTCGGTCTTGCCATTGATGATGCGTTTGTCGCTGGCGTTGACGCGCTTGGTGGTGTCTGGCGCGGCAGCGGCTTGCATTACCAGCGCAGGATTGAGCGCGGTCTCGGGATGGTGAGCCGCAAACAACGCACCTGACGGTATGGCAGGTTGCAGTTGCGGCTTTGGTGGTGCACTAACTTCTTCGTCCCAGGAGAGCATGTTTTTTTCCTTTGAATCGCTACTTAATTTGTCTGTTGTACTGCACGGGAGTTCACTGAACTCCCGCACCGGGTCTGTTTACTGGCAAGCCTCGCACTCTTCGAAACCGTCATCGCCTGGTCGCAGCATGCAAGCCGGCCCATCAGTTTCGGCTGCGGCTGCCGCAGCTGCCGCAGCGCTGGCTGCAGCAACGGCACCCGACATATCGTTGGACACGGCATTCAGTGCACCGACCTTCGAGGTCGATTTCTCTGTATGCGTAGCGCCAATGGTGCGCAGGTAATAGGTAGTCTTCAGACCACGCAGCCATGCCAGCTTGTAGGTGTCGTCGAGCTTCTTGCCCGATGCGCCTGCCATATAAATATTGAGCGACTGTCCCTGATCGATCCACTTCTGACGACGCGAAGCAGCTTCCACCAGCCAGCTTGGCTCGACTTCGAAGGCCGTTGCGTACAAGTCGCGCAGGTCTTGCGGAATGCGGTCGATCTTGGCCAGGCTGCCGTCGAAGTATTTCAGGTCGGCGATCATCACTTCATCCCACAGGCCGCGCTCTTTCAGATCACGTACCAGGTAGGCGTTAATTTCAGTAAATTCACCCGACAGGTTCGACTTCACATACAGGTTCTGATAAGTCGGCTCGATACATGCTGAGACACCAATGATATTGGAAATCGTCGCAGTCGGTGCAATCGCCACGCAATTCGAGTTGCGCATGCCGAACTGCTTGATGCGCGCGCGCAGGCCGGACCAGTCCATCGCTTCGCTGCTGTCGACTTCCACATAGCCGCCGCGCTCTTCCGCCAGCAGTTTGACCGAGTCTTGCGGCAGGATGCCACGGTCCCACAGCGAACCACGGTAAGAACTATAAGCGCCGCGCTCTTCGGCCAGTTCATTGGAAGCCTGATACGCGTAGTAGCAGACAGCTTCCATGGAACGGTCGGCAAACACGACCGCGTCATTCGACGCGTACGGTATACGCATCATGTGCAGGCAGTCCTGGAAACCCATGATGCCCATGCCAACCGGACGGTGACGCAGGTTCGAGTCACGCGCTTTCTTGACGGCGTAATAGTTAATGTCGATCACGTTGTCGAGCATGCGCATCGCGGTACGAACCGTTTTTTGCAGCTTGACGTGGTCGAGCTTGCCGTCTTTCATATGCGCCGGCAAGTTGACCGAGCCGAGGTTGCAGACGGCGATTTCAGAATCGTTGGTGTTGAGCGTGATCTCGGTGCACAGGTTCGAGCTGTGCACGACGCCGACGTGCTGCTGCGGCGAACGGATATTGCACGGGTCCTTGAAGGTGATCCATGGATGGCCGGTCTCGAACAGCATCGACAGCATCTTGCGCCACAGATCGTTCGCCTGAATGGTTTTGAACAGACCGATTTCACCACTGGCCGCCTTGGCTTCATAGCCGAGGTAAGCCTGCTCGAAAGCCTTGCCGAATTTGTCGTGCAAGTCCTTGACGTCGGACGGCGAGAATAATGTCCAGGTGCCCTTTTCCATCACACGCTTCATGAACAGGTCAGGAATCCAGTTGGCTGTGTTCATGTCATGGGTGCGGCGGCGGTCGTCGCCGGTGTTCTTGCGCAGCTCGAGGAATTCCTCGATGTCCATGTGCCAGGTTTCCAGATACGCGCAGACTGCGCCCTTGCGCTTGCCACCCTGATTGACGGCGACAGCGGT
>JAOAUN010000022.1 GCA_030157545.1 Burkholderiaceae bacterium
GCAGCCAGGCCGGTAAGGATAGCGACCACCATGCCGGCGAAGAGCATGCCGCCCATCCAGCTGAAGTCGCGCCGCGTGGCGAGGACCCAAGCCGACAAGGCAAGGAAGATCGCACCGGTCGCCGCGAGTGCCATGGCAATCGTGGTCGCGCCGCCAGGCAAGCTCAGCGTGCGGGTAAGCAGCGGCCCCAGCGTGTAGCCCATGAAGCCGGTGAGCGCAAACACAGCCGGTAGAGCCCAGCCACTGTTTTTCAGCTTATGGACCGCAAACAACAAACCAAAATAACCGGCCAGCGTCAGGATGATGCCTGGTGCAGGCAGCGCCAGGTTTATGGTGAGTGCCGCCGTAACTGCGGAAAACAGCAGGGTCATGGATAGCAGCGCATAGGTGTTGCGCAGTACCCGCTGTACGTCTGAAGGCAGGGCCGTGAAAGCATTCGCGCGTCGGGTCGCTTCCATTCCGGTACGGGAGCGAGTTGCGTCTAAGGTTCTGGGACTTTCCAAAGTCTCCTCCATAAAAAAATATCGATTTCACATCAATAGCATCGCCATACTTACAAGCGACAATTCATCATGATTGAGTACGAGGCTTCTGAAAAAGCAGTTAATTTCTTACGAAAACTTCGCTTAATCCTGTATCTCTGCACGGCTTCGTAGTATCTGTAAAAAACAATCCAGGCTAAATACTTGCGTCTCTGAGCTTCGCGATTTTTCCCCTGCGCTTATGCATACAGCCGAGTATCCGCTGAGGTCGAAGCTTTGCACGCGCCCTATGTGAAAATTGATCGCTCAGGCGTTTCATTTGCTGCGCATGATCTTTTTGTGATCATGCGCAGCAATCCGAAGCGAGCGCTCTTGATCGGGAACTAGAGAGATGAATCGTCTTCTAATTTAGTTATTTACTTAAATATTCGTCAACCATATGCAGGATCATCTGGTTCACTTTTACGAAGACGATGCGTTCCTTGTCGAAAAACTAGGTCACTATGTTGGAGCTGCAATCAGGAACGGCAACACTGCCATAGCCATCGCCACCAAAGATCACCTGGCGCAGCTGAACAAGTTTTTGCTGGACAAAGACCTGCTCGACAGTGAAGGAAATGTTCGATACGGTCACTTCCAATCTGTCGAAGCCGAACAGCAGTTATCGTCATTCATGGAAAATGGTATGCCGGTCGAGGCTCGTTTTCACAAGAACATCGGCAACCTGATTCAACTGGCAATAAAGCGGCATCAAGGGGATATTTTCGTCTTTGGAGAAATGGTGGCGATCGTATCGAATCTGAAAGCGGCAGAACCCGATATAGACCGCTATGCTGCTGCTATCGAAATCGAGCGCTACTTCAATCGATTAACCGAACATATTCCTTTTTCCTTGTTATGCGCGTATCCCTTGAGCAGTTTTCCGCGCGCGAGCGACACGGAGCAATTCCGCACAATTTGCGAACTGCATTCCGGCGTATTGCCAACGGATGTAGCTGATTTCAGGCATGCACACGACATGGCACAACGCGAGCTTGCCCTATTCGAGCAAAAAGCCTATTCCATTCGATGTGAAGCGGAAGATCGCATCAAACTTGAGCAGGCAATGCAGGAAGTGAATATCGATGACATTACGGGACTGCCCAACCGCAAGTTATTCCATGATCGTCTTGAAGTCGATATCAAACGCTCACACCGCAAGCAACTTCCTCTGGCGCTGCTCTTTATTGATCTCGACCACTTCAAGGAAATTAACGATACGCTCGGTCACGAGGCTGGCGATACGCTACTTAAGGAGGCGGGGAAACGTCTTGGTCAGCATATCCGCGAAAGCGATACGATTACCCGACTAGGTGGCGATGAATTCACGATTACCTTAAGTGAATTAAAAGATGCAGACAGAATTGCGGACATCGCCAATAAAGTATTAAGCGACCTCGCCAGGCCCATCAAACTTAACGGCCATGTTGCTTTTATCTCAGCCAGCATTGGTATCGCTCTGTACCCGCAAGACGCTACCAATGCCAGCGACCTGCTGCGTAATGCAGACCAGGCCATGTATGACGCGAAAGCCAAGGGACGCAATCGATTCATCTACTTCAAGCAAAGCATGCAAATGACAGCGCAGCTACATTTATGCCTGAGCAGCGACCTGCGCAAGGCACTCGATGAGCAGCAATTTTGCATCCACTATCAGCCCATCATTGATCTCAGCAGCGGCAACATATGCAAAGCAGAAGCGCTGATCCGCTGGACGCATCCGCAATACGGATCAATCAGTCCGGTCGAATTTATTCCTATCGCAGAGCACTCCGGACTGATCCTTGCGATTGGAAGCTGGGTCATTGAAAAAGTAGCGCAGCAAGCGTCGCACTGGCACGAACACATGCCGGATCTGACGGTCAGCATCAATATTTCACCCGCGCAGCTGCACTACGAAAACGGTGAATTTGCCATACTCAACAAATTGGCCAGTCATCACCTGACGCGGCAATCTGCTGCAGGCAAGTCGCTAGTCGAATTGGAGATTACAGAAGGACTACTGCTTGGCGCCACGCCATCTGTGATGGAGCAACTGGCAGCATTACAATCGGCTGGCGTGAAGCTTGCACTTGACGACTTTGGCACAGGCTACTCTTCCCTATCCTACTTACGCCGCTTCAAACTCGACTACCTCAAGATTGACCGCAGCTTCGTAGTCAATCTCGAAAATGATCCTGAAAATCAAGCGGTGTGCGAAGCCATCATCATCATGGCTCACAAATTGAACATGAAAGTCATCGCTGAAGGCGTTGAAAATGCGGCGCAAGAGCGCTTGCTGCGCGATGGCGGTTGCGACTATACGCAAGGTTTTTTTTATGGCGAGGCGCTGCCTGCCGAGCAATTTGAATCCATACTCATGAAGATGCGTCTAAGCTCGCCGATGCATTGATGTGAACTAAAAATTAGCAGGCAGAGCGTCTACGCCAAACACCATCAGGATTATCAAAAAAACCAGTCGTCATCTTTTAATAACTGCAGCTGCAATCGTAATTTTATTTCTTGTCGCCGCATTTCTGAGAATTAAGGTCCTCAATAGCGTACCATTCTGACTTTGCTAGTCAGCAGTCACTATTCAGGCCATCTTAGGATCAATGCCAGTCAGTTAAGGCGAAATTGTTTCATCTGCAACGAAAGACGCTGGGTTC
>JAOAUN010000023.1 GCA_030157545.1 Burkholderiaceae bacterium
CGAACAAACAGATGCATCGCTTGTAATCTATCCATTGTTGCTCCCTGCGCAATAAATATTTGCTCATTGTCACCTATTTCTTATCTAAAGACACCGGTACAGTTCGGTTTTGAATAAACAGTCAACCGCTATCAGAAAGGTGCATGGGTAATGAGCGACAAGTTAAATCCGCATTACACGTCAACCGCCAAGCTGCTGCACTGGCTCATGGCATTAGCACTCGGTGGTTTGCTGGTGCTGGGTTTTTACATGAGCGACCTGCCGCTCTCGCCGGAGAAGTTGCAGTTTTACTCGTGGCATAAATGGGCAGGCGTGACGGTTTTTCTGTTGCTGATTGTTCGACTGGTCTGGCGCATGACGCATCAGCCGCCAGCGCTACCTGCACATATGCCGAAGCTGCATCAATTCTTCGCCCATGGCGCTCATGCGGCACTGTATCTGCTGATGCTGCTCATTCCGCTTTCGGGGTGGTTGATGAGCTCGGCCAAAGGCGTCCAGACAGTATGGTTCGGCGTTTTACCTTTGCCCGATCTGATCGGCAAGGACAAAGAACTGGGGTCCTTGCTGAAGGAAGTGCATGAAAGCCTGAACCTGGTTTTGATTGCTGTCGTGCTGGGTCATATCGCCGCAGCCCTGAAACATCATTTGATTGATAAGGACAGCACACTGAGCCGCATGCTGCCGCAATTTTCAAAACCCGAATAACGGAGCAGAGAATATGAAAAGCTTAGTCTTAATTTTTATGCTGATGGCTACGCAAGCCTATGCAGTTGAATACAAGCAGGTGCAGGCCGACCAGAGCAGCATCGCTTTCGAATACAAGCAGATGGGTGTGGCGATGGATGGCAAATTCAAGAAATTCGCCAGCCAGCTGAGCTTCGATCCGGAGCAAGTCGCCAAAGCCAGGGCCTCGTTCGAGGTTGAGCTGGCCAGCATTGATACCGGGTCTGCGGAAGCGGATGAAGAAGTCGCCGGCAAGCCCTGGTTCAATACTAAATTATTTCCTGTTGCGCGTTTTGTATCCGGCAATGTCAAGCCGCTTGGTGGCAACCGCTACGAAGTCGCCGGTAAGTTGACGATCAAGAGCAAAACGCAGGATGTTCTATTTCCTGTTACCTTCACGCAGCAGGGAAAAAACGGCGTTCTCGCCGGAGGCTTCACCATTCATCGCGGTGACTTCAGCATCGGCGAAGGAGCGTGGGCCAAGTTCGATGTTGTCGCCAATGATATCGTCATCAAATTTCGCATTACCGCCGCCACTGGCAAATAAATCATTAACTTAATCTGAACAGGAGCTTTACATGAACGCACTGAGCAAAATCGCCGCTACCCTCATTCTCGCTACCGCTGCTGCTGCGCCGGCAATGGCTGCCCCGGAAACCTATGTGCTGGACGGTAGCCATACCTTCCCGCGTTTTTCGTACAGCCATCTGGGATTTTCGACACAGCTGTCGCGCTTTAACAAAACCACCGGCAAGGTCGTCTACGACAAGGCTGCCAAGACTGGCTCCGTTGATATCGTCATCGACACCAAATCCGTTGATACCGGTTTTGCTACCTTTGATGATCACATCCAGGGTGAAGACTTCCTCGACACCGCCAAATATCCAACCGCGACCTTCAAATCCACCAATGTGGTTTTTGAAGGTGACAAGCCTGCGAAAATCGAAGGCAACCTGACGATCAAGGGCGTGACCAAGCCGGTTACGCTGACTGTGACCTCGTTCCTCGCCATGCCGCATCCTATGCAGAAAAAAGATGCCATCGGCGCGAACGCGTTTACCGTCATTAAACGTACGGAATTTAATGCCGGTAAATATGCGCCGAACGTTGGCGATGAAGTGCGCATTGATATCGCGCTGGAAGCGATCAAGCAGTAATCGCTTAAAGTTTTTTTGAAAATTCCATGAATTTTTTTAGTAATTAACGAAAGACGCTGGGCCCCAGCCTTCGCTGGGGCAACTGTAGTAGTTGAGAAGTCGCCCCAATTTTCTACCGTCGCCCCAGCGAAGGCTGGGGCCCAGTGTCTTCCGTCAAAATGGAAAGTTATTTTTTCCTCGCCACCAACCCAATCAACGCAGACTGCCCTTTATGATGCTCACCCTCGTGCAGCACATCTTCATAACTGCGCAGCTCGATGATCTCCATTGCAGCGAATGCATCGCGCAATAATTCTTCCGTATACAAATGCGACAGCAACGGCGGTCCGCCGGTTTTATATTCGAGCTGCTTAGGCGTATAGCCCTGCAGTAGCAGCAAGCCGCCGGGCTTGAGCGTCGCCATCATGTTTGCAAACAGAGTCGCCCGCTCTTCAGGGTCGGCAAACTGTATGAAGATCGCCACCACCATGTCATATTGCGCAGGCTGCCATTGCCATTCCTCGCAGCTGCAGACCTGATAGTTCACCTGCACCTGCTGCTGAGCAGCGAGTCGAACGGCTTTCTCCACACCGGCGCTGGAAATATCAAAGGCATCAACCTGCATGCCTTGTGCTGCCAGCCAGACGCTGTTGCGGCCTTCGCCATCGGCGACAGCCAGCGCGCGCCCGCCTTGAATGAGCTGAGATTTGTGGCTCGCTAGCCAGGCATTTGCTTCGGTACCGAACAGGTAGTCGGTGCCGGCGAAACGCTGGTTCCAGGTCTGTGCGGGATTGGTAAACAGTTTGATCATGGTCAGCCCTAAAAAAAAAGCGGGCCAGGCCCGCTTTGCTGTCAGCTAAGTAGATTACTTTTTCTCTTCCGCTTTTGGCGCTTCGGCAGCCGCAGCTTTTTTTGCTTTTTTGTTTTTCTTGGCAACCGGTGCTTCGACAGGCACTTCGTAATACTCGACGGGCTCGGTGCTTGGTGGGCCGGAAGGTTTGACACCAGCGAATGCGGTCAGGGCGAACAGACTTGCCAGCAAGGCGACGATAGAGCTTTTCATAGGTCTTCTTTAGTAAAGTTGATTTGTAAAAGTTGAAAAAGTGGTAAAAATTTCAGGTCTTAGCCAGCGCCTGATCAATATCCCAAATAATATCGTTGACCGACTCCAGTCCGACAGCCAGCCGTATCAGGTCGGGTGGCACGCCAGCTGCCATTTGCTGTTCTTCCGATAGCTGCCGGTGCGTGGTTGATGCCGGATGAA
>JAOAUN010000024.1 GCA_030157545.1 Burkholderiaceae bacterium
GCGCCAACCAATGCGCCACGCGCACGATCGAACAGGCCGTCTTTGGAAGACAGCATGACAACGGGCGTCAGATGGAATTGGGCGCTATGACGGATCAGACTGCAGGTCTGATAACCATCCAGCCGCGGCATTTGAATATCGCAAAAAATTAGCGCGGGCTGATGATCGATTATTTTGGCTAGTGCTTCAAAGCCATCTTCGGCCAGCACGACGGCATAGCCGGCTTGCGAGAGGAAAATTTCAGCGGACCGTCGTATCGTACTGCTGTCGTCGATGACCAATATGGTCGATCCGGCCTGCGCTTGCGCTGCGAGCATTGCGCCTCCCCGTAATAAGTTTCAGGAAAATCGGCGCAACTGTAGCAAATTTGAAAACTGATTAGAACATTAGCAAACTAAATTTTGCAGGCGTCGGTGTTTTGGCGACAGATCTGCCTAATCTGTTGATTATTTTCCGGCACGCCTGCAGGGCGGCATCTGCAAATGAAGAACCTATTTCGATAGGCTGATGGCAAGGCGGCAGTACCGCAGACAGTACGATTAGTACGGCAAGATGCTGTCAACGCAGCCAGCGGCCTAGCTAAATAGGTTCTAGATTACGACCATTTCAAAATCTTCCTTACGCGCGCCACATTCAGGGCAAGTCCAGTTCATTGGCACTTGATCCCAACGTGTACCGGGTGCAATGCCTTCGTCCGGCAAGCCGGCTTCTTCGTCGTAAACCCAACCACAAATGAGGCACATCCAGGTCTTGTATTCCTGCTCAATAGTCTTGTTGTCGCTCACAGCACTGCCCTTCAAGTAAAATGCAAAGTCAGCTATCTTAATCCAGTCCCTGTGCAAAACCAAACTTCTCCGCTAGTCTTGACCTTTGGCGTCACCGATCCTGTCGGTGCTATCGGCATTCAGGCCGACCTCGCATCGTTCGCGGCAATGGGCTGCCATGGCTTGTCCGTGATCACTGCCTTGTCTATCGGCGACACCACGCATACAGAAGAAGTTCAACTGGTCGACCCCGACTGGGTCTCGGACCAGGCGCGTGTGCTGCTCGAAGATATGCCGGTGTCGGCATTCAAGGTCGGCTATGTCGGCAGTATTGAAAATATTTCCGTTATTGCCGAAATCGTGTCCGACTATCCGGATGTGCCGCTGGTGCTGGACCCGTTTTCCACCATATTGCCAGATCAGGACCTGGACGAAGAAGTCCTGCTGGCAATGCGCGAGTTGCTGATACCGCAAACGACTTTGCTGCTGGTGTCGGTCGATGAATTGTCGCGGCTGGCCGAAACGTGGCGCGAGCCGAGCACGGACCCGATGCTGGAAGCCGATGCCAGGCACATGGTAGAACTCGGTTGTGAATTCGTTTTCGTGACCGGCACGCCGGGCGATCCGCATGACGTGAGCAACATCCTCTTCAATGAAGCAGGCATCGTGCGCAACGATAGCTGGCAGCGTCAGGCCGGCCCTTTCGTTGGTGCCGGCAATACGCTGTCGGCGACGATTGCCGCGATGCTCGCCAACGGGCTTGATGTACCCGAGTCAGTGTTTGAAGCCGAAGAATTTACCGTCGCTGCGCTCACCCATGCGCAACGGCTGGGTATGGGCAAGCTGGTTCCAGACCGTTATTTCTGGGCGCGCGAACCGGACCTGCCGACTGAGCACATTGAGCCCAACGAAAAATCCTGATTAATCTTTAACGTAAGAGTAAGCACGTGTCCAATAACGATACCCTTTTCGCCCGCGCCCAGCGCAGCACGCCCGGTGGCGTCAATTCTCCTGTTCGCGCCTTCCGTTCCGTCGGCGGCACGCCACGCTTCATCACACGCGCACTCGGCCCGCATTTCTGGGACGCCGATGGCAAGCGCTATATCGACTACATCGGATCATGGGGACCGGCCATTGTCGGCCACACGCATCCAGATGTCGTCAAGGCCGTGCAGGCAGCCGCCGCAAATGGCCTGTCGTTCGGCGCGCCGACCGAAGGCGAGATTTTGATGGCAGAAGAGATCTGCAAGCTGGTGCCTTCGATTGAACAAGTACGGCTGGTCTCCAGCGGCACCGAAGCGGCAATGAGCGCGCTGCGTCTGGCGCGCGGCGCCACCGGCCGCGATACCGTCATCAAGTTTGAAGGCTGCTACCACGGCCATGCGGATTCCTTGCTGGTGAAAGCCGGCAGCGGCTTGCTGACGTTCGGCAATCCAACCTCGTCCGGTGTGCCCGCTGACTTTGCCAAGCACACGATGGTGCTCGACTATAACGACTGCGAACAACTCGAAGAAGTTTTCAAAAACCTCGGCTCCACCATTGCCTGCGTCATCGTTGAGCCAGTCGCCGGCAACATGAACCTGTTGCGCGCAACACCGGAATTTTTGCAGACCATGCGCAAACTGTGCAGCCAGCACGGCGCGCTGTTGCTGTTTGATGAAGTGATGTCAGGCTTCCGCGTCGCGCTCGGCGGCGCACAGTCGCTGTATGGCGTGGTGCCCGACATGACGGTGCTGGGCAAAGTGATTGGCGGTGGTTTGCCGGTCGCCGCCTTCGGCGGTCGCGCCGATCTGATGCAACATCTGGCACCGATTGGCGGCGTCTATCAGGCAGGCACCTTGTCAGGCAATCCGGTAGCCGTAGCGGCCGGCATGGCGACCCTGAACATCATTCAGCAGCCGGGCTTTTATGAAAAGCTCGGTGCGCAGACCAGAAAACTTACCGATGGTTTGACGCTGGCAGCCAAAGAAGCCGGCGTGGCATTCTGTGCCGATGCCATCGGTGGCATGTTCGGCATGTATTTCGCGTCCGAGATGCCGGTCGATTTCGCCACGATGATGAAGTGCGACAAAGAGAAATTCAACCGCTTCTTCCATGCGATGCTGGACTCGGGTGTATATCTGGCGCCATCGGCGTTTGAGGCCGGTTTCGTGTCAGCGCAACATGACGACCTGGTGATTGCCGAGACGCTGGCGATGGCGCGCTTTGCGTTTGCGAAGTTGGTGGCGTAAG
>JAOAUN010000025.1 GCA_030157545.1 Burkholderiaceae bacterium
GCTTGATTTGCGAATGGATTTTTTGTGTTCGCTAGCTAAAGTTTTTTCATTCACACAACGAAAGACGCTGGGTTCCGGCCTTCGCCGGAACGACGGTAGTGGTTGAGGCGGTCTCCAAATTACCACCGTCATCCCGGCGAAGGCCGGGATCCAGCGTCTTTCGTTGCAGATGAAACAATTTCGCCTTAACTGACTGGCATTGCCCGTAAGGGGAGTTTTGTTTTGGAGACGCGCGATGTGCCTGCGCACATCGCGCTTGGGATTCGAAGGGTCTGGCTTGCAGGATTTAGGTCAATCGTGAAAACTTTTGGACTGGCCCTGTAGCTCGCCCCCGAGCTTGATGACTGACGGTCCGGCCGTCAATCATTGACTTGCATACGTTTCAAAGACGCCAGCCGTAGCCAAGATAAATCACAGGGGTATAACTACGCTCCGCAATCAGGCTGTTGGCTTGCGCATCAGATAGGCGGTTGATGCTGGCGCCAAAGAAAAGTGCGCCACTGGTACCCACTGTATACAAACCCGTGAGGCCCGCAGAAAATCCCACGCCTGCGCCGACGTTGCGAGGAAGTTGATCGGTCGTCTCGGAGGCTCGTTTGCCCCAGTAATAGGTATTCATCGCGGCATTCTGCCAAGTGGCGCTTACCAGGCCATTCAAGCGGAAACCTTGCTCTGTTAGCAGAGGACGTATGAATTGAATCTGCGCTGCCTGACCGTTACTGCGACCAGTAACGTCGAATCCGTATTCAAAGTTCACTGCACCGGCTGGCGTAGTCCAGCGCACGCTGGGGCCGGCATCAACCGCGAAATCGCGATCGGCCATACCGGCGGTTCGCGGACTATCACTCGCGTCGTAACCAAACCGCGGCTCTGCATACAGGCCGATGCGCAGTGATCTGTCTGCCGACGTATAGCCCCAGACACCGGCTTTAAGACCCGAAACGTAAGCGACATTACCCCAGCTGTACTGCACGACCGGTAGCACCATGGTGCGCAATTCACTGCTGCCCGAAGTTTTCGGGAAAGCACCAATGCCAAGGCCAAGGAAATTGCTACCGGAGGGGATTGGCTGTTGCACCTGTTTTTCTGCCGCGGACTGAGCCATCACAGCAGAAGCAGTCAGCAAATTAGCCAAAGCAAAGCCGATAATTGTTTTTTTAAAAATAAACATGTCGAATCCTGTAATTAAATTCTTTTTATGAACTGATTATTTATCTGCTGCTTCCGTTCACACTCACGAATTGAAAGTCAATGTATCTGTCGTGTTGAAGTCCCGGTGGCCGCTGACATGTAATCCGATTTACTGCGCCGATTAAACTGAAATTCTTTTTCGATGATATGCTTTTTTTGAAAAATTGATTGTTACAGAAAAATTCATGCACAAAAAATCCATTATCTCGCTTGCTCTTTTGACACCGGGTGATATATCTGCTGCGATTCAAATGGCTTGGGAAGATAGAACTTCTTTTGAAACCATCAGAGAGCGCATTGGCATTACAGAGGCGGAAGTCATCCAGCTGATGCGAAGTGAACTGACTTCCAGCTCATTTAAAATGTGGCGCAAGCGAATGAAAGGACGCACGACTAAGCATCGTGCGCTGCGAAGCCCGGACATGAAATTTGATGACCATGCAATTGCAGATCATCGTCGGGCTAATTGTTAATGCCTCATTTTCGGGGAGATTGATTTGATTGAAGATCCAAGATGTTGTGGAACAGGTACCTGCATTATTAACGCAGACGGACATTGTTGGTGTGGACAGCAATGGGATGGCGAAAAAATGTGCTTTCCAAAAGTGACTGAAGCCCTTAATCAAAAATCAACGGGCGCAACCGGTCTCACATCGCATGGCGAGTGACTGCTTTAGCATCAAAAAGCTTACCTGTCCGCGTTATCTTGAATTGGCAGAGTTCTAGCGCGTTTGTAAATCACACAGCCTCTATTCGTTGACCAGAGACCTGCGACCTTTAACCTATTGAGGGATTGCTTTGAACAAGGCCACACCACTCGAGCAACTGACGGTACTTTTCGACGGCGAGTGCCCGCTATGCCAGCGCGAAATCGCTCACGTGAAGGGTCTTGCAAAACGACAAAGCGACTGCAGTCTTTGTTTTGTCGACATTAGCGGTGGTGCGGAAGGTGACACTGCCTTCGTCGCCGATCGAGCCACATTACTGGCGCGATTTCATGTGCAGCGCCCCGACGGCTCGCGCCTGGACGGTGCGGAAGCCTTTGTGGCGATGTGGAGCCGGCTACCTGGCTGGCGCGACTGGCAAGATTGCCGGGTATGCTCTGGCTGTTAGAGCTGGCTTACCGGGGCTTCTTGGTACTCAGGCCAGCGCTGCAGGTGCTCGCGCGACGCTTGGACGCACAAAAGAAATAGTGAGGTGTGGCGGATACCGTCATAACCGCCGTTAAATCACACTCGAAGGCCCAGCTGCCGCAATGACGGCCTGTTGCAATCAGAAAGTTCTTCCGCTCTTTGCAGCTCAGCCACAATTTCAGGCGGCAATGCCCAAAATCACGTTCGATGGGTCGGTGACGGCAATTACTGACATACCTGATACTGGTGCGAGCCGCAGGATGTCTTCTTTACCGACGGTGCATATCAGCTCTTGGCCGCCGTCGATCAGCAACGCCACCTCTGTGCAGGCGTTTCCGTTCGTGAGTTTGTGAACAGTGGCAGGAAAGCAGTTGTGCTGCTTAGGCAATGTCAATTCCGATGGTGACCATAATTTAATTGATGAAGCCTTGATCAGCGCGAATATCTTCATGCCGATGTCGAGCTGCAGGTCGCGTCCGCTTTCGTGTGTAATTGACGCGGTCAGTAGCAGGCTGCCGTTGACCAGAAGCGTCACCTCATCATTGGCGGGCCCCTGAAGGATGGACATGACAATGCCGCCGAACTGATTGCGCACGCTGGTCTTCATCGCAATCTCGGTCTGCATTGCGTAGTCGGCGTCGAGCCCGTTGGCAAGTTGGTCCAGACGGGAAATGAAGCGGGCGTGCTCCGCCTGCACCAATAGAAAATTCTTGAGTAGTTGATGACCGCGCTCGGTCAGCGAGGTTCTACCGCCGCCTTTACCGCCTGCATGACGTTCGAGTAATTTTCCGCCCGTCAGCTGCGTCATTTGTTCGATCGTATCCCACGCACCTTTGTAGCTATAGCCGGCGATTTTCGCCGATTTTGTGAGGCTCTCCGTCAGGCCAATCTGACGCAGCAGTTCAATACGCTTTGCATTCGCAAGCAGGTCATCACCGACGCGCAGCGTCAGTTCGGCATCGAGTTTGTAGCGTGGAGAATCCATCGTCACATTGTAAATGATCAACATGTACTTGAGTTTATAGCCAATGACTTTTCCAATGATAAGTAATTTATTGATAATAAAAAATCTTTTATTCGCTTCAAAAAAGCCTATTTCCTTTTGTCTGAAGAAAGGGAATGTTGACATAGCAAAATTAGGTTGGCATATTTCGCATGTGTAAAAAAGTTATTCCAATGCTTCTTAAGCAATGAATATTTGGTAGCCAAATGAAAAACATTAAATTTATTCAACTCATGCAGCGTTCTGCGCTGGCGCTGGGGCTACTGGCGTTTGGCACTTCAGTTCATGCTGGTGAGGATGTGAAAGTCTTGCTCGAGATCTTGCTGGAGAAGGGCATCCTGACGCAGGAAGAGTTCGACAAGAAATTGAAAAAGGCGCAAGAAGCGGAAGAAATTCGCGCATTTAATGCTGCGCAGGATATCAGTCGCGCGAACCGCGAGATCGACCAGCGTGCCGAGAGCGAGCGCAAATTCAAGACCCAAATCTACGGGCAGGTTTCAGCCGGTTATTACCAGGCATCGAACATGACCAGCGAAAACCTGACGGCCCAAGGTATGAGCGACCAGCCAAAGGGTAATAACCGCGTCGGCCTCAAAGTGTCGCGCGAACTCGATCCGGATAACACCGCCATGATCACGCTGGAGTCAAATTTCTCTGCGCGTACCGGCGCGATCGGTCGCGACTCTGCGGGTTATGGCACCGCCAACAGCAGCACACCCGGTTCTTCGCTATTCGATCGCGAGGCCAATATGCGCTGGATATCGAAGAATTACGGCACCTTCATTCTAGGGCGTGGCGCCAATCTGCAGAACGACTTATCCAGTGCGTTTGACTCACGGCAAAACTGGAATTTTGGCGGACTCAAGCCCATAGCACGCTATGCAGGGTTTCACAGCGCTGGCGGCATCAACCGCGCAGACAAACTGCTGCGCTATATTTCACCGAGCTGGAACGGATTCACCCTTGATACCGGCGTGTCGTTCGGTGGCGTGGCCGGCAATGAAGAAAAAGGTACCAATTACTATGTCGGTGGCCGCTACAAAAACGGCAATTTCGAGATGGGCTATAACCACGCCGAGGTCAAGCTGGGTTCATCAAGCACGCCCACGAGCATCGATTCTGTGAACAACCGCGTCGACTTTGTGGCAGCCAAATACGCAATCGACAAACTCACCGTCAATGCCGGTTACGTGATGACTCGCAATCCCAACCCGACAGGTGCTCGCGGCGGCTTTTTCGACATCGCCAAGACCGCAGGCGCTGTCGATGCCGATACCTGGTTTACCGGAGCCGTCTACAAATTCACACCCGAGTTCAGCTGGAATTTTGGCTACTACGCGGTCAATGATAAAACCAGCCAAGTCTGTGTCGGCGCTTCGTCTGCAAAGAACTGCAACAACGGCCTACGCATGTTTGCAAGCGGCTTGACCTGGAGTCCTTACAAGGAGTGGGATTTCTTCGTCGACTACGCAAGGGTAATACGTGAGAGCGGTGCAACGGGTGCTTTTACCATTTACGATAAATGGAAGCCCGATACCGGCAGCGCAAGTGCGTCCACAGGATATTCGGAAAGCACTCTGAGCCAAAGCGGTGTTTCCGTTGGTGCGCAGTTCAAATTTTGAGGGATGATTGTATTTATTTTGTTGAACAACCAAAGACGCTGGACCCCAGCATGCGCTGGGGTGACGGTAGAAGTTTGGAAAGCGCCTCAATCACTTCCGTCATCCCAGCGCATGCTGGGATCCAGCGTCTTTTCTCGAACAAAGAAATTGTACGCAGAACCTGATCTATCAAAGCATGATTAAAAGGATTTGAAAAAGTGCGCACCAAAATTTCATTTTTTTTAATTACCTCGCTACTGTTTTCGTTTGCAGCGCACGCAGCCGAAGTAAAGGTAGCCGTCGCTGCAAACTTCGCGCAGCCGATGAAGGAGATCGCTGTCGAATTCGAGAAAGACACCGGTCATAAGTTGAACCTGACGCAAGGCGCAAGCGGAAAATTTTATGCACAGATATCGAACGGCGCTCCATTCGAAGTCTTCTTGTCGGCCGACGATGAAACGCCTGCCAGACTGATAAAAGAAGGAAAAGCCGTAGCCGGCTCGCAGTTCACTTATGCAATCGGCCGCTTGGCACTCTGGTCGCCGGATGCAAGCCTCATCGACCAAGGCGGTGACGTGCTGAAGACTGACAAATTCAAATTCATTGCGATCGCCAATGCGAAGGTGGCGCCGTATGGCCGCGCTGCCGTTCAGACCATGCAAAAGCTCGGCGTACTGATGAATATCGAGCCGCGCGTGGTGCAGGGCGAGAGCATCAGTCAGACCTTTCAGTTCGTCACCAGTGGCAATGCACAGCTCGGTTTTGTCTCCTTGTCGCAGATTTTGGAAAACGGCAAACTCAAGACTGGCTCTGCGTGGGTCATACCGGAGGCAATGCACGAGCAGCTCAAGCAGGATGTGGTCCTGCTGAACCACGGCAAAGATTCGCAGGCTGCTACAGCGCTGATCAATTACCTGAAGTCAGACAAGACACGCAAATTAATCGAGCGCTACGGCTACAAGCTGTATTGAATTCATAGACTGCTCTCAGAACATTATGCTCCTTGATTCCGAAGCCGTTCAGGCCATTTCACTCACCGTCAGGCTCTCAGCGCTTGTGACTGTCATTCTGCTTGTGCTCGGCACGCCGATCGCATGGTGGCTGTCGCGGACGCAAAGCTGGCTGAAGGCACCTGTTAGCGCCATCGTTGCGCTCCCGCTTGTGCTGCCACCGACGGTGCTCGGCTTTTATCTGCTGCTGGCGATGGGGCCGCATGGTTTCGTCGGCAAATTGACCGCGTCGCTCGGCCTAGGTCAACTGCCTTTTACCTTCTGGGGGCTGGTCATCGCATCGGTTTTTTATTCGCTGCCGTTCATGGTGCAGCCATTGCACAATGCCTTCGAATCCATAGGGCGTCGCCCGCTTGAAGTCGCCGCAACGCTGCGTGCTTCGCCGCTTGATGCATTCTTCACGATCGTGGTGCCGATGGCGCTGCCCGGTTTTCTGACTGCGTCCGTCATGACCTTTGCGCACACTGTCGGCGAATTTGGTGTGGTCTTGATGATAGGCGGGAATATGCCGGGCCAGACGCGTGTGGCTTCGGTACAAATCTACGACTATGTAGAGGCGATGCAGTACGCCGAGGCCCATGCGCTGGCAGCAATCATGGTCGCCTTCTCTTTTATCGTACTGTTGCTGCTGCATTTGTGGCGGCCACGAACTACGACCACGGGCTAATATGAATACGCTCAAATTACACTGTCAGGTCGACTGGCCCGGATTTGCGATGGACGTTTCGCTCGAACTACCCGGGCGCGGTATTTCCGTTTTGTTCGGTCCGTCTGGCTGCGGCAAGACCACGATACTTCGCACAGTGGCAGGCTTGCAGTCAGACGTGCATGGCCAGGTCGAATTCTGCGGGCAAGTCTGGCAAGACGCGCAGCGCTTCGTGCCGGCGCACCAGCGTCCCGTTGGTTATGTATTTCAGGAGGCGAGCCTGTTTCCGCACCTGACCGTGATGGGCAACCTGCGTTATGGCATGAAGCGCAGCAGCGATGCGGTCCTCGTTGAGCTCGAACAATTAATCGAACTGCTCGGCATTGAACATCTGCTGGACCGACGTCCCGAGCGCTTATCCGGTGGCGAGCGTCAAAGAGTAGGGATTGCGCGTGCGCTTGCAGTCAATCCACAACTGCTGCTGATGGACGAACCGCTGGCTGCGCTCGATCTTGCTCGCAAGCGGGAAATTCTGCCGTTTCTGGAGCGCCTGCATCGCGAGCTATTCATCCCCATTTTGTATGTGACACACTCACCGGACGAAGTCGCACGGCTAGCAGATCATCTGGTCGTACTCGAACAGGGCAAAGTTGTCGGCGCCGGTTCTTTGAAGGAGCTGATGCAGCGTATCGATTTGCCCTTCAGGCTGGGCGACGACCATGGCGTGATCATCGAGGCGAGCGTGGCACGCGTAGATGCGCAATGGCATCTGGCGGAAATGCACTTCGATGGCGGCAGCCTGTGGATCCGAGATACAGGCATGCCCGTGGGTACATCAACAAGACTGCAGATTTTTGCTGGTGATGTCAGTCTCGCGCGTGAAAAACCATCCACTACCAGTATCCAGAACCTGCTGCAAGGCAGCATTATAGAAATCGCAAACGGCGAGCACCCGGGCCTGATGCTGGTACGCGTTGCCGTCGGCAGCGCCTGCCTGATTGCGCGGGTCACTGCACGCGCGTGGGATGCACTCGGTCTTTCGGTGGGCGATGCGGTATGGTTGCAGGTCAAGACAGTCGCGCTGGCGAATTGAGCACCACCGTCATCAATAAAAGAAAACAACAGTTATTTGTGTATTCAGAAATGATGACAAGGCTAGGGACTGACTAACACGCGTTAATTTAGCGGCGGCTCCGCAGAGCAATCACTATTCAGAACTTTGAAAAGTGATCTGGATTATTTGCCGCTATGTACAACCCCAAGCCGCGTTCTGGCATTGATGCAACTGAATGTCAGCCACTGCTACTTTTATGCTTGATCGCACAGCTTCACCGCTTATCGGCCGATCCAGAAACCCTAATCCATCAGCTTGCGATACCAGCTAGCACCAAGGTAGATGCTGATCTTCTGCTGCTAGCAGCGCACAAGATCGGCCTGAAAGCGGCCATTACCAAAGTCAGGCTGTCCCGGCTTCCTACAACACCCTTGCCAGCGATGGTAAAGCTAGCAGACGGCAATTGGGCGATAGTCTGTGCTTGCGACAATAATCAGCTACTTATTCATTATGCAGTCGATGAGCAATCCACAACGACTCAGAAATCAACACAACCGCAACGCATAGCGATAGCCGACTTTGTTCTTGCGTGGCTTGGTGATGGCCATCGCGAGTATGGCGAAATGTTACTTTTTACCAGCAGAGCAGATATAGCCGGTGAATGGTCCAGGTTTGATATCAGCTGGTTTATTCCCAGCTTGGTTCGCTACCGTAAGCTGCTTGGCGAGGTCTTGCTGGTTTCCTGTTTCCTGCAATTGTTTGCACTGATCACACCGCTTTTCTTTCAAGTTGTTATGGACAAGGTGCTCGTCCATAACGCTGTCTCTACGCTCAACGTTCTTGTTGCAGGCCTTGTTGCTACTTTCCTATTCGATAGCCTGCTGTCATTTTTGCGCTCCTACGTGTTCTCGCACACGACCAGCCGTATCGATGTCGAACTGGGCACACGCCTGTTCAGGCATCTGCTGAGCTTACCGCTAAGTTATTTTCAAAGCCGTCGCGTTGGTGATTCAGTTGCTCGCGTCCGCGAGCTGGAAAATATTCGTAGCTTCCTCACCGGTCAGGCTTTGACTGCAGTACTAGATGTCCTTTTCTCCGTCATCTTCATTGCCGTCATGTTCTGGTACAGCGTGCCACTTACTGCGATCGTCTTACTGAGCGTACCTTGCTACATCATCCTGAGCCTGCTGATAATTCCACTGCTGCGTGCGCGACTGAAAGAGAAGTTTGCGCGTGGTGCAGAAAATCAGTCGCTACTGGTGGAAACCATCACCGGCATACAGACAGTCAAAGCTGGCGCATATGAACCGGTCCTTGCACAGCGCTGGGACGAACAGCTTGCAGCCTATGTTTCTTCCAGCTTCAGGACCCAGATCGTCGCATCATTAGCGCACGAAGGCGTGAACTTGATCGGCAAACTGGTTAACGCCGCCACGCTCTGGTTCGGCGCGCATCTGGTCATGGAAGGCGCCCTCACGCTGGGCATGTTCATCGCGTTCAATATGTTTGCCGCGCGCGTCGCTCAACCCATCATGCGTATTGCCCAGATGTGGTCGGACTTCCAGCAGGCGGGTATATCGATAGCTCGCCTTGGAGATATCCTCAATACGCGCACCGAAGTGCCATCGGTCTGTGCTGCGCAGCTACCTCAAGTGCAGGGAAGGGTGAGCTTTGATCGTGTCAGCTTCCGCTACCACGCCGATATGCAGCCGGTGCTATCAGAGATCCGACTCGATATAAACCCTGGTCAAATCATCGGTATCGTTGGTCGTTCCGGTTCCGGTAAATCTACACTGACTAAGCTGATACAGCGACTTTATGTTCCCGACCATGGCCGCATCCTGATCGATGGGTTTGACATCAGTCACATTGATGCTGCGCAGTTAAGACGTCAGATCGGTGTGGTACTTCAGGATAACTGGCTTTTCAATTTATCCGTTCGCGACAACATCGCTATTGCAGACCCTGCTGCCTCCATGGACAGGATAGTAAGCATAGCCCGTCTCGCCGGAGCGCACGACTTTATCAGTGAACTGCCAAGAGGCTATGACACATTGGTTGGAGAGCAGGGTAGCAGCCTGTCTGGTGGACAAAGACAGCGCCTGGCAATTGCCCGAGCGCTCTTCACCGACCCGCGCATTCTGATCTTTGACGAAGCAACCAGCGCTCTTGATTATGAAAGCGAAATGGTTTTGCAGCGGAACATGGCCGCCATTTGCAAAGGGAGAACCGTTTTCATCATTGCGCACCGGCTGAGCGCCGTACGCCAGGCCACCGGCATCGTTGTGCTCGACCGGGGTCGTATCGTAGAGGGTGGCACACACCAGGAACTGTTACGCAAAAACGGCCTTTATGCGCGCCTGTGGAGCATGCAGACCGATACCAACATTCAAGCCGAAACCCACCGCACTTCTACGCTGGAAGAGGCTTGAAGAAGATGCGCACAAGCTCCCCCCTACCAAAGACTAATAGCGGAGACGGTATTTCGCTTCGCGGACTGATTTCCCGCTACCGACTGGTATTGCGCCACGCATGGACCCATCGTCATGAACTAGCCGGCCCTGAGCGGCTAGCCAGCGAAGTCGCATTTTTGCCGGCAGCACTCAGCATTCGCGAAACACCACCTCATCCTGCGCCGCGCAGGGCGCTTTGGGCAATCTGTACTTTGTTTATTGTCGCTATCAGTTGGGCGGCCAGTAGTCAGGTCGATGTTGTTGCAGTCGCGCCCGGACGCATCATCGTCAGCGAGCGCAGCAAGGTCATACAGCCACTGGATGCCGCCAGCATACGTAGCATTCACGTTCGCGATGGTGATCATGTCCAGCAAGGGCAGCTACTGATCGAACTGGACGCCACCCAAGCCAATGCCGAGAACGCGCAGCTCATGCAGGAACAGGTTGCCGCCTATTCTGAAAAAATCCGCGTTACTGCACTGTCGCAAGGGCTGTTATCAAGCCATCTGTTGGCACCATCCATCGACAAAGTCAGCATGCTCTGCGCGCCGCCGCAAAAAACTTGTGATGCGTGGGGTAGCCTGCAGCTGCAGCTAGCCACCGAATGGCAAGATATCCGCAGCAAGCGCGACCGGCTTGCTGCGACATCCGCCACCCGTGCGGCGCAAGTACAGGCTACCAAGGCCGCAGCCACACGCTTTCATTCACTCATCATCAGCCTGCAGCAACGCGAGAATGATTACAACACACTTGCGCAAAAAGGCTTCATCAACCAGCACGCCTATCAAGACAAGAGTCGCGACCGGCTAGACGCTGAGAACGAACTGGCGCGACTACAAGCCGAACAAATCGCCGCAGTTGCAGCACTTGAAGAAGCAGTGAAAGAGCAGGCTGCATACCTTGCCGAAGTAAAGAAAAACCTTTCAACGCGTAGCGCCAACGCGATGCAGTCTATTGACCGTCTGGCACAAGAGCACATCAAGATCCTGCAACGACTGGGCATCCTGCAGCTGCGTTCGCCAGTTAATGGGGTAGTGCAGCAGCTTGCAATCCATACCAACGGCGGTGTTGTCACCCCCGCGCTACCACTGATGGTGATCGTACCCAATCAGGGTGGTCTAGTCGCCGAAGTCATGGTTAGCAACAAGGACATCGGCTTTGTTCATAAGGGGCAGCATGTACGCGTCAAGCTGGAGACCTTCAACTTTACGCGCTACGGCACCCTTGATGGTGAACTCGAATGGATCAGCGCCGATGCACTCACACGTGACCCCCAACCTGCCAGCGGTGCAGACAGTATCGCCAGCAACAGTCAGGCGCCGCTCGCTTATTTTCCTGCGCATGTAAGGCTCAAGCAGACCCGCATACGTATCGACGGCCGTGATGTGCCGCTTAACCCGGGAATGAACATCACCGCTGAAATCCAGACCGGACAGCGGACCCTTCTTGATTACCTGCTTAGCCCGATACAACGCACGCTTGATGAGAGTGCGAGGGAACGATGAGCCTGTCCCAGCCAGAAACAACGAAAACAAAATAAGGGAGCCCAACTTGAACGAAACTGTCAACGTCAATCAAGCCCTGACCGAGCCCACACTTGGGGTAAAGCTGTGTAGTTGGAAGTGGTGGGTGTATGGAAATATGAATTCTCATCCGCGAGAAAGAGCGCCAAAAGGATTTTTATTTCAAATATTTATTGTTTTCTTTTTGTGGATTTTTCTAAGCGTACACCCATGGGTGAGTACTTGGATAAACCGGAATCCTCCACAACTCTCTGAATTACAAATAGTTAAAGGGAAGGTGATCTATACAAGTCGCAAGAGCCCACATCTTGGATTGCGCATGGAAGATAGAAAAATTTTGGACATGGAATACCCAGGTTTCATGAGTAATTTGGGTAGTGGACCTGGTGGTCCTAAGAGTCTTGGCTACGAGAACAGCAATGTGCTCGGCTGTGAAGCGACCGTTTGGTTTGATATTCCCAAATACACCTTATGGCGGCGTTATCGAATTTGGCAGATCAGCTGTAATAAAACGGGCAAAGGTGCGTCATATAAAGAATTTGTGGAGGACTCAAAACGAACGATGGATGCATTCGGCTCTGGACTATTGACATTCTTTTTCTTCCCACTTTTTATGGGAATTTTTCTAATACGATTTAGAAGGGGATTTTATGAGCGGTAATGCTGCAACTATCGTTATTAACTAAAAAAAAAGAATGCCAACTTACATCAACTACCGAAAGCAGCGAAGAGGTCGCCATGAGTAATTTAGCAATCGAAACTGAACAACCAGCCAAGCCACGGCTTCGCCAACGACTGCGTAGCTGGAAGTGGTGGGTCTATGGCGATATGAATTCGAAACCTTTAGAAAAGCCTCCGAAGGGATTTCGATTTCAACTTTTCATTGGCATTTTATTTTGGTTATTTATTGCGGTGCATCCGTGTATTTCGACTTGGATCAATCGTCATCCTCCAAAATTTTCAGATCTACAGGTTGCCCACGGAATAGTGATCAGTACAAATGAAAAGAATCCTCACCTTCGTATTCGGTTGGATAACGGTGAAGTTCTTGCGATGGAATATCCCAGTTTTATGAATAACTATGGCCGAACATCCGCTGGGCCAAAAAAGTTAGGAGCTAACAATGCCAATGTGCTCGGCTGCCGAGCCACAGTTTGGTTCGATATCCCGCGCTACACGCTGTGGAAGCGATATCGGGTGTGGCAAATCCATTGCGATGATCGTGATGTAAGCGCCTCTTATGAAGAAATTATTTTTGATTCTGAGGGCATGGGATTAGTTTTTTTTGGAATTACTGCATTCATTTTAATGCCATTTCTAATGGCGTTGTGGTTTGCCCGGTTTATGAGAGGTTACTATGAGCGATAAGGGCTTGACGATTGTAATAGATAGTGTAAGTGCAAAATTTGGCTATATTAATACCTGGATGGGTTCAATTGAACCCAATCATGAAATTGATAAGTCATCGCTTTTACAAGGACATGCAGCGTTAACTTCGAATGTTGCCGAAATGCTGGGTAAGTCAAATGGCTTTATTCAAATTGGAGTTGGAATATGGGGGCTGAAAAATACTGCATATTCTATAGGTAAAAATTACGAGAAAACTGGCGGCTTCCGACTCTCCGACGGAGCCGCACTGGTAGGAAACTTGGGAGAAATCACACTCGGGGCAGCAAAAATTACGCCGGCCGGCGCACTCTTTTTGAATGGTCTTGCAGTAGTTGAATTCGGATTAAAAATTGATGAAACAAGAACCGGTAGCAACGGCATCAAACTCGATTTTCTAAATCAAGATTTTTTGTACAAACCCGCAGATTTATCTTCATATGAAGAATTCCTGCCACCCGTCCCGGTCATTGAACTAAGTTTGGAGCGAACGCTAAGAGAGTCCATTTCAGATTGGACTGACGCACGTTCACTCGCATCGGTTTATCACGCACTGGAATATCAAAACCCTGCCGAATTCGCCAGCCATCTTGCTCAATATGCGCCTGACGATGTTGATGCGCTCGATGCCTGGTTCGGCGGCTATGAAGCGGTGAATTATTCATCTTCAGGTTTCAATGCTGGCTTTGATAGTGGCTATAGTGATTACGACTACGCCGATGAATTTGGCAATAGCAGCTATGACAGCTATGACAGTTACTCTAGCTATGATTACGGTGGAGGTTGGGACCCCGTCCTGATCGATCTTGACGGTGACGGCGTTGAAATAAAAATGCTTTCCACTAGCATGACCTTGTTCGATACCGATGCCGACAGCTTTGCGGAGCGTACTGCCTGGGTAGGCGCCGATGATGGCCTGTTAGTGATTGATCTCGGCAATGATGATCAGATTACAGACGTCAGGGAAATCGCATTCGGAAACTGGACCGATGCGCACGATACCGATTTACAGTCATTGGCCAGCACTTTCGACAGTAATGGTGATGGCGTCTTCGACGTTCGCGACAACCGCTTCTCGGAATTCCGTATTTGGCACGATGCCAATAGCGATGCTCATGTTGATGAAGGTGAGCTACAAACACTGGAAGCCGCAGGAATTCTCAGCATGATGCTGAAGGTGAAGGACGACACTGGCTTCACCCTAGATGACGGCACTGATGTCCATGGAACGTTTGATGTGCAACGTGAAGATGGCAAGCTGGTGCAAGGCGCTGATGTCACGCTCGCTTTCCATGGCGAGGGCATACGCGAAGAGCATGATGCTGATGGCAACCGGCTCTTCCGGCTTGAATCTGGCGATGTATTGCGCCAGCGCCGTCTCGGCGCAGGTGATGAAAATTTCACGTTCACTGACAAGCAGTGGGTGGGCGCTAGCGGCAATACGCAGAATAATCGGCTAGATGCGTCAACAGCGAGCTGGAATGTCGTTCTCGAAGGTGGAGCAGGCGATGATGTTTTGATAGGCGGCTCGGGTCATGACTGGCTGCAGGGTGGCGATGGAGCAGATACGCTCGTCGGCGGCAAAGGCGATGACGTGCTGTTGGCCGATACGGATGATGTGACCGCTGCGCATAGGAATGGTACTGGTATTGATGGCGGGGACGGGTTTGATTTCTTACTTTTTTCGGGCACTGCCGCGCAAAACATTGATGCGGATAGCTTTCATGTTGAGGCAGTCATTACCGGTGACGGCAATGATCGTCTACTTGGTGTGAGCGATGCGACCAGTTATGTGTTCGATGCCGGTAGCGGTGACGACACCCTGATAAGTGCGGGCGGCAATGACGTACTTACGGGTGGAGCGGGCAATGATCTTCTTGACGCAGGAGCCGGCAATGACCAACTGATCGGTGGTGCAGGGACTGATGTCCTCAAGGGCGGGGCGGGCGATGATCTTCTAGTCGGTGGTGGTGGTGAGGACAAACTGGAAGGTGGTGCGGGCAATGATGTTTACCTCTTGAACCGCGGCGATGGCGCTGATCGTATTCTTGACTATGCAGAAGGCGAACATGAAGAAAAATACAGTTATCAGGAACAGGTTTCGTATAACGAGCAATACAACTATTACGAGCAAGTCAGGCATGGCTCGGGTAAAAATTCAGGATGGGTCAATGAATTACGGACAGGTTATCGCACTCTGACAAGGGCGGAAGTCAGGACAGGTTACCGCAACGTATACGGAGAAATTGATGGCGGTATCGACTCCCTGCTATTTGGTGCCGGTATCGATATACAAAGCATCGTACTTGAGCGCGTAGGCGATGACATGCGCGTGAGTCTGCGCAAACTTGGAAATGAAGATGCGCTGAGCGACGATAGCGTAACTATTGAAGACTGGGCTGACGAAAAAAACCGTGTTGAAAATTTCAGTTTTTCTGATGGTAATCAGCTTGATTTCAGCCAGATCATCAACGCGCAACACGGTGCAGCCGGTTCAGATCAGTTATCAGGCTCCGCACTCGGCGACTTCATTTCCGGCGGTTCAGGTGACGACACGCTTGATGGCAACGCCGGCAATGATGTACTGACTGGCGGATCAGGCAATGACAAAATCAATGGCGGAGAAGGGCACGACCTGTTGTTTGCTGGTACTGGCAATGATGTGATGGCGGGCGGCGATGGCGATGATTATTTTATCGCCGACACAGGTGATGATCAGCTGGATGGTGGCGCAGGTAGCGACACGTTGGCTGGCATGGATAACAACGATACCCTTGCTGGTGGAGCCGGCAATGACCGTCTTCTAGGTGGTGCCGGACGGGATCTGCTCATGGGAGGTGCTGGCGACGACACGTATTTCTATTTCAGGGGGGATGGTCACGACGAAATTTATGACAATGCCGAACATGAGGAAACTACGCAGGTGCAGGTCAAAATTAGCACTTCCTATATGCGCGGTATTTTGACCGGAAACTGGGTTGCACAATACCGCACCGAGACCAGGGTCAACCTTGTTCAGGATGACGGCGGTAACGATAGTTTGCAATTCGGCCAAGGTATTACGCTTGACGATTTGTTTATCCAAACTGCAGAAAAAAATCTGGTTATTGCGCTGCGCTCAGGTAATGACACGCTGTTAAATGAGATGGAAGACCAGATCAGCATACGAGACTGGGACAATACCAAAAACCGCATTGAAACATTCGGCATGGTCAATGGCTTGACGCTGAACATGTCAAACGTAGTGAACGCCGCCAGTGGTTTAGGTGGAGTTGATGTGATTGAAGGAAGCCAAGCTGGTGATCTGCTTTCGGGCGGTGCCGGTAATGACTCAATGCGCGGCATGGGCGGCAGCGATTATCTGATTGGTGGCAGCGATGATGACCGGCTCGACGGCGGTGATGGCAACGATGACTTGTTTGGCGGTGACGGTAATGACATCCTCGAAGGTGGCGATGGCGACGATTACCTGCTGGCTGATAAGGGTAATGACATCATAAATGGCGGCAATGGCAATGATGTCATCACCGGGGGAAGCGGCGACGATCTATTGAATGGCGGACGTGGAGACGATACCTATCACTTCAATCGTGGCGATGGACAGGACGTGATTGACGAATCATCGCTAGGTCAAGAGAGCTATACCGAGCCCTATGTGTATACCGTTCAAGTTCAAAACACAGTGGGCAGTGGCAAGGGTTCCTATCAGGTTTGGGTAAACGAAACGCGAACCGGCTATCGTAGCGCGATTCGACCTACCGAAGGGGGAGATGACACCATTGAATTTGGTCGCAATATCGACATCGGTGACATTTTGCTTAGCCGCAGTGAACATGACATGGTGGTCTCACTGTTACCCTTGCAGGAAAGTTCTGCCATAGACAGCATCACGGTTAAAGAGTGGACGACGCCGCAATACCGGCTAGAGCATTTGCGCTTCGAGAATGACTTTGCCGTCAATATCGCAACAATCGCGAATGCCATAGCCGGAACCGGCGGCGATGATGTGATCGTGGCCCAAGCCGCTGAAGCGACATGGCTCGGTGGCGCTGCCGGCAACGACAGCCTCAGCGGCAGCAGTTCGGCCGATGTGCTGCATGGCGGCACCGGCAACGACACGCTTATCGGCGGCGATGGCGATGACGTCTATATCTTTGCGCGTGGTGATGGCAACGACGCCATTACGGATACCGGTAGCTCCAAAGTCGGTACCGACAGAAATCTACCTGGCGGCGACAAGCTTCTGTTTGGCTCGGATATAAAAATGGAAGACCTTATCCTCAGCCGCACCGGCGATGATCTGGTCGTTTACCTGCGTGACCGTAAGGATCCGGAAGCGGCGCTCGCCGGACTGAGCGATTCAATCACGATCCACAACTGGACCAATACAGCGCAACGTGTGGAGGTATTCCAGTTCTTCGATGGCAGAGATTTTGATTTGTCTGAGGTAAATCACACCTTTCTTGGAAATGCCAGCGAGAGCAGCGCAGACCTGCTGCAAGGATCTTCCACGGCAGACTGGATAGATGGTTTCGCCGGAGACGATACCTTACGTGCCGGTGCCGGCAATGACTATCTGATCGGCGGCAGTGGACAAGATCAATTGTTTGGCGATGAGGGCAATGATTTATTGACAGGCGGTCAGGGCGACGATGTCATGAATGGTGGCTTAGGCGATGACATAGTGATGGGTGAAACTGGCAACGACACCCTGGCGGGCGATGCAGGCAATGACTTCATCTTTGGCGATGCGGGCGACGACCTTATCAATGGGGGCGATGGTGATGACGTACTCATCGGTGATACCGGTAACGATACCTTTACGGCGAGTGCAGGTGTTGATGTGTATCGGTTCGGTTTCGGTGATGGCAATGACATCTATATCGGTTCCGAGCAGTCGGGCATCAATGGTACCGACATTATTCAACTCGAATCCGATATCGCTAAAGAGGATTTGTGGTTCGAGCGGGTTGACCATGATCTGGTGATGCGCCTGTCAGGTGCTACTGACAGCATCACGTTCAAGGACTGGTACCTGAGCACCGACCCATCCAAGAACTGGAATGCGCCAGATGCGGCAAAGCGCTATGTCTATGGCTTTGAAGCGGGTGGTGAGTTGCTTACTCAATCGAAGGTAAACAGCTTGGTGTCAGCGATGGCTGGTTTTACGTCGAATGACGGCAGTAACGCCTATGGTGTCAGCGCTTCCGAGTTACCTGTAGCTGTGCGAAACGCCATCAATTCCGCATGGACCATGGCAGCGTAGGACGCAAGATGACAAACGCAACGGATCGCAGCGGCCTTACCAATATGACCATGCTTGGTGAAATCGTATGGCTCATGGCGCATTCTTCACTACATCGGGGGTGGCCCGTTGACAGCATCTTGCAGTGGGTGATTCCGGCGCTGATACACAAGCAGTGCCGTCTTTACCATCGTGGTGGGCGACCAGTTGCTTATGTTGCATGGGCTAGTCTCGCCAAGGAAGTGGAAGAGGCGTATGTGCTAAATCCGCGCAGCTTGCAGCCAAAGGACTGGGTTAGTGGAGATCGGCGCTGGGTAATCGACTTGATCGCGCCGTTCGGCGACAGTGCTGCAGTCATCCGTGACCTGAAGGAAGGCTTGTTCAGGGATGAAGTGGGCCGAGCCCTGCGTGTAAAGCCTGGCTCGGATGAAATGCGAATAATCTACCTGCATGGTGCCAACGCACGCCTCAAGGCAGGAAATGAAGAACATAACCCGACCGTGGATCTGCAAGGGGCTGCCCGTCGGGCTGCTCAGGATAGCGGGGAATTCCTGCCGAGGTGAAAAATATTCAAACCGGTTAGCCACAAACTGAGGCAAAGTGCGGTACCGCTATCAGCATCAAAAAAATAATTAAAAGGCAAGCCGGCTAATCTGCGCTGCAAGCCTTCGTCAAGGAGATACCCATGATTGCGAATACCACGACTGCCGCGACTGCCGACGCAGCGCATGAAACCGTGCGCGCGGCAGTATATAAAAAAGCTGCGCTCCGATTCATCCCCTTCCTTTGCCTGTGTCTGGTTGCGGCTTATCTTGACCGCGTCAATGTAGGCTTCGCCAAGCTTCAGATGCTGGACGATCTGTCGTTCAGCAATACCGTTTATGGGTTTGGCGCGGGCATTTTCTTCCTCGGGTATGTGATTTTTGAAGTGCCTAGCAATATCCTCTTGCATAAGATCGGTGCGCGAGTATGGATTGCGCGGATTATGCTGAGCTGGGGCGTGATCGCCATCGCAATGGCTTTCGTGCAAACGCCTATGCAGTTCTATATCGTGCGTTTCCTGCTTGGCGTCGCCGAGGCCGGCTTCATGCCGGGGGTTTTCTATTTTCTGTCTTGCTGGTTTCCGTCTGACCGGCGCGGGCGCATTCTCGCATTGATGCTCTCAGCGGTGCCCTTGTCTAGCGTACTGGGCGGACCTCTGTCGGGCTGGATCATGTCATCATTCTCCGACGTAGGTGGCCTCAGAGCCTGGCAATGGCTGTTCTTGCTGGAGACTATTCCTTCACTCTTGCTCGGCGGTCTGGCAATAAAAGTGCTGGTCAATTCGCCCGCCGATGCCGTATGGCTCACCGATGAAGAAAAGCGCATCATCAGCGACGATCTCGGGCGGGAAGCAGCGCGCAAGCAAGAGCACTCCAGCTTCGCCAGTGCCTTTCGCAGTCTGGTCGTGTGGCAGTTGAGCCTTGCATACTTCTGCATTGTGAGCGCCATGTACGTGATCATCTTCTGGATGCCGACGCTGATCAGGCAGCATGGCGTCTCCGACGTCATGCAAATCGGTTGGCTGACGACGATTCCCTACATGACGGCCATCGTTGCCATGTACTACTGTAATGCCAGCGCCGACCGGCATGCCGAGCGCCGCTGGCACACGGCCATCCCTTGCATGCTGACCGCATTAGGTGTAGGACTCAGTGCAATACATTTCGACAGTCTGGCACTCACGCTCGCTGCATTGACCCTGGCTGCTGCCAGTGCATCAATGGCGCAGTCAGCCTTCTGGTCGATGCCGCCATCGTTTTTGACAGGTGCCGCAGCCGCAGCTGGTATGGCGCTGATTAATTCGCTGGGTAATATCTCCGGCATGGCAAGTACGGCTGCAGTAGGATGGATCACTGACCAGACTGGCAATCCGCAATTGAGTTTGTTTTTTATCAGCGGGCTGGCGCTTATAGGCGCGGTGCTGATACTCAGATTGCCTGGAAAATTACTTGATCACTGATCATATTTTCAGCGGAGAGCTGCAGCGAATGCAAGACGCTTTTGATTGATCGCATTTCAGTGATTAGTCGTGAAGCATAGTGAATGGTTTTATGCCGGAGCGCAGTATTATTGACGTTAACTTTGTCGGTTTTGCGACCACACAAAAAATTCTGCAGCCGGCAAAGCTTTACTGAACAAGAACCCCTGCGCCTGGTTGCAGCCGTGCTCTCGCAGATATTGCAATGCATTTTCAGTTTCAATACCTTCGCCATGCACATCAAGCTTCAGGCTGCGGCCCAATGCTATCACTGCTTCCGTCACGGCGCGGCTGGCGGCGTCATATTCAACGCGGCGCACGAAGGATTGGTCCACCTTGAGTTTATCCAGTGGCAGACTCGTTAGTCTGCTCAGACTTGAATAGCCGGTTCCAAAATCATCCAGCGCTACGTTGACACCCAGCGACTTGATGCGTTTCAAAATACCCACTGCATCTTCTACGCTTTCCATCAGCATGCTTTCGGTGACTTCGATCTCCAGGCAAGTTGGGTCTATATCTGATTCATTGATGATGTCGTGCAGCTTTTCCACGAAATTTTTCTGTCTGAACTGTAGCGGAGAGACGTTGACGGCAATTCTGATATTGAGACCCGCATTGCGCCATCGGACTTGCTGCCGACATGCTTCTGTTGCTACCCATTCGCCAAGCTCGACGATCAAACCGGTAGATTCTGCAATCGGAATGAAGGTCGCTGGACCGATTTCGCCATCCTCATCTATCAGTCGCGCCAGCGCTTCCGCACCAACCAGCTTGCCGCTGTCAATATCTATAACGGGCTGATAGTGAAGGGCGAGCGTGCCATGCTTGAGTGCTTTCTTAAGCTTTATCTCGACCGCAAGAGCTTCGTTTGCCCGCTGATCAAGCTCCGGTGTGTAAGATTGATAATTTGACCGGCCGCTCTGTTTGGCCTGATACATTGCCAGATCGGCTGTATGTATGAGCATGCTGACGTCGGTAGCATTGGCCGGGAAAAAACTAATGCCGATGGAAGCCGACAGGTTCAGTTCATATTGATCAAGCCGGTAGGGCTGGCTGATGGTGTCGATAATGTTTTGCGCAATGATAGACGCCCGATGGTGTTCCGCATCGATGTAAGGAAGGATCACCACAAATTCGTCACCGCCCAGTCGCCCAACCAGATCTTCCTGCCGTGTGCAGGCGCGCAGACGCTTGCTTACTTCCTGTAGCACGCGGTCACCAATTTCATGACCATAGAGATCATTGATAGGCTTGAAGCGGTCAAGATCAATGAAAAGCAGCGCACCATTTCCATGTCCGCGACGTGCAGCTGCCAGTAACCGGGTACCGTATTCAAAGATGAAAGCGCGATTTGGTAATTCTGTTAATACATCATGCAACGCAGCTGTCCGTACGCGCTGTTCCGTTAACTTGCGCTCGGTAATATCCTGGATCGCGCCACGCAGTGCAACCACCTTTCCCTGTTCATTGAGAACTGCTTTACATTTTGAATTTACCCAAATAAGGTGGCCGTCGCCGTGGTTCACTTGCAGTTCAAGATCATAGCCCTTCCCAGTGCGCAGCACCTCTTTAGCTGCAGCATTGACTTTTTCCCATGACTCGACAGTCAACAGCGTACCTTTTTGTTCGTCAAATGCCGGTATCTCGCGGCCGTAGATTTCAGCTATAGAATCTGAAGTTTCAACTTCGCCTGTCAGCAGATTCCAGTACCAGTTACCGAATTTGGCAAGGCGATGGGCTTCAGCCAGTTCTGCTTCCTTGACCTGCAATTTTGCAGCTCGCTCTTTTAGTAACTCAGCAGCGGACCTGATCGCTTTGGCCACCTCAGCGGCTTCGTAAACGCGGGTCTGTGGAACAGGCAGCGCGATGTTGTCTGCCAAGGCCGCAGCAGGGCCGATCAAGGCCTTGACCGCGCGTGCAATTGTCCCGCCCATGTACCAGGCCAGTGCCATACTTACGCCAAATAAAATAACAATGCCAAACCCCAGCTTTGACAGGCTGCTGACCATCGATTTTTCAAGCGATTCGCGGGGAATACCGATGGCGACTGTCCAGTTCGAGACAGGAGAGCGACTATAAATTGACATGACTGGAATGCCTTCAACCGTCGTCAATGCAATAGAACCCTCACTGGAATGCTGAAGTGCCTGAGCCAGTTTGGGAGCAGCCTGTTTGCCGATGAACTGTTCAGCTAAATGCGTACGTCCGACAATGGTGTTTGACTTGTCCAGAATGACGACGACCCAATCTTTGGGCAAGTCCTGATTGATCAACAATTTATTCAGATCGCCCGGCAATATGCCCACACCTAGTGCATAGGCAACTTCATTATTAATGAACACGGGCACATCCACACTAACGAGAGGACGTTTCAGGATGGGGCCGAAAAATAGATTCGAATAACTTGATTTTCTACTTTCGAAAACTTCACGTACCTGCTCGGGGAATTTCAGCTGCGTCAAGGGCTGACCATAGTTCACTGACGTATTGACAAGCTGGCGCCCCGATTTGTCGCGCAAAACGATATTAGTACCTGTATCAGACAGTGCGACAGTTTTTCGTGCTCGCGCATGAAATTTTCTGAGATCATGGTTTACCAGCGAGTCGGCGGTAGATAAAGACTGACCAATTGCTTGCGCCTTGAGCAAGTGGGTGTCGACAACTTGAACCAGTGCGCGTGCTGTCTGCAGCGTATCTTTGCTGAGCTGGACTTGCCCCTTTTTGTATTCGTAAACGAAAAAAAAGTTCGCGCCAACGAAGCCCGGCAACAGACAAGCCAAGACCAGGAAGGTAAGGTAAGTACGAACGGACCAGAAAGAAGCCGGGCTCACTGGTCCAAACGGGTCATGCTTCTGACTGATACAACCCCCACGTCGCTTTCAATAGATCATTGTTGCACTATCTTAGTCCAGAATCTGGTTAAGACTAAACATGAGATTGAAAAAAATCGCGTAGAAAATGGCAAAGCTAATTAGAAAAATATCAACAATTCAAAATTAACTTTGCACTCCACGGCATATTTAGTGGCGGCTTTGCGCAGGAATACTGATAGAAAGATTGAAATTTCGTAAAGAATTCTGTCGCCATACAGTAGGTAGCATGGCTTAGTTTCCCAACCATTCGACCTGTCGATATGGTTGACATTGTTGATAAACCGGGCACAGCGAAATCTACAGAAAATTACCTGCCGGGACAGACTTTAAGAAAGCAGTTATTGAGTCACTGACACATCAATTATCAAATGATTCCTGTCAAGCTTATACAAAAAGGAAAAAACCATTCAGCGTTAATAAAGTGCCGAGGATGGCGGTGAGACTGGTTCCATAAAAAATGAAACGTGATTTAAAGAAGAAGCCACATAACGCCAATCCGATTCCAAATAACAAAATGGCTTTCGATAAAACAAACCACTGAATCATCCTGGTGTCGATAGCGGCCAATTCTTCGTGCGCAATGCGTGCGGCGGCAAGCTCTTTTTTTCCATTGCTGGTAGCTGGTGAGGACTCTTGATCTTCAATCTTTTTCAGATAAGCAGTCAATTTACTTTTCTCAATATCTAGCTGCTCACTTCCAAGCGATTCCTTCTTCAATAGCGATGCATCAAGCTCATCGACTGCTAACTTATACAGAGTTTGTTGTGTAGTCACCGCTTGCAAAGATATATTGGCATTGGTTGCCAGATTTTCTTTCTGAATCAAATCACTCTGCGCATTCGATTCACCAAAAGTCGAAAAACCATGAGCGATGATCAATCCAATAAACAAGGATGCAATCTTTATCTTCATTCCTTGCATGCTGATTGTGCTTTCACTTTTTTCAAGTACTGAATTATTGGCAGCCACGTGGAATTCCTCTTTTTGCAAAATTGAGATCGGGTCGTTAACCATAATGGAACGCGACGATACCTTGTCAGCTGTTGAATGAGCTAAGGCCGTTGTCGTTGTCTTGGTGGGCGCAGGGCTGAATTTAATGGTGCTGAGGATGAGTCCGCGTTTGTAAAATTGCGATGCGCTGACAGTGTCGAGCTTGTCCAGTGTCTGATTTATTTCTATCGTTCTGGTTTGAACAACAGTCATCCTTACTTCCAAGGGTGACGCGTCAATCCCTGATTCGCTATCCTCAATCACTCTCAAGTCGGACGGCGACGTGTCTTTGCCAGTCCCCGTCTTGCCTTGAATTAAAGTACGGCGATCTTTAATGGCGCGATGCTTTGCCGGGCCAGATTTAATTTTTCTGCCTGGCGAATGCTTAGGCTGTGGGCCGGCCTGTTTATAAGGGTGATGGACGTCTTTATTGGCAGTACCACTACCTGATTCTTTATCGAGGTAATGAACACTGCCTGAGGTAGCTTGATCTTCTAAGTATTGAACGCTGTTTTGGGCGCCTTCCTTGTCCAGATAATGAATACTATCTTGATTGGCATCGTTGTCTAAATAATGGACACTGTCCTTGCTCTTGTCTTTTTCGAGGTAATGAACACTGTCGATAGGCGCGCCCATTGCGGGAGCCAAGGACTTGTTGTTGTTATGCTCCCTCAGTGCATGTTCTTCATTTTCTGAAACGTTATTGGCATTGTCAGTTATGTCCTGCATGCCGTTGCTACCATCAATGCTTTCCGACATCCTGTTGATGTTGTCTTGCATCTTGCGGTTGATGATCGTGCCAAGTTGAGAGCGTTCTGCGGAATCGCTTAGGTCATCATCTTGATCAGAAGTAGAGCTGATTGCTCCGGGTGCCTTGAGCTTATTTTCATCTTGAGAAATTTTTCGGTCAAAATTGAAGCCCTCTTCTTCAGTTTTTTTGATGCGCGCTGGAATCAGGGCGGCGGCACCATCTTCGTCATCTTTTTCTTCGGGCTTTTTATTTTTTCTGGAAAGAATATTGAAGTAAGGCTGAAATTTTTCTTCACTAAAATTGAATGCTGTCAGCATCCGTCTGAATAAATCCATTTCAATGTCGGCCACTACGCCATCCGACATCATGGAATCACAGACATTAGACAAAATGCAGAGCTTTTGAGCCGTATTCAGTAGGGCAGCAGCTTCACTGACGAATTTCTGGAATTTATTTTTTCTGACGTATTTCAGGCCGGCTTGCAACAGACTATCAGAGCGGCCGATAACAACATTTAGCTGGCCAATTTCTTCTTCTGCCATGGAGCCATCTACTGACATCATGTACAGAACCGATACGGCTAATGCCAGTTGTGGTGTGAGCTGGTCGCTTTCAGTAAAATTTTCAAATGATCCCAGTACCGATTTTTTATTCTTGATCGATATCGTATTGAAATAAGTCCTGAATGATTTTTTGCTGTGGCCCAGGGCGCTTGTGAGCCGTTGAAATAAATCTAATTCAATTTCTGCCAGCTGGCCGTCAGCCATGATGGAATCGCAGACATTCATCAAAACGCACAGGCTGTCTTGCGAGTCCAGAACCGACGGCGCGTCTGATAAAAATTGTTCTATCTTTGTCGTGGCGACATAATGCAATGCTCTTTTAAGAGCCGCTTCATTGTTGCCGACAACGGACTGTAGTTGGCTGGTCTCCTGGTCGGATATTTCACCATCGGCGACCATCATGTAAAGGATGGACACCACTAGCGCCAAGTGGGGTGTCAGTTGTAGATGACCGCCGCCTTCTCCGCCAGCGAAATTGCTTTCGTTGCCGAGCTTTTTGAATAAGCCCTTAAGCAGGTTTGCAGATTCCATGCGCTAAAAATCGAAAAGTGAGTTTTCGATTTGCATATCTTGCACGGCTAATTCAGCCATGAATGCGTAAGTCGTTCTGTTCCCTGCGCAATTCCATGACTTGAAGAATCGCACGGTATCTATTCAGTTTGGCACTCAATCCACTTAGCGTCTGCAGTGATCCGCAAACTTGAATTTCACTCAGAATGTGTGCTGCGATATTTTTGGCAAAGACCAAGGCTTGTTCGGACGACAATGCGACGTCCCGTCTCTTGTGCCGATTCGGAGATGCCACCGTGCTGCCAACGATTTCATCGGCAATGATTTTCGTAACCATGAATTCCTCGAGCAGTATTCTGATTGCTCGAAAAATACAGGGCGGTGGATCAAGAATCCGCATGCAAACCCATCAATACTCACAATAACTCTTACTATTTTCACTTAATAAAAATAGTGATTGCAATCAGCATAGGTTTTGTCGTTACATGTCGGCTGCGAGTGCCGATCATTTACGTCCACCTATGAAGCGCATTATTTTTTTATTAATCTTTTTCTGTTTTCTGGCGCCTTCGCATGCAGCGACGCAAGTGCTCGGAACTGAGCGTGCATTTTTATATGATCCCGAATCCAGTCTGGATATAGAAACGGTTACAGCAGCAGCTTTTACGCCTTATCGCAAAGATCTGAGCCTGGGTTTCAAAAAAGGGGCTATATGGATACGACTCGTCATTCGAGCTTCACCGATTGCCGAGGACAGTAAGCCGCCGTTGCCGGCACGTGCCGATACATTGCGTGACAAATTGGTTTTGCGCGTCGGGCCGCATTCTCTGGACAGGATCGAATTCTATGAAAAAGTAGAAGGAAATTGGATTCGTCAGTTAGCCGGCGCACTGCATCCTGAGCAAACTCCGATCTGTCTCGACGATTTCCATTGCTTTTATTTGCACGTCAATCCGTCTGCTGCGGCGACGATCTATCTGCGAATAGAAACCGACTTGCTCATGATTGTGCAGGCTGATGTCATGCAGCCCGATGCGCTCATTAAGGCAGTTACCCAGCGGATCTGGGAAGTGAGTATTTCGCTGACATTGGCAGTGGGATTGTTTATTTTGGGATTTTTGTTTTACCTGAAACACCGCTCCGCGCTGTTGCAAGTCTACTGTCTGTTCCAGTTTTCCATCGTTCTTTTTCTTTTCGCGCGCAACGGCTTGCATGGCATTTTCTTGCCTGTCATGAGCGCGGAGCATTTACAGATTTTGAATCACCTTTTTTATCTGATGCGGGTCTTCCTGACTGTGCTGATTGGTTGGATCCTGGTGCAGCCGTACCAGCCTGTGCAGAGTTATAAATTTTTAATTAGCTGTTTACTTGGCATATGCCTGATTGATGCCGTACTAGTGCTTACAGGACATGCAAGTCTGGCGCTGAAATTTAATTTTTTTATATTCATGCTGAACCCATTCGTGCAGTTATATGGTGTTTATCAATTAAAAAGCATGGCCAGGCAGATGCGTATTATTTTGATCGGTGGTTATGGGCTTTATATATTATTAGTAAATGTTGGTTTTCTGATTGCCTTTAACATCGTCACACCCTTTCAGGATTCTCCGTTATTCCGGCAGATTTCCGATTTTCGTTTGAATGGCATTGGCGTCGGTATTGTGTTTTTCTGGTTCATTCTTCTTGAGCAGTCGTCGCGTGAAGAGAGCAAAGCTGCCGAACTTATTACGCTTCGGCTCGAAGCTGCACAGGCGAAATCGAATGAAGAAAAACTCAAAGATCGTCACACACTTATCGACATACTCACGCATGAGCTGAAAAATCCGCTGGGAACCATTCGCTTCGCACTTGCTTCGCTCAAGCGTAATGTCGCCGGTGACGAAGACTCATCCCGCCGGTTCAAACACATCGATCTTTGTGTCAATCGCATGAATGCTCTGATTGAGCATGTGGCGAGGTCGAGCAAAATTGACCGTTTCGAAAATTTTGATCAGAAAGAGAAAATCGAGGTGATTGATCTGATCAGTGAGCTCATTGATGAATATCCAGAGACAGAACGATTTGAGATCTCGGTTGAAGAAGATTCCAGCTTTAATGCGAATCGGGAAATGCTGACGGTGATATGTGAAAACCTGATCAGCAATGCCTATAAATACGCTGATCAAAGTGAAAAAATAAAGATCACGGTTGCGTCATGCAAGGCATTCGTTTCCATGCCTGATTCCGGAAATGATCTTGATGCAACTTGTCTCGAAATCAGGAATGCCGTTGGCATCTACGAAGCGCCAGAAGAAAGCAGACTGTTTGAACGTTATTACCGGCACCCCAGTGCAGCAGATCTTTCCGGTCTCGGGATAGGACTCAGCCTGGTTCAGGCTGCAGCCCAGAAGATTGGCGCCAGCGTGCATTACCTGCATGCAGATGGTTTGGTTATTTTTACAGTGAAGGTTCCAAATTGAAAAACAGGCAGACATTGGCAGAGCCAGTCGTTCAGCCACAGTTCGTTGTCGCGCTGGTTGAAGACGATCATATGCTGCGCGAAGAAGTGGCAATTCATCTCAGTAATTACGGTTTTAAGGTACATGCGGTCAATAGTGCATTGGCGCTCGATGACCTGACAGCCAGAGTGCCGATAGATCTATTTGTGATCGATCTTAATTTGCCCGGCGAGGATGGGTTAAGCCTGTGCAGAAGACTCAGGCAGTCTCTGCCTGGTGCTGGCATCGTTATCATGACAGCGAAGGTTGCACTACAAGACAGGTTGGCAGGGTATAGCCATGGCGGCGCCGATTTTTATTTGCCCAAGCCAATATCGCCGGACGAACTGGTTCTGGTACTGCTAAGTCTGGGTCGGCGCGTCAAGCTCATCGATACGGTGCAAGAATGGTCACTCAGTTTGCGCGACAGAACACTCACTGGTCCAGATGATGCGCAAAAATTGAGACTAACCACACGCGAAAAAACGCTGCTGGTTGCATTGATTCAGGCAGAGGAAAACACCTTGGATTCAGTGGTCTTGTGTGATCTTTTCAGCAGCAGCGACTCGGATGAATCCATTACCAAACATGCTCTGGAAGAATTGGTCGCCCGCCTGCGGAGAAAATTCAAATCCGTGTTGCCGGATGGTGCTGAGCCGGCCATTAAATCGGTATGGGGCGTGGGTTATCAGCTTTGCTTGCAGATTAATCTGGTTCACTAGTGTCAATAGGATAGAAATGCTGGTGTAACGGCGGGCGTAGCGAAACTCAGAGAATAACTACTGAATTAGCCGCTGCCTGTCGTGAGCTTTCCGCGTGCCCGCTGACATCGCCGCGTCATGCAATTCCCATTCTGCCTTCAGGATTACGATACGTGGCAGTATGGATTCAAACAACTTAATCAGTCTTGGCTCCAGATGTTTCCCGGACCCTTCCTGCATGGTGGCCATTGCCATGTCGATTGGCCATGCTTCCTTGTAGGGCCGTTTCATTGTCAATGCATCGAACACATCGGCGACAGCAATGAGGCGGGCAGATTCCGGAATGTCTTCGCCGATGAGGCCATCCGGATAACCGCTGCCATCCCATTTCTCATGGTGGCGTAAAGCGATCTCTGCGGCCAGCTTGAAGATGGGCGCATCGCTCTTGCTGAGAATGTCGTATCCGATACGGGCGTGTGTTTTCATCACTATCCATTCTTCAGGCGTGAGCTGGCCTTGCTTGCTCAGGACGACATCGGGAATGCCGATCTTGCCGGTGTCATGCATGGGGGCGGCGAGCTCCAGTTGCTGGCAGTCTTCTTTACTCCAGCCACAAGCTGCCGCGAGTTCGGCTGCATAGGCCGCCATACGCCAGATATGAACGCCAGTGTCAGGGTCGTTGAAATGCCCGGCTTCACCCAGCATCGAGATTGCCGCACGATGACTCTGCTCAAGTTCAGTCGCACGCACCAGCGACAGATGCGTGCGCACACGAGCTTGCACGATCGCTGGTGAAACCGGCTTGATAATGTAATCAACCGCACCGGCAGCAAAACCTGCGGCTTCATTGCCGGTCTCTGTCAGTGAAGTCACGAAAATCACTGGAATCGCTTCGCTCAGCGGATCGGCCTTGAGGCGTCGGCAAACTGCATAGCCGTCCATGTCGGGCATCTGGATATCAAGCAGAATCAGTGATGGTTTATGCTTGGCTGCCGCTACGATGGCCTCAGCTCCATTGCGGGCGAATACGAGCGAGTAGGCAGGCGCCAGAATTTGCCGCATGGCGGCCAGGTTCTGGGGTTCATCATCGACTATAAGAAGGGGCCGGTTTGTCATCAGACTTCTTCAAGAGTAATGCCGAGTTGGGCGGAAATACGGCGGGTCGCTACCTCACCGCCACGAAAATCAAAGTTGTCGACGGCAGTCATTAATGCAGCAAGATGCATCGGCGGAAGTAGGTCGGACAATTCTTGGAGCAGTGGTTCGACAACGGAAGGATCATCTGCATTTAAAGCCCGTAGTATTTGATTGAGCAGGCGAGGGGCCTCTCCGTTTTTAACCATTGGCACAGGTATCGATAGCACCTCTTCATCTGCAGCATAGTCGGCAATCGAGGCGAGTACAGTAGCCAGCGAAGCCTCCAGGGAGGATATGGCGGCCTTCACATCCGCGGCTTTGACTTCGTTTTCGCTTGCGCACAGAGCCATGTCAACAGCGCTTGCCGCATCAGTGACGTCGGGGAGTGCCAGGATGCCGGCTGCACCTTTGAGCTTGTGCGCAAATGCCGCACCGGCAGCTGGCTCCGAATGTGTAATTACACTTACACAATCTGCATAGTCGAGCGCGAATTTTCGCAAGTAGCGCTTATAGACTGTGCTATCGCGCCAGATTGTCAGGCCGCGATGCACGGATAGACCGGGTAGATCTTTAATTGTTTCTGGTGGCTGACTGGGCGCCAGCGCGACAAGATGCTGGCCGCCTGCATCGGCAGATGCCGGCATCAGGCCTGTCAGCCTCTGTATCATTGCAACGGCCTCTTCTACATCAAAAGGTTTGGCGATGTAATCATCCATGCCTGCGTCGCGGGCGGCGACCTGCATTTCGCGGAATGCACCTGCCGTCAACGCCACCACCGGCAGATGCGCCAGCGCTGGGGTGGCGCGAATGGCGCGGGTGGCTTCGTAGCCATCCATGATGGGCATCTGCACATCCATTAGCACCAGATCGACTTCGTTGACATGTTCGTATAGCCAGTCCAGAGCCTGCCGGCCATCGTTGGCAAGCATGACCTGTGCGCCTTCGCCAGCAAAAATGCGCGAGCTGACTTCACGATTGATATCGCTGTCATCCACCACCAGCAGCCGCAGTCCGGAGAGCCGCAAGTTGGTAACGTCATAAGCGGGCGCAGTATGTCCAATCCGCACCCGGCGCACGCGCGCTACTGCGTTGTACAGGCTGGAGGCAGTAACAGGCTTGCTGAGGACATCATCTGCCAGTTCGACGCCGGGAGTGGCAAGCAGGTCTTCGCGTGAATAGGCAGTAACCATGAGGATAATCGGCGCATGCATATCATTGAGCAAATCATGAATCGCATGGGCTGCCTGCAGTCCGTCCATGCCAGGCATTTTCCAGTCCAGAATGATGACATCACTGCGACTGCCACTCGCATCCGCAGCAAGCACCTGTTCAACGGCGTTGCTGCCCGAGATAGCAGTCTGTGTATGCCATCCGAGTCCGCTTGCTGTGAGGTTGAGCGAGGCGAGGGCAATCGGATTGTCATCGGCTATGAGCACATTCAGATTAGCCATTTCAGGCGCCGACAGGCGCGTGCTCGGCACGCGTTCAAAGGACAGACTGAACCAGAATTCGCTGCCGCTACCTTCTTTACTGTTTAGACCGATTTCACCTTCCATGAGTGCGACGAGTCGACGGCTGATTGCAAGACCTAGCCCGCTCCCGCCAAAGCGGCGCGTGGTGGACGTATCGGCTTGTGTGAAGGGTTGGAATAATTCATGTTGCCGGTTCAGTGCGATGCCAATGCCGGTATCAATGATGGCAAAGCGCAAGTTGACCAGATTGTTATTTTCCGCGCCGTTGACAGTGTCATCGCTGATGACGTCGATTATGAGCTGGACATGGCCGCGCGACGTAAACTTGATGGCATTGCCTGTCAAATTCACCAAGATTTGTTCAAGTCGCAATGCGTCACCGCAGAGCTGGTCCACACCGGCAGGTACCGGTGCCATCACTAGTTCGATTTCTTTGCCGCCGACATTGGCGCTCATCAAGCTAGCGACCCGGTCAAGCACGTCGCCCAGGCAAAATGGCACCTGTTCTAATTTAAGATGGCCAGACTCGATCTTCGAGTAGTCGAGAATGTCATTGATGATGCCTTGCAGAGAACGGCCGGCGATGCAGATTTTATTCACGAGGTCATTGGCCTCGCCAGGCAGCTTTTTTTTGCCCAGCAAATAGGCAATGCCCAGTACCGCATTCATGGGAGTGCGTATTTCATGGCTCATATTGGTCAGGAATTCACCCTTGGCGAGATTAGCTGCTTCTGCCGCATCCTTGGCCTCGGCCAGTTCACGCGTACGAATGACTATCAGTTCTTCCAGATGATTTCTATGTCGCTGTAATTCAGCTTCTGCCTCGAGCCGCTGTCGACTGCGTTCTGCCAGCGCTTGCTGCATGCGGTTGAAGCGCTCGGCAAGTCTTGCTGCTTCGTCGGTACCGGAGAGCGTACTTTGTACACCCGTTTCGCCGGATTCAAGACGCGCCATCGCATCTTCCAAAGTGCCAAGCCGGCGCGTGAGGCGTGTACCCAGCCACGCCGAAAAAGCAGTCGTGAGTAAAATCGCCAATAATGCAAACAGCAATCCGGACCGGCGAATATGCGCGATCTTTTCCTCCACGCCGGATTCCCCGACGCCGATGCGCACCCAGCCTATGGCCTTCTTGCCGACCATGACCGGAATGGCGGCATCAATCAGATTCATACTCTGAGCCAGCAGTATTTCTGCGGGACGATCTGGCAAATCCTCCACATAGCGTCCGACCATAGCATGGTCGGTATGGGCCACTATGCGTCCGCGGGAGTCTGCTATGAGCGCAAATTCCAGGTAGGTATAGTTCCGTTTCGCATCGACTAATTCCTGCAAGCCGGCATCGTCGCGGGCGACGAGCCACGTCGCCGACGAAGCGGCCAGCGTACGGCCAACGTCGAGCGCAAGTTCACTTTGCCGCTGCAGTAAAAAGCCTTGCTGCCATTGTGTGAGGTAAGTGACAAAAGCGATTGTCAGCAAGGCGATGGCAAGGGCGACACCGACGATTAACTGACGTCGCAGTGTACTGAATAAAAAATTGTTGAGGCGCGTCAGCATTAGCTTCTGTCCTCCACTTTGCGAATGGTGCGTTCAAATTCAGCGATGAAGCGTTTGGCGGGTTCATAGTCTTTATTGGAAGCAGCCGGGAAATACGCGGTTTCCATTGATGCCAAAATTTGCCTGCCGTGAGCTGACTCATGCAAATGCAGCAGCATGGTGCGTATTTTTGCCGTAATAGCAGCGGGAACGTCATCGCGTGCCATCACTGAATTGTTGATCAGTGGGGCAGTAGTCCATGCCACCGTTAATTGTGCTGCTTCTTGTGGATGATCTTTCTGAAATGCGCGCCACGGCGGCGGCCATGTTGCGCCGGCAGACGACTGCTTCAGATAAACGTTCATGATTGATGACTCTTGCGAGCCAACGTAGCGGTTCTTAATTTCATGCATCACATCAAGTCCCTGCGCTTGCAGGAAAGCTTGCGGCATGATGCAGCCCGCCAGAGCGGTCGGTGACGGATAACTTATTTCCTTGCCTTTAAGATCATTTACAGTCTTGATATTGCTGTCTTTGCGGATCAGGATGAGCCCCTTGAAGTCGGCTGGATCGCCTGCCATGGCAATAACGGAATAACCAAGCTTGATCGCTTCCAGTGTTTGCCATGGATTGGCGAGCAAAAATTCCGGTGCGCGCCGACGGAATTTATCTTCATAGACGGCGTAATCACGCGATGCTTCCAGTTCAAGCCGCACGCCATGTAGTTGCTGGTTCAGCTCGTCTAGCAGAGGCTGATAGGTCTGTACGAGTTTTTTAGGATTGTGTAGCGGGTGGACGGCAAAATATAAAACCTTGATTTCATCTACTACCGGCGTATCGACATAACGCGGCCCAGCCGGCTTTGTCGAAGAATCGCAGGCGCCCATCGTTACCAGAGCCATTAACAATAGATGCCGCAAAAAATGGCGGCGAATTTTTCTCATAAGAAATTGATCGGTCTCCGACGCATTTTGTTTGCCCCTTCTCAAACGCGAATAGGGGATTTCTTGATCAATCTATCCCTTAAAGAAGCGAGATACAAGTGCGTTTATTGGCGAAATTGTTCAATATTTTCGACAATTTCTTATTAGTAATTTATTTGAGCTTGATCTATTGCTTTGCGAAAATTTTTTAGCATTTGTTTATGACGATATATTTTTACGGGGATATAAATAAGAGTTTTTTGATCTACTGCTCATTCAAATCATTTTCCTTAAGGTTTTATGTCGCGATTGAGCAAAGCCCTGACCTCAACATTCAATTTTCTTGATGGTGGTGGCGAGATGGGTGCGCTGATACGCGCCCATGACTGGTCTGTCACGCCAATGGGGCAGCCTGACAGTTGGCCGGGAATACTCAAGACAGCCATGCACGTGGTGCTGACGAGTAACCATCCGATGCTGATCATGTGGGGGCCGCAACTGATTCATCTTTATAACGATGCGTTTTCTGCCACCTTGGGACCGGAACGCCACCCTGTTTCGCTTGGCAGGCCCGCACGCGAAATTTGGGCGGAAGCATGGGATGTCATTGGCGACGATGTGAACTACGTCATGTCCGGCAAAGGCGCGACTTGGCACGAAGATAAGCTGGTTCCCCTAACCCGTCATGGCAAACGCGAAGATATCTGGTGGACATATGGATTCAGTCCCCTTGCCGATGAGTCGGGCGTACAGGGCTTGCTGATTATTTGCAACGACGTCACCAAAGAGCATATTGATCGTGAATCATTGAAGCAGTCGTACCAAATTCTGGTTCAGTCGCTGGACGAAGGCTTCTGCGTGATCGACATGATCTTCGATGAAGCGGGTTTGCCGGTTGACTATATTTATCTGGAAATCAACTCGGCCTTTGAGCAGCAAACCGGAATCGTCGATCCGGTCGGCAAGACTATCAGAGAGATTGTTCCTGAAATTGAATATCAATGGGTAGAAACGTATGGAAAGGTTGCACTGACGGGCCAGTCCATCCGCTTTGTTGAGCAGGTTGTAGCCCTCGGCCGCTGGTTTGACGTCTATGCAATTCGCATGGGTAACGAAAAAAGCCGGAAAGTCGGCGTTCTATTCAAGGACATTACCGGACAAAAACTCACGGAGGAAAAACTCCTGCATGCGTCTTTACATGACCCGCTGACGGGCTTACCCAATCGCGCGATGCTGTTCGACTATGCAAATCGCTTGTTTTCGCACAACCAGCGCACCAGTCAATGCGCCGCAATATTGTTTTTTGACCTCGATCGCTTCAAGCCGATCAATGACAGTCATGGTCACGATGTCGGTGATGAAGTGCTCAAACTCGTCGCCAACAGGTTGTCGGCCAAGCTGCGAACCGAAGATATCGTGATCCGCCTTGGGGGGGATGAGTTTGTCATCCTTTTGCAAGATATTAAAAACCCTGCGCAAACGGCAGCCGAGATTGTCCGCCATATGCTCGCACGCGTCTGCGAGCCTTACCATATCGACGAACTGTGCTTGTCGCTATCAGCCTCGGCCGGTATCAGTCTTTTCCCTTTTGACGGGCATGATATTGATACCCTCATCAGCCATGCCGATATGGCGATGTATCAGGCCAAACAGGCTGGCCGGAATAATTACCAGTTTTACTCGCCGAAATTTGCCGGAAGAATGAAACTGCATCTGGCCATCGAGCAGCAGCTGAAAGCCAGCTTGAGCGATGCCAGTTTCCATTTGTGCTACCAGCCGGTACTTAATGTAGAAACCCGCGCCATCGTCAGTGTCGAAGCGCTGCTACGCTGGCCGAACAAGGAAATCGGGCCGGACCAGTTTGTGCCAGTAGCCGAAGCAACCGGCATCATCAACCCGATTGGTCGCTGGTTACTTGAAGAAGCCTGTCTGCAGCACAAGGCATGGATTGCGCGCGGCTTGCCGCCAATACCGATTGCCGTAAATGTGTCTGTTGTCGAATTTCGTGACAAAAATTTTATCAAGCGCTTCGATGATGTCATCCGCAAGCATGGTCTCGATAGAAATGCCTTACAAGTAGAGTTGACCGAAACTGCTGTGATGGACGACCTTGAGCATGCAGTGATGGTGCTGTCCCAGCTGAAAACCCTGGGTGTGACCGTACTGCTTGATGATTTTGGCACTGGTTACTCTAGCCTTGCTTATCTTGCGCGCTTACCTTTGGATAAAGTCAAGATCGACAAATCCTTCATCTCAGGGCTCGAAGCCGACCTTGCCTGCAGAGCCGTCACCGACGCCGTCATCACTCTGGGCCGCAAGCTCAACCTCGACGTTGTGGCCGAAGGTATCGAGAGCTCGAACATGCTCGATTACGTCTATTCGCATGGCTGCACGCAGGTACAAGGATATTATTTGGGCATGCCGATGAAAGGCGACATTTTCGAAACCTGGTATGTCGAACACTGCAAGCAAGGTCAGGGCATCAATCATCGCGCTATGCGCTTGCATTGATTTTTTCAGCGCACGACGAAAGACGCGGGATCCCGGCACCTTTCGTAAAAAACCCGCCAACTCATGCAGTCTGCCAAACCGCAAGCCCCGGCAAGCTATCTATTGACCCCATCCCATACCCACTAAAAGAGGGAAGTGCAAAATGAGCTTGATACTGTATAAACATACAGTATCATATGGCCTATGAGTAATACAGCCCATCCACCTTTGCTTCCCGTCCAGCCGGTCTCCGTCCCTTTGTGGCTGGACCTGTTTGACTGGTCAGTGCAAGCCGGTTTTCCCTCACCGGCTGGCGACCATACCCAAAAGCGCATTGACCTCAACGACCATCTGATCCGCAATAAGGAAGCAACCTTCCTGTTCCGCGTGAAAGGCGACTCCATGACCGGTGCCGGTATTTTCGAAGGCGACACGCTGGTAGTCGACCGCTCGATTGAACCGCGCCATCACGCCATCGTACTTGCCGTGCTCAACAATGAATTTACCGTCAAGCGCCTGCACCGGCGCGGCGGCATCATCAAACTGATGCCGGAAAACCCGCTCTATCCGCCCATCCACATCAAGAGCGGCGAAGAACTATCGGTCTGGGGCGTGGTGACGTACAACCTGCACAAACTGTTCTGAGGTTTACATGGAGAAGCCCGTGCAGCAGTTGGCGCTGGTTGACTGCAATAATTTTTACGTCAGTTGCGAGCGCCTGTTCCGCCCCGACTTGAAAGACCGGCCGGTGGTGGTGCTGTCGAATAACGACGGCTGCATCGTCTCGCGCTCCAATGAAGCCAAGGCGCTCGGCATAGGTATGGCGCAGCCGTGGTTTCAGATCAAAGAGCTGGCCGAAGAGCACGGCGTGCTCGCGCTCAGTTCCAACTATGCGCTGTATGCCGACCTATCAAATCGCGTGATGACGATTCTTGCCGACTACTCGCCGCGGCAGGAAATTTATTCTATCGATGAATGCTTTGTCGACCTGACCGGCACCGCCGAACTGCGTGCCGTCAGTTATGCCATGCGCGAAACCGTGCGGCGCTGGACCGGCATTCCGGTCTGCGTCGGCATCGGCCCTACTAAGACGCTGGCCAAGCTGGCCAACCATGTCGCCAAGAAGCACCCACGCTCACAAGGGGTCTTCAACTATAACGACTTGAGTGAAGCGCAGCAGGTGAAATTGCTGTCGCAATTGCCGGTGAAGGAGGTGTGGGGCGTCGGTAGCAAACTCACGCGCCGGCTGGCCGAGCATGACATTCACACCGTGCTGGATTTGCGCGACGCGCACACGCCGACCATGCGCGCGCAGTTTGGCGTGGTGATGGAAAAAACCCAGCGTGAATTGCAGGGATTGGCTTGTATCGATTTACAGGAAATCACGCCGCCGCGACAGCAGATCATCGCCAGCCGTTCATTCGGTCAGGCGGTGGAAGACTGCGCGGTACTCAAAGACGCGGTAGCGAGCTTTGTCGCCAACGCCTGCGTTAAATTGCGCGGGCAGGGCAGTTGCGCCGCTGTCGTGCAGGTATTCCTGATGACGAACCGCTTTCGTCCCGAGCTGCCGCAATACAATCCGTCGCTGGCGATTGCCTTGCCCCAGCCAAGCAGCGACAGCCTGCTCATCAACCGCTGGGCTGGCTGGCTGGTCGATCGCATGTGGAAGCCCGGCTATGCGTATAAAAAAGCCGGCGTCATGCTGAGTGAAATTACCCTGGCAAGCCAGCAGCAAGGTGACTTGCTGGCGCCGCTGGCCACACCAGATGGCAAGCTCATGCGCGCACTCGATAGCCTCAACGAGCGCTATGGCCGCGGCACCGTCAAGCTGTCAACGCAAGGCGCCGGCCTCTTGTGGCAAATGCGGCAAGACAGCAAGTCGCCTGCGTACACCACTGATTGGGAAGGGTTGCCGGCGGTTCGCTGTTAAAGATTTCGGCTGGACGCTGCCAATTGACTTGGCTGCCTGAATTGCCTATGTTCTTTCCATGCGTCTGTCTTTTTTCACCCGCCCCCTGAACTGGCCGCGACGTCTCGTACTGGCTGCTGCAGTTCTGCTGTTATTTCTTTTCTATGTCGCCATCATCGGCGTGCGTATAGACGCCTCGGCTTTGCGTCCTGTAGTTGCCGGCATTTTGTCAGATAAACTGGGTCGCGCCGTTCATCTTGACGGCGTAGTGCAGCTTGAAGTGAGCTTGCGGCCTTCTTTGCTGATACGGCAAGTGCGTATCGCGCAGGCTAGTGGATTTGGCGACGGCGATTTATTGCAAGTCGGGGAATTGCGCATGGCGCTGGACCTGCTGCCGCTTTTGCATAAGCGTTTGCGAGCTGACGAACTGGCCGGCCGCGACGTCAAACTTGTGCTCAAGCAGCATGCAGACGGCAGCAATAACTGGACCTTCAAAACAGACGCTGCGGCACCCGTCGATGATGATGCGGCAGTCGATTTGAAGCAGGCCGCGCGTATAGCCATTCGTAAAATTACGCTTAGCAGCATCAATGTCGAATACCGCGGCATCAATGACAAGCCGCAGTATTTTGCGCTCGACAAGCTCGATGCAGCGATCCCCGCTGGTGGTTCCATGCATTTGCATGCCGAAGGGCGTGTCGAACAAACATTGGGCTACAAGCTTGCGCTTGAAGGTGGCTCGCTCGCTGCACTGGCGGCCGGCAAGGCGCCGTGGCCACTTTCGCTGAAGCTCGAATTTTTAGGTAGCACCCTCAACGGTATCGGTACGCTGGAAGCTGGCCGCAGCACTTTGCGCTTTGGCTTGGGTACGCCCGACTTGGCCAAGTTCGGCCGACTGCTTGACATCAGCCTGCCAGACGCTGGCGCGGCCGGCATTGGCGGCCTGTTACGCGTCGAGCCTGGTGTGATTCAGCTTTCGGAATTATCGGGTGCGCTGGGTAAAACGACGCTCACTGGCGCGCTTGCGATTGACCTGCGCAACGAACAGCCAAAACTTGCTGGCTCGCTGTCGCTGCCGACGCTGGACCTGCGACCCTTCCTCGGACAGGAGGATGACGATGAGGAGCCGCCTGCCAACCTGCGTGAACTCTATAAAAGCCTGGCGCGTGCGCGCTTCGATCTGAGTGCGCTCAATGAATACGACATTGATGTAGGCCTCAAGGTCGGCCAGTGGCTCAGTCTGCCCGGCGACATGCGTGACGCCGCGTTGCAGCTAAAGCTAGAACGCGGCAAGTTGTCGCTGCCCTTGCACGCGACGGTTGCCGGTGTGCCGCTCAAAGGCGGCGTTTTTGCCGATGCCGCTATTGCCATCCCAAGTTTCAGGCTTGAATTTGGTGCCGAGAAGGCCGACATTGGCGGCCTTGCGCAATTACTGACCGGCGCGCAGGGCATAGAAGGCAAGCTAGGCCGACTGAAGCTGCAGCTCGATTCCAGCGGCAAGCATGGGCAGGCACTGATGGAAGCACTGGCCGTGAATCTGGAACTCACAGGCAGTCGTCTCAGCTACGGCAATGTCGCCGGTGGCAAGCCAGTCGGTTTTACGCTCGACAAATTCAAGTTGTCGCTGCCGGCCAACCAGCCGCTCAGAGGTTCGCTCAAGGGCAGCTTGCTGGGGCAGCCGCTGGATGCAGAATTATCCGGTGGCGTGCTCGCGGCAAGCATGGCGTCTGGCACAACGCCGATTGAATTCAATGCTCGTTCGCAAGGCGTGATGGCGCGGGTTGCCGGTACCTTCAGCGCCGACACGCTGGCTGATCTTGTCTTCAGCGTCGGTGCAGCAAAGTCGGGCGAGGTCGCTGCGTGGTTCGGCTTGAAGCCCGATGCAGCCGTACCACTGGCGCTGGCTGGTCATGTGACGATGAAGCAGGCTGACTGGCATTTGTCCAACCTGGTGTTCCAGCTGGGGCAGAGCGTTGTTTATGCAGACGTGGCCAGCAGCGGTCCGGCAGGGCGCGCGGTGCTGCGCGCCAAAGTCGATGTCACTCGCATAGACAGCGCTGAGCTCGACAGCTTGCGTCCGGTTGCGGTGAATCCTGAGAAATCAGCGCAAGGTCCGGTGCTCGACATACCCATACTGCCGCAACAAATCGTGTTGAGTGACGCCGACATCAGTGTGCATGTTGCCAGCGTCGACGGTGCGAAACTCAAAGTCCGCGACCTGTCTTTTAACGGGCGCATACGCGAAGGTTTCATGCAGACTTCGCCCTTCGCTGCCAATCTGGCCGACACCAGTTTTGATGGCGCCATCATGCTCGACTTGCGAGGTCAGCTGCCACGAATACAGCTTTGGCTGTCTGCCACCGATGTTAATGCCGGCAACATCTTGCAGCAATTGAATCTGGTGCAGACCTTGGACGCCAGTATTGCGCATCTGGGTTTGTATCTTGATAGCCAATCGAGCAAGCTGTCAGGGCTGATTGCCAATGCCAGTCTCTCCGGCGAGATCGATGGCGGCCGGCTGGTGCTGCGTGACGCTAATACCGGTGCGGCAGCCAGTATCGTCGTCACTCAGGGTGTATTGACAGCCGCACCTGCCGAGCGCGTCAAACTCGACGTGGCTGGTACGCTTGAATCGCTGCCGGTCACTATTGCAGTTCGCAGTGCGCCCGCCAGAGACTTGGTCAATCCCGTACTGCGGGTTCCATTCGAGCTTACGGTCGAAGCGGCAGAATCGCGGCTCAGCTTGTCCGGTTCGCTGGCGCGCGATATCGCCGAACGTGACGTGGAGCTGGCCTTGAAAGCCAGCGGCCAGCGTTTCGATCATTTGAATAAACTATTGCGCGTATCTTTGCCGCCGTGGGGGCCATGGTCGGCCGCCGGTCAGTTCCGCATGTCGCGCAACGGCTATGCAGTCAAGCAGTTGAAGCTGCAAGTTGGCAGTAGTGAATTGAACGGTCACGGCGCGTTTGAAACCAGTGGCAAGCGTCCGCGACTTGAGGTGGCACTCGCTGCGCCGCTGATACAACTCGAAGATTTTCGTACGGGTAGTTGGTCGGCTACAGAAAGTCACATAGCACCGACAGCACCGACAGCAGTAAAGACCAAAGATGCAGATCAGGACGCGTTGCGCAAGCAAGCCAGTGACGCCAGCGACCAAGTGCAGGGGCTGTTGAGCCCGGCCTTGCTGCAGCAGATGAATGCAACGCTGAGCGTGGAGGTCGAACGGGTTTTGTCCGGCCGCGATCAGTTAGGCAGCGGCAGCTTGCAGGCGCGGGTTGAAAATGGTCGCGCTGAAATCGGACCGGTCAAAATTGCTATGCCGGGTGGATCAGCGCAGGGTTCGCTGTCGTATGTGCCGGGTGAACGTGACGTGCAGGCAGATCTGAGACTTGATGTCGAAAAATTTGACTACGGCGTCCTGGCGCGGCGCATCAAACCCGAGTCCGACATGGGTGGCCGTTTCAGTGTCCATGTCGATGTGAGTTCACGTGCACAGCGACTGTCGGAAATTCTGCGTCATGGCAGCGGCCAGATTGATTTCGCTGTGTGGCCGGAAAATTTGAAGGCTGATGTATTCGACATGTGGGCCGTGAATGTATTAGTCGCTTTGTTGCCAACGCTCGATCCAGACAATGTCTCTAAAGTGAATTGCGCAGTAGGACGCTTTTCGCTCGACAACGGCAAACTGAATCAACAGCAGCTCGTGATTGATACCAGCCAGATGCGCGTAACGGGTACTTCCAGCGCCAGCTTTGTTGATGAAACCTTGCAGCTGCGCTTGCAGCCACAAGCCAAGAGTGCACAGTTCTTGAGTCTGGCGATACCGATAGAAGTGCGTGGCACGTTCAAGCAATTTTCAGTCGGGCCGAATCCGGGTGATATCTTTGCAACGGTGGTGCGTATGGCGACGTCGATTTTCTGGGTGCCATTCAAAAAGCTGTTTGAAGACAAGGTGCCGGTTGATGGGAGCGATGTTTGTGGCGTACGTTGAAAATTGATTGTGGTGCTTGATTTATGGAAGTTGTACAGCTGAAAATAATCGCACGACAAAACATAAAACGGTCATGGCCATTCTATATCCCTACCAGCCTCGCCTCCATCGTAATAGTAGCGTTGAGAACTTTCGATACCGGACAGCCAGCTTTGGCCGCATTCGCAGCTTTCTCAAATGCTTCTTTGCTGGCGCCCGGGATTTCAGCCTCCAGCGTCAAGTGAATGGTCGTGATTGAAAAACCGTTGCCCTCTTTTTCCAGCGTGACCGCAGCACTGGTGCGCAGACTGCTGGCTGTAAGTCCCGCATCCTCAAGCTGCGCTGACAGTGCCATCGTAAAGCAGCCAGCGTGGGCAGCGGCGATCAATTCTTCAGGGTTAGTGCCAGGTTCGGACTCGAAGCGTTTGGCAAAACCGTAAGGGGTGTCCTGCAATACGCCGCTTTCCGTGGAAAGCTGACCCTTGCCTTGTTTCAGATTGCCGCTCCAGACGGCATTGGCTTTGCGTTGCATGTGCTTGCTCCCTTTGAATGGAAATAGGCAAGCTGTTGATTATCGCGGGCAGACATAGCTGCACTTTGATGTATGTCAGTCTAATTGAAAGATTGGAAAAATATCATGATGCGTATGTGGTGTTTAAAACTACCGCATAGATGGACTCTCATCACGACTGGACAAAATGATGATGGTGTTTGAGCGTGATGAATTTCTTTGGATGACGGATATTTTAAATCTGTCGCGATTCCACCTTTTGAGTAACAATCAATGGCGTTCTTTAAACCAAACGTCCAATTCTTCGACCAACAAAGGTTTGCAAAAAACATAGCCCTGAATTTCATCACAGCCATGTGCGTATAAAAATTCACGCTGGTATGGAGTTTCGACACCCTCTGCAATGACACGCAATTTGAGATTGTGAGCAAGCTGTATAAACGTACGCACAATGATCTTATTGTCTTCTCTATCTGCTAGTTCTTGTATAAAGCTCTGATGAATTTTCAGGCAATCCAGCGGCAAGCGCTTGATAAATGTAAAGCTCGAAAAGCCGGTGCCAAAATCATCGACAGCAATACCTACTCCCATTTTTCGCAACTTGTTCAAGACTCCGAGCGTGTGCTCAAGGTCGAACATCATTAATGTTTCTGTCAGCTCCAGTTCCAGACAGTCTGGCGCAAGTCCGGATTCGGCCAGTGCATCTTCAACGGTGCTGAATAATTCATATGCATCGAGCTGACGCACCGACAGGTTAACTGCAACACGCAGCTTCCCGAGGCCGGCTTTTTGCCATTGCGCGCACTGATTGCAGGCTTGTTTGATGATCCATTTTCCAATCGAACCAATCAAGCCGCTTTCTTCTGCGATGCTAATAAACCGTGAAGGCGTCAACAGCCCCAGTTCCGGATGCTGCCACCGCAACAACGCTTCAACGCCTTTGACCTGGCCGCTGTGCAAGTCCAGTTGTGGCTGGTATGCGAGGAATAATTCATTACGCTCAAGCACCTTGTAAAGCGCGCTTTCAATCTGACTGCGTTCCAGATGTTGCTGATTCATTTGTTGCGTGTAGAACTGGTATTGATTACGTCCGGACTCTTTGGCGCGATACATTGCAATATCGGCATTCTCAATCAAGTTATCTGGCGTGGCGCCATCGTCCGGATATGTCGCTAGCCCAAGGCTGCAGCTAAGTTGCAAATGATGGCCATCTATTTCCATCGGCTCGTTAACTGCAGCCATGATGCGTTCAACCATGACGGCGTTGATACTGTCTTCGGGACCTGCACGCAGCACCAAAATGAATTCATCGCCGCCATAGCGTCCTATCGTGTCAGTCTTGCGCATGATAGCTTGCAAGCGAGTGGTCAGATTGATCAGCAGCTTGTCACCGACACGATGACCGTAATGGTCATTAATAAATTTGAAGCGGTCCAGATCCAGAAAAGCAACCCATACCGGGAATTGGTAGCGGTCAGCAAAATTCAAAGCTTCGCTCAGAATGCCGAGCAGCCGCATGCGGTTTGGTATGCCGGTTAAAGGGTCATGTGTGGCCTGATAGGCGAGTTGATGTTCAAGCTGCTTGCGGGAAGAAATGTCGCGCGCAATCATTTGCACAGCATTTTTACCGTTGTAAGTGAGCGATATGCGCTGGACAGCCACTTCAAAAGTGTTTCCGTCAAGCCTGACGGCGAGCTCTTCGCTCTCGCTGCACTGATGGTCGCCGTTGCGCAAGTGCTGCAATTCTTCTGCGACTCGTTGACTACATGTCGCGTCAGACAAAGAGAGGAGGCTTTTGCCTGTCAGGTAGTTAGTGTCAGAATCGCAAAATAGCTGGCGGGCAGCATGATTAGTGAAGACAATTTTTTCATCTATTTCGATCAGGATCGCGTCTGGTGACAGTTCGACGATCTGACGATAGCGTTCTTCGCTTTCGCGCAGGGCAATCGCGGCGCGCTCACGCTCAAGTGCCTGGTTGAAAAGCTCCAGGCTTTTTTGTTCGAGCAGTGCTTCTGCTTGTTCTCGCGCACTAATTTCGCGTGCAAGCCGACGAGCTTGAAGCTCTGCCTGCTTATTGTCCGGCATGTCAGCTGGCGATGACATGCGCTTCTTTAGTCATAGTAAAGCGTGTATGGGCATCATTTCCTGCGGTGACGTCGTGGCGCTCAAGATGTATGGCTTCATTAAAATGTTCGATACATCCTTGCAGCATGCCTTCGGCAAAGTCGGCCAGCATATTTTTCGAGCGATATATGAAAAGCATGCAATCAGCATTGATCATTTCATGTGTGAACGATGGAAGCTCGGCATCGCTGTAGAGTTTGCGAACTTCTACATGAATATGATTGTCGAGCAAACGCAGCAATTCAAAAACCGTAGTGTACGGGGTGACGTACATGGCGTGAATATCGGTAAAGCGTTTGAATAGATGGCGGCCAAATGTATTTAATAAAGCAGGCACCGGCACCTTGGAAATATTGGACAGTTCGTTGACGAGCGCAACCATCTCGTCAGTTGGATAAGTGCCGATACTTGTATAGGAGCCGTTGGATTTAATTCGGGATGCAGTGATGATGGAGTCGGCAGTCTCAATTGAAAACTTCGTTTCAACTAAGTTTATAAATTCACGAAAAATGATGCCCTTCATGATTAAATTATGTACCTTATTTCATAATTAATTTCCACACGGCAATAATACTCGAATTTTTAAACTTGTGGTTGCAATCACGGCTTTTGGTTGTATTTATGAATTGGCGAATGAATTCATGAATGAATGAAGTTATTTAAATATATAAAACATAACTATCAGTCCGAAAAAATATCAAAGATTTAATTTTTTATTTGGCCGTCGACGTTTTTTGAAAACAAGCCAGTGTCCGTTCCCAAAACACCTGGCCACTGCCGCCATAACGTGAAGGAAGCCGCAGCATGCGTTGATGCGTTGCGCCCAATGCTGCCAATTTGGCATCATTGATGAGCCCGAGTTTTTGCATCTCATTCAAGGCATAACAGTTAGCGGCTATTTCATCCAACTGATCTTCCTGCGCATGGCCGCATTCATGATAAAAAATGAAATCTGCCATGTGCGGGTCGCGCGCGATCATGTTTTTGAAAACGACACTGTCGAAAAACATCTCCGGCAAGCCTGCATTGTTAGGGCGAATAACTGCCGCTGCGCCACCAAGTGACGGATGTCGGTCACCGGCAGCACCATCGCCTACCCAGCTTTCCTTGACGACATGATGCCTGCCGTCGCGTTCAATCTCACACTGCACGACAGCGCCGTCGGAACGCTCGAAGGCTTGCACTGCCCCAGATGCAACAAGGACGGCAAGGAGCAGAACAGTCAGGCGCGCGCGCATGGGATCAATTCATGTAGGGAGAGACCGGCAGCGCCGGCACTGTCGCAAATTGCGCCGGCACTGTGCCACTCAAACTCTCTAAAAAGGCAACAATGAGCGCGACATCGGTGTCGCTGATCTTCTGGCCCAGCTGAAGGCGCGCCATCACGCGAACTGCATCATCGAGCTTGGCGACGGAGCCATCATGGAAGTAGGGCGGCGTCATGGCGACATTGCGCAGTTGCGGTACTTTGAATACATACATGTCTTCGTCTTTTTTGGTGTCGTGATAACGACCCTTGTCGCGGCCTTTGAGCAATTCCATTTCTTTGCTGCCAGTGGCTAGCCAGTAGTCCTCAGTGATACCGAATTTCTGGAAGCTCTGCCCACCAACCACGGTGCCGCTGTGGCAGCCAACGCAGCCCATGCTGATGAACTTGTCCATGCCAAGGCGTGCTTCCTTGCTGATGGCGCGGATGTCACCCTTGAGGTATTTGTCAAACGGCGCCGGCGTCAGCAGCGTGCGCTCGAATGCGCCGATCGCAACAGCCCAGTTTTCGGCCGTGACAGGCTCGGCTTCATTAGGAAAAGCCTGCTCGAATTTCTTGCTGTAGCCAAGAGTTTTGAGTTTGGCTTCGACATCGGCATAGCTGGCATTGCCATAGGCGAGCGGACTTAGCAGTGCTTTCATGGCCTGCTCTTCAACGCTGGTACGGTTGCCGCCGTAGTGCTGCGCAATCAAAAGCGGCGTGTTGAAAACAGTAGGCGCATTGCGCGGCAGCTTTGCTCCATGCACGCCGACCGATAGCGCGAGTGAATCAGCGCCATGATAAGAAGGGTTGTGGCATGCCGCACAACTGAGGCGGCCGTCAGACGAGACGCGGGTTTCGAAGAACAAGGACTTGCCGAGTTCGACGCGTGCTTTGGAATGCGGGTAGTCGTCAACGTGGACAGAATCGGGCAGGGCTTTGAAAAAAGTGCGGGCGCGCTCGAGTTGGGCTTTGTCGGTGTCTTCGGCGCTGACTATTGAAGCAATGGCAATGGTTACCAGTGCAGAAGCAGCGAAGAGAAGGCGGGTTTTTTTGATGATCATGAAGGTCTCTGTGCAATATTATTATTTTATGGATTGTGCTTGAAAAATTTAATTTGTGCAGGTATTCGAAAATAGACGCAGGATCCCAGCGTCCTTGCTTATGCCTGCCACGCCATCAAAACCGCGTAAGCATCCCCGAATGCCAATGCCCGCCATTGGAATGCCGCTCTGTTCCCAGCTGTACATACAAGAAAGTCTGTTTCGACAAATTATGTTCGTAGCCGAATCCAATTTCCCGAATAGGCTGCTGCACGCCGAATTTGTTAAACACCATATCGCTTTTAACCAGCACCATCTTCACTTCGCCTTGTGAGGTCGGCACCCTCAGCGACATAATCCAACCCAGGCGGTTGCCATCCTGCTTGGGCAGGGTCGCAGTCACTCCGTCTGCGTTCATATCGCGGGTGGCGTGCAAAAGCACACCTGCAAGTTTGAAGCTGCCAAAATCATAAAGCGAACCCAGTACCAGATTGTGGGCTTTCGGCCCCAGTTTGAATGTGCCGTCGCTGCCGGCACTGCGCGACGGTCGGTCCAGACCGGCATGCATGCCGAACGGACCGTTGTCATACGTTAGCAGCAGCTTGATTGCATTATTGCCAGTGGGTGTGTCATTGAATCCGTACTGAAGTGTGCCGGTAAAACCATTTGCAGTCGGTGTCACCCATGTAATCGCATTTGAAATGCGAAACAGGCCGACACCAGCCTGCTGCGCCAGCAGAATTTTGTCCTGCACCAGACCGTCGTTGCTGAAAGGATCAACACGACTGGCAGCGCCATTAATGATGTCGCGTGTTCGACCGGCGCGCACTGAGCCGAAACTGCCATTGAAAGCAATATAGGCGTGGCGATCAAAATGATATGCGTGATTCTTGTCCAGCGTACCTTCGAGCCGCACCTCCACGCTGTTGCCGCCTGCTAGATCTTCGGTATTGGTGAAGCCAAGTCGGGACGTATAGTTCTGGCGTAGTTCGGTGCCATTGCCGTTGCCCCAGTTGTGGCGAATGTCCGGATTAGCTGAATTGGCAGCGATGTGACTGCCAAATCCGCCGACCACGCCTATGTCGAGCACCCCGTATACCGTGGTGCCTTCTGCAGCTAACAATGGGAGAGGCAAAGCCAGTTGTAAAAGCAGTAATGCGTATTTTTTAAATTTTGAATTTAATTTCATGACTTATGCATGGTAAAACGTTCATTGTTAACATAGCATGCCTGGCCGCCTCTGCGTTTGGCTTTGTAAAACGCAGTGTCTGATGCAGTAGAATCCTGAAATCAATCGATGACATGGCGATACCGATGAACTGGTCCTTGAAAACTTTAGATCACTCGCACTATTATTCATGGCGCTGCCGCTGCACGCAGCGCCTTTCAGTGCGCAGTACGTCATCGGTAAACAAGTCAAAGGCGGGCACTACGGCAAACTGCCAATCCTGACCCATCTGGACGTTGACACCAATGTCGCGCACACTACACAATTTCGTCGTTGCTACATAGACAGCAAGTCACTACTGTCTGGCGACTTCGCACATTTACCGATTTTTGCTTGAGAACTCATGGCAGCGCATTTCGATCTCCCAGATATAAAACTCTTCGTCAATATTGCCGAAGCCAACAGCTTGACCCGCGGCGCAGAGCGTTCCCACATGTCGCTACCAGCGGCATCGATACGTATCAAAAACCTGGAAGAGGGCCTCGGCATCAAGCTCTTGTACCGCACCAGCCAAGGTGTGACGCTCACTCCACCGGGTCAGGCTTTTATGCACCACGCACGGCTGGTGTTGCAGCAACTGACCGACCTGCGCGGCGACCTGGCCGAGTATGTGAAGGGTGCCAAGGGACATGTGCGCATTTTCGCCAACACTACCGCCATCGCAGAGTTCTTGCCGGCCGTGCTCCCGAAGTTTTTGGCGAGCCATCCTGATGTGAACGTCGACCTTAAAGAGCGTCTGTCGAATGACATCGTAAGGGCCGTGTCGGAAGGCAAAGTCGATATCGGCATCGTCGCCGGCAATGTACGCACCGAAGGACTTGAAGTGCTGCCTTACATGGAAGACCGGCTGGTGCTGGTCACGCCGAAATCTCATCCATTGGCCGAACGCGGTCATATCGGTTTCCAGGAAGCGCTGTCCTATGATTTTGTGGGCATGCTGGAGGCGAGCGCAATTCATGCGTTTTTGGCGCAGGCTGCCAGTGACTTGCGCTTGCCGATCAAGATCCGTATTCAAGTCGGTAACTTTGAAGCGGCATGCCGTATGATCGAAGCCAACGTGGGCCTGGGTGTGCTGCCTTTTTCAGCAGCGAGCCGGCATGCCAGGAGCATGGGCATACGGATTGTCGAGATCGATGACGAGTGGGCCGTACGGAAGCTGCAGATTTGTGTGAGGAGTTTGCAAGGCTTGCCGGTGTTTGCTCGGGAATTGATAGAATTGTTGGTGGGGGATGTGAAAGTTTAAGGGTGTCGTTTCACGCCTGTATCTGATTGTCAGAAAGGCGGACAATACATTTCAATCACTTGCGAGCATTTGGAAATGCTCATCCAGCATGCCAAAAATTGGTTCGGCGCTTTTGTGTTCAGACAGAACCCGGGCCCTTAACCACCATTGCAGAGATAGTTAAGCTACTGACTACAATTCGCAGCCGGGAAAAATGTCGGCAGGGTTTGATGGCTTCTTAGCAGGGTCTATGTCAAACGCAATTGAACTCAGAAATGCAGACGTAATAAAACAACCGGCCAAGTAACTCGCTCCCCTACCATTGCTCGTTCTAATCTAGCGTGCGGGTGCCGGCAAGTGGTCGTGAAAGTAAAGAATCCCCAATTCAGTTTGTTTGTTTCCGAGTTAATCGGCATTCGCCATGTTCTGTCTCAACTCATCTTCCAGCAACTGATCCTGCGTTACCGTCGAACAGCTTTGGGTTATTTATGGACGCTCATCAACCCACTGCTGATGATGTCTGTCATGGCCCTCGTATTCTCCACACTTTTTAATGCAGAATTAAAGTCGTTTTCCGTGTTTTTGTTTGCCGGAATGATTCCCTGGAATTTTTTCAATGCAGTCGTAACGCAGTCCGGTGCATCATTCATTAACAACGAAGGGCTTATCAAAAAAATCTACCTTCCCAAAGTAATTTTCCCCTTAAGTATTGCATTCGCACTGCTAATCGACAGTGTGCTTTCCTTTTTGGTGTTGTTTGTCATCATCCAGATGCTCGGCGGTTCATTTTCAGCAGCGACCATATTTTTACCGGTCGCATTCTTGCTGCTGTTTTTCTTTGCCCTCGGAATTGGACTCACCGTTTCTATCGTGACGGTATTCTTTCGTGATCTGCAGCACGTCATCCTTATTCTCATGCAAGGCCTGTTTTTTTTGACCCCCATCCTCTACAAGCATGATGCGGTGGTGGGTAAGGTCGGTTTTCTAATCGGTATGAATCCGGTTGTGCCATTCATTGAACTTTTTAGAGTGCCTTTGACACAAGCGAGCTTGCCATCATCGGCTGTCATCTTGCAGTCACTGATTATTTCGTTCATCGCTTTAGCGAGTGGCTTGTATATCTTTCTACTTTTTGAGAAGAAAATTGTCTTCCGACTGTGAACAACTATGTCCAGTATTCACATAAAAAATATCTCGATTAAATTCCGCATTTATCATGACTGTTCTCCATCGCTTAAAGATTATTTCGCTAATCTTTTGAAGCGAAGAAAGCAGGCGCCTTTCTCCGACTTCTGGGCAGTCAACGATGTATCAATTGAAATAAGAGCGGGAGACCGCATCGGCATCGTCGGCCATAACGGTGCCGGCAAGAGCACCTTATTAAAAGCTCTTTGCCGTGTTTACGCATCGACAGAAGGCAGTATTGCCATCAACGGCCGCATCGCTCCCTTGCTGGAAATAGGTGCAGGCTTTCATCCGGAATTCACCGGCAGGGAAAATATCTATCTCAACGGTTCCATCCTTGGCTACAGCAAGCAGCAAATCAGACTAATCGAACCGGAAGTCATTGCCTTTGCAGAAATGGAAGAATTTATCGACACACCAGTGAAGTACTACTCTACCGGCATGTATATGCGACTGGCTTTTTCACTAGCCACTGCCGTACATCCGGATATATTGGTGCTGGACGAAATATTCGCCGGCGGAGATGCCGCTTTCCTTGTGAAAGCCAAGGCAAGAATGAACGCCATGATCGATAAAGCCGATATCGTGATCATGGTCTCGCATGATCATCAACTGATCAGGTCATTGTGCAATCGAGTGATCTGGATGGACCATGGCAAGCTTATCGCCGATGGCGCACCGGACGACATTGTCGACAGCTATCTCGCTGGTAGAAAAAATACAACGATTTCTGCTGCTACATAGCCATAAAAAATTATTGCCCGTTGTTTGCAGCAAGGTGTTTTGAAGACGTTCTTCATATGTCTTCACACTGCCGCAATGTTGAGCACACAACTCTCCGCATTGCTATCCAGACCGGCGCTAAGCTTGCCCAAGGTGGCGATTTTTCTTTGCACATACAACGGTCAGTACTATTTGGCCGATCAGCTGAACTCCATAAAAAATCAAACGCATAAAAACTGGGAAGTATGGGCTTCGGATGATGGTTCACAAGACGATACTTTTGAAATTCTTCACGCTTACAAATCGGATTGGAGCCAAGCCAGACTAAGTATCCTATCCGGTCCGCGACAAGGCTTCGCTGCCAATTTTTTGGCATTGACTTGCAATTCCAATATTGGCGCTGATTATTACGCTTACGCAGACCAGGACGACATCTGGGAAACCGACAAGCTGCAGCGTGCCATTGATTCGTTAAGCACTATCCCGTCCCACATACCCGCCTTGTATTGCTCCCGCACGCGTCTGGTTGACGCCAACAACAGGGAAATTGGTTTGTCCCCCCATTTCAAAAAACCACCCGGTTTTGCAAACGCATTAATGCAAAACATGGGGGGGCGGTAACACCATGGTCTTTAACAATGCCGCCCGGGAATTGTTGTGTGAAGCAGGCGCAAATATTGATGTCGTCACCTATGACTGGTGGGGCTATATCGCCATTAGCGCTTGCGGCGGCAAAGTGCTTTATGACGACTACCCGTCCTTGCGCTACCGCCAGCATGCCAACAATCTGGTCGGCATGAACACGAGCTGGAGCGCACGTTTTGCACGGGTACGTTTGGCGTGGCTAGGGCAATTCAGAATCTGGAATGACAAAAACATAGAGGCACTACAGCGCTTGCAGACAAGACTGACGCCAGAAAACAGAAAAATTCTAGATCAGTTTTGCAGCGCAAGACAGCGCTGGCTGATTCCGCGCTTAATCGGATTTAAACGCGCAGGTATTTACCGTCAAACCCTGATGGGAAATCTGGGATTAATTTTTTTTATGTTGCTGAATAAAATTTAAATATGAAATATCAGGCAAAAATTGTCCTCGAAAATAAAAACAATTCACACACCTTAGCTTTTGACAGAATTCAGCAAATTTCGAACGGTCGTAAATTAGACATTCTGGAAGTGGGCTGCTCGACGGGATATTTTGGCGAAGCACTCATAGCGCACAAGCATCAGGTATGGGGTGTCGAACCTAATGCCATCGCTGCAGAACAAGCCAGAAAATTATTAGCCTACGTACACACAGGCTACATTGAAGATTTTTTTGAAAACCACAACCATGCCAGATTTGATGTCATCGTATTTGGCGATGTCCTTGAACATTTGGTCGATCCGGCACAAGTACTGGCAAACTGTAAAAACCATTTGAAATCCGATGGGAGAGTCGTTGCTTCAATACCAAACGTCGCTCACATAGCGATTCGTGCAATGCTTTTGGAAGGACGCTGGGACTATTCAGATCTGGGCATCTTGGACCGCACGCATTTAAAGTTTTTTACCTGTACGAGCCTGATTAAATTGTTCGCCGATGCAGGCTATGAAGTGAAGAGCATCGATCCAGTCAGGATATCCGCCGAGCAGGTTGACGAACTCTGCAAGCTCAATCTTTCAAGAGAAAGCATCGCCACTGCAGCAAGGTTTGCAAAAGACACGCATGGCTATGATTTTCAATATGTGGTAACTGCAAAACCTGCCGCAGCAGACATTTATAACGCTGCAGAAAATACAGAAAACCCCGGCGTGGAAGGACTGCGAATCGTTTGCCTGGTTCATGCTGCAGAGTCTTCCCTGGTAGACATCCGACTCCGCAATCCATTAAACCGGTGGACCACGCAGCAAGGTGGAAGTGTCAGGATTGTCAGCATCTTCGAGCACACGATGCACGACCTTGACTGGGGTGATGTTTTCATCTTCCAAAGAGATAGTAGCGAATATGCGATTTCCGTAATCAGGCAACTAAAAGCCGCAGGAAAAAAAGTAGTGTTCGAAATAGATGATCTTCTATTAAAGTTGCCGCCCTTTTTAGCTCACCATCAGCCTGCAATCAAGAAAAATGGACAATTCATTATTGCCGCCTTGAGAGCAGCCGATGCCGTTTCTGTTTCAACGCCTGAGCTGGCTGAGCAGATTGCAAGTTACAACAAAAAAATAGTTATCACACCTAACTACTCAGAATCACTGGCAGTAACATCAAGGCAGTTTGATGCCAAACCTGAAAAAATTAAGTTGATCGTTGCTTCTTCAGACAAAGTGCTGATTGAATTTATCGTAGAACCTTTACGACAGATTCAAGAAGAATTTGGCACCGAAATCATTGGCATTGGACCACCATCAAAAACCCTGACCGACTGTGGAATCAGCACACGGCATGTAGAAAATATGCCGCACAAGGAATTCAAAGCCTTCTTGGCTTCGCTCGACAACACAATTGGCATCATTCCGCTGGACGCCTCGCTCTTCAGTTCCTGCAAAAGTGCCGTCAAATACTTTGACTACGCAACGGCTGGAATTCCAGTCATCTGCTCCAACGTCTTGCCATATAAGGCACATCTCCAAAGTGAAGTGACGGGCATCCTCGCAGAGAACACAACGCAGGACTGGTATCAGGCCATTAAAAAACTGATCTTAAGCACAGAAAGGAGGAGCGTGATCGCTGCCAATGCAAAGCATTATGTTCAGCAAAACTGCAATCTGGACGCAAGCGCCGGTGCCTGGCAAGAGTTGATTGAAAGCTTGAGTGTGGACATTGAAAAACGACATTTAAAAAAAATTAGTCCGCTTTCAAATCGCTGGCAATTTTTAAAGTCAGTCAAATGGGTTGCCCGGCATCTTTTTCGATTTGCCTCCTACGTCAAAGCCTACTCGACATACAAAAATCACGGGCTGTCAGGTTTGGTACGACGTCTTAAGCGTGTCTAGCTTCAAATTTAAAACAAGGAGATACAACTTTGCACCAAAGTTCAATGGATAAGATGACTGCATTCCGTGACCAGTATCTATCCTCAAAGATTGGCAAAACCTTGCAGATATTTGATCTGGGTAGCCAGGATGTCAACGGCAGCTATCGTTCTTTGTTTGAAGATAGTGCTTGGCAATACGTAGGCCTTGATATGGAGGCAGGAAAAAACGTGGACCTGTTATTGCGTACGCCTTATGCATGGAAAGAAGTAAAAAGAAATTCCGCCGACGTTGTTATCTCCGGGCAGGCCTTCGAGCACATCGAATACGTCTGGATAACCATGCTGGAAATCGCCCGTATTCTAAAGCCCGGTGGCCTTTGCTGCATACTCGCCCCGTCTTCAGGGCCAGAGCATCGCTTCCCTATGGACTGTTGGCGCTTTTATCCGGATGGCATGAACGCTCTGACTCAATTTGCGCAGCTAGAAGTGATTACCTCGCACACGCAGTGGGCACATCATGGCTACAACGATGGCAGCGATGACTGGCATGATTCCATGCTCGTCTGTCGCAAGCCTGATCTTGGACTCTGGCGAAATGCAAAATGTGATTTGAAGCGCTGGCTTCAACATAGGGCAAATACTTTGTGAATATTTTTTTCTATGAGTTTCAATACCAGTACGGTTAGCTTTTACTATGGGCGCGGGCACATTGTCGGGGTTGGTGTTACCGATTTGGGTGGGGCGGCGCCTGGTACTTGGCTTGTACTTGGCTTCGGCCAGATTAGCTGGTTCGGGCTTGGCAATCGGCAATCAGATTATCAGAATGGCGATGCGATGCAGCGACTGTGGGGCGGAATAATAAGCATAAAACCCTGACTGCAAGCCACTAACCCCGTCCCGTCCAAGCTGCTTAATCACTCACGAACCCCCGCTTATAAATATCTGAATTGTCCCCGTTGCACCGATCCGGCACACTCTGCCCAAGATTGAAAGAGCGTTTTACCCGACGCTTTCTAGCACAACAAGCAACAGGACAAACAGATGCACACTCCCACCGATGCCCATCAGGACATACGCGACGCTGTTCGCGACCTGTGCGCGCAATTCCCCGCTGACTATTTCCGCAAGGTTGATGACGAGCGCGGCTATCCCGAAGCCTTCGTCAATGCGCTGACTGAAGCCGGCTGGCTGGCGGCACTTATTCCGCAAGAATACGGCGGCTCCGGCTTGGGTTTGGTTGAAGCGTCCGTCATCATGGAAGAGATCAACCGTTGCGGTGGTAACTCCGGCGCTTGCCATGGGCAGATGTACAACATGGGCACTTTGCTGCGCCATGGCTCGGTCGAGCAAAAGAATTACTACCTGCCCAAAATCGCCAAGGGTGAGCTGCGCCTGCAATCGATGGGCGTGACCGAACCTACTACCGGTACCGACACCACCAAGATCAAGACCACGGCGGTGAAGCAAGGCGACCGCTACATCATCAATGGCCAGAAAGTCTGGATCTCGCGAGTTCAGCATTCCGACCTGATGATTCTGCTGGCACGCACTACGCCGCTGGCGGAGGTCACCAAAAAATCTGAAGGCATGTCGATTTTTATCGTCGACTTGCGCGACGCAATCGGCAACGGCATGACCGTGCAGCCGATTCGCAATATGGTCAACCACGAGACCAACGAACTCTTCTTTGAAAATCTGTCCATCCCAGCCGAGAACCTGATCGGTGAAGAAGGCAAGGGCTTCAAATATATTCTCGATGGTTTGAATGCCGAGCGCGCACTGATCGCAGCCGAATGTATCGGTGACGGTTACTGGTTCATCGACAAGGTCACCAAATATGTGAACGAACGCATTGTCTTCGGACGTCCTATCGGGCAGAACCAGGGCGTGCAATTCCCGATTGCCAAAGCCTATGTGAATCTGGAGGCAGCGAACCTGATGCGCTACAAAGCCTGCGAACTGTTTGACGCCGGACTGCCGTGCGGTGCGGAAGCGAACATGGCCAAGATGCTGGCGGCCGATGCGTCATGGGAAGCAGCCAATGCCTGCCTTCAATACCACGGCGGTTTTGGTTTTGCCTCTGAATATGATGTCGAGCGCAAGTTCCGCGAGACCCGTTTATATCAAGTTGCGCCGATCTCGACCAATCTGATTCTGTCTTACGTGGCCGAGCATGTGCTTGGTATGCCGCGTTCATTTTAGGAGACAGCCATGAACCAGGTACTTGAACCCGGCGCGCAGCTCGCGCATTTTGCGGCCAGTTTGCAGTTTGACGAGATCCCCGAATCTGTCGTGCGCCGTGCAGAAGATTTGCTGCTGGACTGGGTAGGTTCGGCATTGGCCGGCAAGGTCGGCAAGCCGGTGCAGATGATTGAAGCATTTGCTAAACAGATGGGTCCGCAAGAGGGCAGTGCGGAAGTACTGATTTCGCGCCGTCGCACTTCGCCCCTTTTTGCCGCCATGGTCAATGGCGCGTCTTCACATTATGCCGAGCAGGACGACGTGCATAATGGCTCGGTGTTTCATCCTGCCGCAGTTGTCTTTCCTGCGGTGCTGGCCATGGCCCAAGACCGTGGCAGCAGTGGACGCGAACTGATTACTGCCGCTGTTGCCGGTTACGAAGCCGGCATTCGTATTGGTGAATTTCTGGGCCGCGAGCATTACAAGATTTTTCACACAACCGGCACTGTTGGCACCGTTGCGGCGGCCATTGCCGTTGGCCGCCTGATCAATCTGTCCCCGGAAAAAATGCTGCACGCAATGGGCTCGGCCGGCACGCAAGCTGCCGGCCTCTGGGAATTCCTGCGGGACGCCGCCGACTCCAAGCAACTGCACACCGCCAAGGCCGCCTCGGATGGCTTGATGGCAGCCTGTCTGGCAGAGCAGGGGTTTACCGGCGCCAAGCGCATTCTTGAGGGTGCCAAGGGCATGGCTGCTGGCATGACTGTTCACGCCAATCCTGCCTGCTTGACAGATAAGCTGGGTCAGCGCTGGGCAACCAGTGAGACCTCGTTCAAATTTCATGCGTCGTGCCGCCATACACATCCGGCCGCAGATGCGCTCTTGCAGGTCATGACCTCGCATGATTTGAAGGCAGCCGATATAGTCGAAGTCATCACCCATGTGCATCAGGGGGCGATCGATGTTTTGGGGCCGGTGGTCAATCCCGAAACTGTGCATCAGGCGAAATTCTCAATGGGGACGGTGCTGGGCATCATTGCGCAGCATGGCGTAGCGGGCGTGAATGAATTTGAAGCGCATTACAAAGACGCTGCTGTTGCCGACTTGCGGGTGCGCGTCAAGATGGCGCTGGACGCTGAAGTTGATGGTGCTTATCCGGCGCGCTGGATAGGCAAAGTCACTGTGCATACGCGTGACGGTCGTGTGCTGCATGGCCGCGTGGATGAGCCTAAGGGTGATCCCGGCAATACGCTCAGCCGGCCCGAGTTGGAATACAAGGCGCTGGCGCTGGCCAAGTTTGGCGGGGCGGCCACAGAGGCCGAGATGCAAGAATTGTTCAAGCAGGTCTGGGATATAACTGCGTTGGGACGAGTTGGGCAATTGCTGCGGGCCTAATGACGCGGGGTCCTGGCGTTCGCTGAAACAACGGAAGATAGACAATCGTCGTTACGATTTTTTACCGGGACGACAGTAGATAAACGTCGCTCCAGCTAACGCTGGAAGCTCGTGTTTTTTTCTTTTCCTGATTAAAGCGGAAAACGAAGTTGAGAGAATGATCGTCCCGCTAATATCGCCTTACGCTCAATTTCGGCGGCTGATGCCAGCCAGCCTTTCTCTTCCAGGAAAAGTAGAAATGCGCGCGTACTGACTTTTCTGCAATTATCCGGCAGCATAAAACTGGCTCGAGCTATTTTGTGGTCTTCAAATAAAAATACGCCGGTCTTAACCGGGTTAGTGAGTGCGAAATGACTCATTAATTCTTGTATGGCTAGTTCACCCAGACTATTTTTTCTTGCCGCGATCGCAGGATCAGCTTGCTCTTTTTGATGTTGTGCAAACACCCGCGTTTGCAAGATAGTCAATTTTTTCTTTTTTACCCATGTGCCCAGTTTCTTGCTCGTAGGTGTTTGATTGCGTGTGATTTCATGCAGAACCATATCGGCAATTTGCACTGTCCAGCCTGGTTTGAATAGCAAATCAAGTGCATCTGCATAAGCTAGCGTAATCAGCGGTCCCGCATCCGGCAGAAAAAAAATTTCTTGATTGGCGATCACGATAGTGCCGGATCAGGAAGCAAGCTCGTGCAAACTGCCCACCATCTTGCGGGTCGTTTCTTCAGACAGGCGGGGCATTGGCAGGTGTGATTGCGCCATCAGCAAAAATAAATCTTCAGCGCTGATAATGCCCAGCAAATTCATTGCACTCTGATCGTCAATTCGCCCTAGAGAAAAATCGAGGAGAGTCTTGAAATTCTGGTTTCCGCTTGCTTCTGCTGCTTCAAAGGTTTCAACCAGATAGCGCAATTCGGTATTGAAGAGGGCATTGACTGAGGTCTCGGATTTGGCTGCAATGACTTTTGCGCGCTTGAGCAAATCCCGATCTACCGAGCCTGTGAAATTGACAGTAGGGGCCATGATGATTTCCTTTTTAGGAACACATAAGTAAGTGTAGCACATAATTATGTGTTTATTGGTGCGTTATATGCTCCGACGGCTTCGGTATGAATACTCAGGTTTCGTAATTTGCAAATACTTACTTTAAAATTCGAAGCTTGCCTGAATGCACATGCTCGGTCAGACTGCATCATCTGTAAAAAAGCCATTTCCAATAAAACGGCCATAACAAATACTTCGCTGGAGACACCCATGAAGATCAAGACCCTAGCCCGCCTGCTGGCCGGTGCTCTCGCTGCTGTTTCGTTGAGCACAGCCATTGCCGAACCAAAACCGGCTGAGCTGAAGGTGGGTATTACCACTTTCCTGTCTGGTCCTGCGTCAGTTTTCGGTGTGCCGGCCAAAGCCGCTGCCGAACTCTACATTGAGCAAATCAACGCAGCCGGCGGCATCAATGGTGTCAAGATTGTGCCGACGTTTATTGACGAAGGCGTAGGCGCCGACAAGCTGTTGTCGGAGTATCGCCGCGTGGTGCAAGAGGGCGACACGAAAGTGATGCTCGCTTCTATTTCCAGCGGCAACTGCAATATCATCGCGCCGGTGGCAGAGGACTTGAAAGTTCTTAACATCATGTGGGACTGCGGTACCGAGAAAGTACTCGAAGATAAGCGTTATCGCTATGTGACTCGCACGCAGGCCAATGCCACCACCGAAATGGTCGCAACCGTGCTTTATCTGCTGAAAACCAAGCCCGACATCAAGTCCATCGCCGTGATGAACCAGGACTATGCGTGGGGCCGCGATTCGTGGGAGCTGTTCCGCAATACGCTGCTGACCCTGAAGCCGGATGTAAAGATCGTCGCCGAGTTGTTCCCGAAATTTGGTGCAACCGATTACTCTACCGAGATCAGCCGCCTTCAGGCGCTGCGTCCGGAAGTCATTCTGTCGACTTCATGGGGCGGTGACCTGGACACCTTCGTGCGCCAGGCCAGCCAGCGCGGTTTGATGAAGTCGTCGTTGATGGTCTTGCCATTGGCGGAGAGCTCGCTCGAGCGCCTCGGCACGGCATTGCCGGACGGTGTGATTGTCGGTTCACGCGGCGATCACTATTTCTTGCATCCGGAACACAAGAACAATGCGAAGCTGAATAACTTCGTCAAGAAATTCAAGGACAAGACCGGCGCTTATCCAATTTACTCGGTCTATCACATGGTGCAAGGCCTCGACGGTCTGGTTGCCGGCTACCAGAAAGCTATCAAGGCTAACAAGGGGCAATGGCCTAGCACCGAGCAAGTCGCCGATGCCATGCATGGCCTGGAATTCAGTGGTCTGACCAATATGGTCAAGATCCGTGAAGATGGTCAGGGCCTCGAAGACCAGCTGCTGGGTCTCACCAAAAAAACCCCAGCCTACGCTTTCCCTACGCTGGAAAAAATGTCTGTCTATCCTGCTGATCTGATCACTACGCCAGTCGGCCAGAAGTCTCCTGAATGGGTTAAGACCATCAAGCCTGAGTTGATGAATAACTCCCGTATCAAGAACTTCAACTAAGGTCGTCACATGCCGCAGGAGCTCTACATTCTGGCCGTTCTCGACGGCCTGTCTTACGCTGCCTTGTTATTTCTGGTCGCACTTGGCATGACGCTGGTGTTTGGCGTCATGAACATCATCAACATGGCGCACGGCAGTTTCTACGCGCTGGGCGGCTATATGGCTGCGAGCATCGGCTTGTGGGCAACGACCCATGGCGCGTCGCCGGCATGGTCCTTATTAATTTTGCCGCTGTCGGCTGTCATCGTTGGTACCCTGTTCGGCGGGCTGATGGAGACCTCGCTGATGCGTCGCATCTACAGCAAAGACCCGATACTGCAACTACTGGTCACGTTCTCTGCCTTCATGATCTTTGAAGATTTGCAGCGCATGATCTGGGGCACGCAGCCTTACTTCGTCTCCGACATCGTCAACTATCTGGGTACTGCCGATGTGCTTGGCATTACCTACACGCGTTATCAGTTGTTTTTGTTGCCGGGTGTTGCGCTGGCTATTTTTGTTATCTTGCGCAGCTTCCTCAAATACAGCAGCGTAGGCCGACAGATCGTCGCGGTCTCGCACAATCGCGAAGTCTCGACGGCGCTGGGCATTAACGTGCGTCGTATTTCGCTGTTGACTTTTGTTGTTGGTTCGATTCTTGGCGCATTGGCTGGTGCACTCGCGTCACCTACCGTGTCATGGGTGCCGGGCATTGGTGGCGAGATGATCGTGTTGTCGTTTGCCGTGGTTGCCACTGCCGGCCTTGGCCAGATCGAAGGCGCATTGGTCGCCGCCATCCTGATCGGTCTGGCACGTTCGTTCTCGGTGTATCTGCTGCCAGAGATTGAAGTATTGATGCCTTACATGATCATGGTACTGGTCTTGTTGTTCCGTCCGCAGGGTTTGTTCTCGGTTGCGCAAGCGCGGAGGGTCTGATGGGTAAAACTAAAATCGTTGTCATCGCCCTTGCATTGCTGGCTTTGTTATTGCCTCTGGCACTGCCATGGATTAAAACGCCGCTGATTCTTGCAACGGCATTCGGCATCGCCGCTCTCGGTATTTCTATCCTCATCATCGCCGGCCAGATTTCGTTTGGCCATGCACTGTTTGTCTGTGCCGGTGGTTATGCAGTCGCCTTCGCCTCGCGCAAATGGATGCAGATGGATAGCGCCCTGTTGCTGGTGCTGGGTGCAGCCGTTGGTGCGCTGCTGGGTGCCATCATCGGTTCCTTCGTTGTCCGCTATCGCGGCATTTTCTTTGGCATGTTGAATCTGGCGTTGTCGATGGTGCTTTTTTCAGTGCTGGGCAAATTTTTCGAGCTGACAGGTGGCACCGATGGACTTCGCCTTGAGCGCACGCCTTTTTTTGGCGTTGCTATGGAGCGCGACAGTTATGAAACGTCTTTACTCGTAACCGGCGTCGTGCTCGCCTTGCTGCTGGGATGGCTGGTGCAGCGCTACTTGCAGTCCGTTGCCGGCCAGGCGCTCGCGGCAGTCAAGACCAACGAGACGCGGCTTGAATATGTCGGCATTTCTGCTTACAAAACGCTGCTGATTGGCTATGTGATTTCAGCTGCATTGGGCGGCTTGTCGGGCGCAATGTTCGCCATTGCACAAGGGCTGGTTACGCCGGAAATGGGCTATTGGGTTAAGTCCGGCGAGATCGTTTTTGTCGCCATTCTCGGTGGTGTTGGTCATCCTGTCGGTGCCTTCATTGGTGCGGCAATTTTTGAATTCGTAAAACTTTTCGCCGCTGCGTACCTGACCGGCGCATGGCAGATGGTGCTCGGTATTGTGTTGATCGCGATGGTATTTCTGGCGCCGCGCGGCATCTCTGCCTTGTTGGAAAAAAAGCAGGGTGACGTATGAGCACACCAACGAACACGCCAATGAGACCACCATTATTAAAAACGACTGATCTGCAACTGGCGTTTGGCGCCGTGGTGGTTGCCGACCATATCAATTTTTCTTTGCATGAAGGCGAGCGGCTGGCAGTCATTGGCCAGAACGGTGCCGGCAAGACGACCTTCATCAATATTTGCACCGGCCTGATACGGCCGCAGGCAGGCAAGGTTTATTTCGAAGGCAAAGAAGTCACGCAACTGTCGCCGCGTGCGATTGCCTTGCGTGGCATGGTGCGCTCGTTCCAATTGCCGCAATTGTTTGCCGAGCACAGCGTGCGCGACTGCATACGGATTGCTGCAGCCGGCAAGCGTGGTCGCCTTGGCTTGTGGACGCCGCTGAAAGACGCTGTTTCTGCCGACGCCGTCGAGCATGTGCTGGAGATGGTGGGACTCGCTGCACGTGGCAATGAATTGTCAGGCGCGTTGCCGGAGGGCCAGCGCAAGCTGCTTGATATTGCGATGGCGCTGGTCTTGAAGCCGCGCTTGCTGATTCTGGACGAGCCGACCTCCGGGGTCTCCACCGATGAAAAGCACGGCTTGATGGCCACCATTATGGCCGCACTCGATGCCGAAAAAGTTACCGCCATATTTGTCGAACATGATGTCGATATCGTTTCGCAATATGCGACGCGCGTCGCCGCATGGATTGCCGGTCGGATTGCCGCTGACGGCACACCGTCTGAAGTGTTGGCCGATCCCGAAATTCGCAAGAATGTGATCGGGGAATGACATGCTGAAGATTACCAATGTGAGTGCACAGATTGCCGGCATCACCGTGCTGCGCAATATTGATGCTGAATTTACCGCTGGTCAGTTGCTGGCCGTTGTCGGTCGCAATGGCGCCGGCAAAACGACTTTGCTGCGCGCAATCATGGGTCTGCTGCCTTTGACTGCCGGCAGTATTTCCCTGGCCGGCACCGACTTGTCCAAAGTTGCTGCGCATCGTCGCACCGAATTCGGCATTGGCTATGCGCCCGAAGACCGCGTGATGTTCCCTACCTTTACGGTGGAAGATAATCTGCGGCTACCTTGCGATGTGCTCGGTTTGGCTAAGCAGGAAACAGACCGTCGACTCGCACGCGTGCTCGAAGCGGTGCCGCAGCTAGAAGCGATGCTGCCGCGCTCCGGCGCTGCACTCTCGGGCGGGCAGGGCAAGATAGCTGCCCTCGGCCGCGCACTGATGGCGGGCGACAAGCTCGTGCTGCTGGACGAACCGTTTCAAGGCTTGGCGCCGGTACTGGCATCGCAGTATGCAGAATCACTGCGTCGGCTGCATCAAATCGCACCCGAGCTGTGCATCGTGGTGACGGAATCGAACCGCAGTCTGCTGCGCGATTTGCCGGACGCGACATTCACTCTGGAGCGTGGCGAACTCGTCGCTACAAATTAAAAAAACTATTGGAGATTATTCATGCCAACCTTGCTCATCGATGGCAAATGGGTTCCGTCTGTCAGCGGCCAAACTATTGCGGTTCTGAATCCTTGTGATGGCAAACCCTTCACTACGCTGGACCGCGGCACTGCTGCCGATGTAGACCTCGCTGTCGCCGCTGCGCAGCGCGCACTCGATGGTGCATGGGGTGCCATGTCGGCCACCGAGCGCGGCCGCATTCTGGTGAAATTTTCTGAGCTGATCATCAGTAACGCTGACGAGATCGCGCTGATTGAAGCACGCGACACCGGCAAGCCGATGACAGTGGCGCGCAATGACATCATTGCCGTCGCACGTTATTTTGAATATTACGGCGGTGCTGCCGACAAGATTCATGGCGAACAAATTCCTTACATGAACGGCTACAACGTGCAAGTCGTGCATGTGCCGCACGGCGTGACTGCCCACATCATCCCGTGGAATTATCCGGCGCAGATGTTTGGCCGCACGCTCGCCCCGGCTCTTGCGATGGGCAATGCAGCCGTGCTGAAGCCTTCGGAAGATGCCTGCCTGTCCGGCATCAGGCTGGCCGAGCTTGCGATGGAAGCGGGCCTGCCGCCGGGCGCGTTGAATGTCGTGACCGGCTATGGCTACGAAGCCGGTGCCGCACTGACGGCGCATCCTGGTATTAACTTTGCGACCTTCACTGGCTCACCCGAAGTCGGCGTGATGGTGCAGGAAGCTACTGCAAAAAATTCAGTGCCGTGTGTACTCGAGCTCGGCGGCAAATCGCCGCAGATCGTTTTCAATGATGCTGATCTCGACAAAGCCTTGCCTGTGATCGTCAAAGCTATTACACAAAACGCTGGCCAGACTTGTTCAGCCGGCAGCCGCTTGCTGATTCAGGAAGATATCTACGATAAGTTTGTCGGTATGGTGGCCGAGGCTTTCAAGAAAGTGAAAGTCGGCACACCGGAGATGGATCTGGATTGCGGCCCTATCGTCAACAAAAAGCAATTCGAGCGCGTCAATCGTTTCATCGATGAAGCCGTTGAATCCGGCGTGCCTGTTCTGGCGCGTGGCGAGCTTGCGGCTGGCATTTCTGCGGATGGCTATTTTGTCGCCCCGGCATTGTTCGGTGCCGTGCCGCGAGATCATAAGCTCGCCTGCCAGGAAGTGTTCGGGCCGGTGCTGGCGGCAATGTCATTCAAGGATGAAGAAGACGCTGTACGTCTGGCCAATGCCACCGAATTTGGACTGGTAGCAGGTATCTGGACTGAGAACGGCAGTCGTCAAGCGCGCATGGCCAAGCGCGTCATTAGCGGACAGGTTTTTATTAATTGCTATGGCGCCGGCGGCGGCGTCGAGCTGCCGTTTGGCGGCACGAAGAAAAGCGGCCATGGTCGCGAAAAAGGTTTCCTTGCGCTCGAAGAGATGAGCACGACCAAAACCATCGTTCAATATTTCAATTAAAAGTAGCGGAGACATCATGGGACAACTCGAAAATAAAATTGCCATCATCACCGGCGCAGGCAGCGGCTTTGGCGAAGGCATGGCTGAAGCCTATATCCGTGAAGGCGCGAAAGTGCTGATCGCCGATTTGAACGGCGAGGCAGGCGAGCGCGTTGCCAGGGCACTCGGCCCGAATGCAAAAGCTGTCACTTGCGATGTGGCCAATGAAGCATCGGTCAAGGCGATGGTAGAAGTCTGTGTCGAGTCCTTCGGCATACCTGACATCATCATCAACAACGCCGGTACCACGCACAAGAATCAGCCTATGCTGAATGTGGATGAAAAAACCTTCGACCGTGTTTTTAACGTCAACGTCAAGTCCATCTATTTCATTACACATGCCATCGTGCCGCTGCTGCGTCAGCGCGGCAAGGGCGGCGTGATCATCAACGTTGGCTCGACTGCCGGCATCCGTCCGCGCCCGGGTTTGTCCTGGTACAACGCCTCCAAAGGTGCTGTGAATCTGCTGTCGCGTGCCATGGCCGTTGAACTTGCACCAGACAATATTCGTGTCAATGCCCTGTGCCCTGTGATGGGTGCAACCGGTTTGCTGGGCGACTTCATGGGTGTGCCGGATACACCTGAGAACCGTGCCAAGTTTGTGTCTACCATTCCGCTCGGCCGTTTCTGCGAGCCGAGAGACATGGCCGCGGCTGCTGTTTTCCTGGGCACCGATGCTGCCGAATTCCTGACTGGCCTTGAAATGCCGGTTGATGGCGGTCGTACAATTTGATTTCTTTAAGTCTGGAGCCTGCACATGAAAACCCGCGCCGCTGTTTTACATAGTCTCGACAAGCATGCGCCGTTTGCGCAAAGCCAGCCTTTGAAAATCGAAGAGATTGATCTCGACGCGCCAGGCGCAGGCGAGGTGCTGGTCAAGATGACGGCCGCCGGACTATGCCATTCCGACTTGTCGGTTATAACCGGCGTGCGGCCGCGTCCGGTGCCGATGGCGCTCGGGCATGAAGCATCCGGCACGGTGGTGCAGGTGGGTGCGGGTGTCAATGACCTGAAACCCGGCGACCGTGTGGTGCTGGTATTCGTGCCTAGCTGCGGCCACTGCATGCCGTGCATGGAAGGTCGGCCGGCATTATGCGAGCCGGGTGCCGAAGCCAATGGCAATGGCACGCTGTTGTCGGGCGAGCGACGCCTGCATATGGGTGGGCATGATGTGCATCACCACGTGGGCGTGTCCGCTTTTGCCGAGCATGCAGTCGTGTCGCGCCGTTCATGCGTCAAGCTCGAGCAGGATATTGATCCGGTGGAAGCTGCCTTGTTTGGCTGCGCGGTGCTGACGGGTGTTGGCGCAGTGGTCAATACGGCGAAGGTACAGGCAGGGCAGACGACTGCAGTGCTTGGCTTGGGCGGTGTTGGCTTGTGTGCGTTGCTGGGAGCGGTTGCTTCGGGCGCACGCGAGATTGTGGCGATTGATCTGCATGACAGCAAACTGGAAGTCGCCAAGTCGCTCGGTGCGACAGCGACCGTAAACGCGCGCGATCCGGATGCCGTTGCCAAGGTCAAGGAATTGACCAAAGGCGGCGTCGACTTTGCCTTCGAGATGGCCGGCTCGGTGCAGGCTATGGAAATGGCATACCGCATGACGCGTCGTGGCGGCACTACTGTCACAGCCAGTCTGCCGCATCCGCAGCATAACTGGGCCTTGCAGCAAGTGAGCCTGGTGGCGGAAGAGCGCACTGTCAAAGGCAGCTACATCGGTTCTTGTGTGCCTTCGCGCGACATTCCGCGTTATGTTGGTTTGTACCTGGCGGGCAAGCTGCCGGTCGACAAGCTAATGGGCGAGCGTATGGCGCTATCGGATATTAATCGCGGGTTCGACCGGCTGGAAGCAGGGGAGAGCTTGCGGGATTTGATTGTTTTTTAAGATTTAAAATCTGAACACGCCGGGCCTGATTTTCATCAGAACCCGGTGTCTTTCATCACACTATTCCTTCTAGCTCTCCTGCTCTGGTTTAGGCTTTCCTTGCGCGTCCGACAGCCTGTACTTGGTGCGCCTGTCTCCCATCAAATCACGCAGATCGCGAATGCTCATTTGCGTGACTTCATGCATGCGTATCAGTAGTGATGCGCCGACTGGCAGCGTGCGATGCCGTATCTTGCTGATGACCGGCGGCGCAACTTCCAGTGCCCGTGACAACGCTGCATCGTTCTTGAGCTTCATGCGTTCGCGCAAGGTGTCGAGCAACTGATTCGGGTTATAGGTTTCCTGTGACGATAGGGAATGATGTTGATGATGATGTGGCTGTTCCATGGTGTCCTCACTTTTTCGAATATGAAATGTGACCGCAATTGTGGATTGCATACTCGACATGACTCCATTGGTGCTAAACAAGTTCCGGAATAACATAGTGAAAGCGCTTTTTTCCGCAATGATTTGCGCAATGCCAAGTCTGAAAAAAATGCGATGACCTCAGTCATCGCATTCCATTCAATGCATTGATAGCGGGCTATTTTTTTACCACATGCTGCGTTGATAATTAGCCGGTAAGCCATAGCCGGTCATGGTTGAAAGTAACGCGGTGTAAGGATCAAGTCCTGCCATCGCAAATGCAGCTGGTTGTTGCATCGGTTGCGGTCCTTCACGATACACATTCGCAAAAGCTTGCAGAGGGTGCGGTGTCATTGAAGCTCCCAGTCCTCCCAAAACACTTGCCACGGCCTGCATGGGACGCGCCTGCACCAATCCCACTGCCAGCAAGACATCAGGCAAGCCAAAACCGGTTTTGCGCTGGTCTCCAATCTGCACGGGGCGGCAAGACATTTTTATGATCTGGAATAGTCGCTCTACACGTTCGGCACTGCGCATGATCATGCCGCCCTGAAAATCCGGATGATGAGCGAGTACTAAGGCTGCAAGTCCAGCAATATGCGGCGCCGCCATGGACGTGCCATCCCACGCCGCATAATTATTTTCCGGCACTGATGAAGTGATCGCGACGCCGGGAGCGCACACAGCGATTTCAGGACCGTAGCAGCTAAAGCGCGCCGAATAATAACCGTTGGCATCGATTTGCGGCGTGATGGTTTGTACGTGATAACTGTCGGATGGAAATTCATTCATGCGGCCAATGGCGGCCACTGCCAATACGTTCGGTGAGCTTGCCGGGTATTGCACTGCGCCGCCTGAATTACCGGCTGCAACGATGCAGGCTATGCCGGCCTGTTTGGCGCGCTGTATCTGCTGCTCGAGTGCTTCGGAAGGTTCGGCACCACCCAGGCTTAGATTGACGACATCGATCTTTTTTTCGATGCAGTATTCGAGCGCATCGATCAATTGACTGATTTGCCCGCCGGGGAATAGTTTGCACGCATGAATTTCTGCTTCGGGCGCAAAGCCACGAATGCCGCCCTGGGTATCGGCACCGGCAATCACGCCAGCGCAATGCGAGCCGTGTGACAAGGTATCCACATTCCAGGTATTGGCATTCTGACTTTTATTCAGGATGTCATAACCGCGGGTGATTTTTTTTAAGTCATCATGTGTGTTGGCAGCACCCGAATCAACGATTGCGATCTTGATACCCTGGCCGCGATAATGCGCCGGCAATTGATCGAGTCGCATCGCTTTTTGTCCCCAGCCCAGGGTTTGCTGTTGCGGGAAATTTGTCAGCGACGGCATTTCGGACAGCGCGCGCAAACCTATTGCATTAAGCTCGGTGTCGCTAACGTCGGGCTGCTCCTGATAAAAACTCCAGAAATCCATTTTTGGTTTCACATATAAGCGGCGCACACTGTTGGCGGTTTCGCCAAACAGTGACAGGCTCACTCTGCCGTTGGCATCCGTCGTGCCGGTTGCCGGCAACAGGCTACCGAATAAATAAACCTCCGCATCCTTGATGGGCTTGCCATTGCCCAGCACCTGAAACTCGGCCTTGAATGCAGCGCCGCTTGTCGGCAAAGTACCGGTCACCATGGGTGGCGGCATGAAGTTGACATCAAGCAGCTGCAAGGATTGGTCGCGCTCGACGATCAACTGGCCTTGCGCCTGCATCGCCAGCGCATTGGCTTTGTCTTCATGCATGCGCGCCACCAGCACGCTGGCGCCTTCCTGAGCGCCTATGCCAAGCGCGCCTACGCTTTGCTTGGGGCCGACGCGGTCAATGATGTCGATGTCGGGGCTGTCGCGCAGCGCTTGCTCGACTGCCGAGAATTGTAATGGCGCCAGTCCCATCATTTGCATACCAGGCCGTCGCCGCGGCGCGATCAGGAATTGTCCCTTGCGCTGTTTCATCTGGCGTGACTGGTTCTCTGAAGGCTTGGCGCCGCTAGCGGCTTCTCGCTGCGATTCACCGCTCGCATCTTTTTGTGCTGACGATGTCTCGGATGCGGAGCTTGCACCCGGTTCTGATTTTGCTGCCATGGTGATCCTTTCATTGTCGATCGACGCCAATGTCACAGCGGTTGGCTGTCAAACATCGAGAGGGGGCGATCGGGTTCGATTTTCAAATGTCCTGCCTGCTGAAAGCTTCGTGCCAGATTTGCAGCACTGTCATGTGGCATGTCGAATAAAGCGGTATGTGGTGCGTCTTCTGGTCCCATAACCTGGATCAGCTTCAGAGCAGCATCGTTAACGGCGCGGGCAATAAAATCGCTCAGCTGTTTGCTGTCGGATGAGCTGACGAGGTAGTGACCGCGGCCGGGTCCGCCTTCGATAACTTGCATAAGGACTGTCCTGCTTTAAATGCGCCTGCCGCAAAATACACGGCAGGCGCTGGCTTCGATAGGCTGATTGCTCTGCTGTCGCAGGCAGATCAGTTAGAGCAGTAAATCAATGCATCGTCTGCTGCGAGCCGGTGTAGCCTTGACCACCAGCGCCGATCTGTCCTGCACCTTGATAACCACCCTGGTAAGCACCAGCCTGATTTCCTTGGTAGGCTTGATACGGCTGTTGTTGCTGTTGTTGTTGCTGTAGTTGCGCAAGCTGCTGTGCCCAAATCGCTTGCTGCTGCATCGGATCCATCTGGAACGGCAACATGCGTCCGATCTGGCTGGCGATGCCGCCGATGTTACTGCCTAAACCCGATTGACCGAAGATGCCGCCAATGGCGCCACCGAGAGGCTGGCCAATTTGTCCGAGCAGGTTGCCGAAGAAGCCTTGCGGATTCAATTGCTGCTGTTGTTGCGCGAGATGCTGTAGTTGCTGTAGCTGCTGCAGCTGTTGCAATTGCTGCTGCTGTTGCGCCATCGGGTCGGCTTGAAACGGCAGCATGCGGCCAAGCTGGCCGGCAATGCCTCCGATGTTGCTGCCTAAACCTGACTGACCGAAGATGCCGCCAATGGCGCCTCCGAGAGGTTGGCCAACTTTGCCAAGCAGGTTGCCGAAGAAGCCTTGCGGATTCAGTTGCTGCCCCAATTGCTGCGCATAGGCTGCCGAGAGTGGATCAGCCTGGAATGGCAGCATGCTACCGAGTTGGCCGGCGACACTGCCGATATTTCCACCCAAACCTGACTGCCCGAAAATGCTGCCTATGGCGCTTCCAAGTGGCTGGCCGACTTGTCCGAGCAGATTACCGAAGAAGCCTTGCGGATTGAGTTGCTGCTGCTGTTGCTGCTGCTGTTGTTGGGCTAGCTGCTGTAGTTGTTGTAGTTGCTGCAGCTGTTGCAATTGCTGCTGCTGTTGCGCCATCGGGTCTGATTGGAACGGCAGCAAGCTGCCACCGATACCGCCGGCGATTTGCCCGATCTGCCCACCCAGAGACTGGTTGCCCAGCAGGCCGCCAATTCCGCGGCCCAGTAAACCACCGAGCGGCCCGCCTAGCATGCCTCCGAAAAGGCCCTGGGGCGCAAGCTGCTGTCCGCCGTATACACCTTGCTGTGAATATTCATTCATAGTTGCTCCTCGATATAGTGTGTCGTGATATGAAGCACCGCGCATTCAAGAATGCACAGCACACCCGATGCGTTGATCTGAAAACCGGTTCAAGAATTTTCGGTTGCATCTTGCAAGCGGAAATCCCGTCTGCGGAAAAACGCGCTTGATCACTATCTTTGTCGTCGCGGGGCTACTTTGCAAATGGATTGCACAGTCGGTTGAGAGTGCTCAATGCGGTAGGTTTGCAGCAAGCGCTTGCGCCAGGAAAAAAGCCGTGCAGGCCAAAGGCGCTGCACGGCTTTTTGTAGACCACACCGCGGCTTGCGCCGGGTGCTGCCGGATTACTTCACCATCAATGTAAACGGATGGACATACGCCTGCAGGGTGACAAGGACGCCGACCAATGCAGCCAGTGCGATCGAATGGAAGAACACGTAGCGCAGGATCTCGCCTTCATGGCCGTACCATTTGGTAGCAGTGGAAGCGACGACGATTGATTGCGCATCAATCATCTTACCCATCACGCCGCCGGATGAATTGGCAGCCGCCATCAGCAGCGGGTTCAGACCCAGTTGTTCAGCCGAGGTTTTTTGCAGGCCGCCAAACAACACGTTCGATGCCGTATCCGAACCCGTCAGTGCCACGCCCAGCCAGCCGAGCAGGGTGCCGAAGAATGGGTAGAGCACGCCGGTGTTGGCGAAAGCCAGACCGAGGGTGGAATCAACGCCGGAGTAGCGGGTTGCATAACCAAGCGCGAGCATGGCAGCAATCGTCATCAGCGAGTACTTGAGCAGCTTGACGGTTTCCCAGTAGACCGCAAACATTTCACGCAGCTTGTAACCCATCAGCAGTGCCGACAGAATGGAAGCAATGAAAATGCCGGTGCCGGTAGCCGACAGCCAGTTGAATTTGAAAATCGCTTCTTCAATTTTAGGAATAGCAGAAACAGGCGGCATCTTCTGCACGACGTTATGCAGTGCAGGCCATTCGAATTTGACAATCGAAATCCCGTCCAGAACTTTCTTGAATTCTGGCACGCCCCACAGCAGCACGATCACGGACAGGATCAGCCAAGGCATCCACGCACGCATGACTTCGGCGGAAGTGAAGGTATGCTTGGCGGCGACAGGTTCGTTGCCGGTGCCAAATTTGCCGGCGGCCGAAGTCCAGATTTCTTTCGGGCTCCACACTTTCAGGAACAGTGCAAGGCAGACCATCGAGCTGATGGCAGCGCCAACGTCCACCAGCCACGGGCCGTGGAAGTTCGAGATGAAGTATTGCGGAATTGCGAAGCTGGCGCCTGCGACCAATACTGCTGGCCAGATCGCGAGCATGCCGCGGAATCCGCAGAAAGCCCAGATCAGCCAGAACGGTACGATCAGCGAGAAAATCGGCAATTGACGTCCGACCATGCCCGACAGTTCCAGCATGTCGAGACCGGTGACGGCTGCCAGCGCAATGATAGGCGTACCCAGCGCGCCATAGGCGACTGGTGCGGTATTGGCAATCAGCGACAGGCCGGATGCAGCCAGCGGCGCAAAACCCAGACCGATCAGCATGGCGCCGGTGACGGCCACTGGTGTGCCGAAGCCGCCTGCGCCTTCAAAGAACGCGCCGAACGAAAACGCAATCAACAGCAATTGCAAACGGCGGTCACCACTGATACTGGCGATGCTCTCGCGCAGGATCATAAACTGGCCTTTTTTATCCGTCAGCTGATACAGGAAGATCACGTTCAGGATAATCCAGCCGATAGGAAACAGACCGTAAGCCGCGCCATATAGCGCAGCTGCAACTGCCGTGTTGGCCGGCATAGTGAAGCCGAAGATCGCAACGACCAGCGCAGCGACCAGACCCATTGCAGCAGCGATGTGTGCCTTGATATGGAAAAAAGCCAGGGCCGCCAACATGACGACGACCGGAATTGCGGCTGCCATCGTGGACAGCCATAAATTATTAAACGGGTCGTATATTTGTGACCACATAGTTTTCTCCCCCAATAACCGAAGATCGGCAAAGGCTAGCATCATATTGAACGGATGGAACATTGTCCATGCGTTTCCGATGCGCTGACAGCTTGTTTGCCGGCTAAGCCGGTGAAAAATCTTGCTCTCTGTTTGAAAATTTTTTGCTTGTCATATCGGCAAAGCAAATTATTCAAACTTGTTAACGTTGCGCCGTACTGATAGCGCCAAAGATTGCTGGCGATCCGGCTGGCAGGCAGCGATAAAACTGCTGTGGTGCAGCAATCGTGCCGCCGAGTGCCGCAGCTGCGCGCCATGGCCAGCGCGGGTCGGACAGAAAGGCGCGCGCTACGGCAATCATGTCGGCGTCACCTTGCTGCAAAATCTGCTCGGCCTGTGCTGGCTCGGTGATGAGGCCGACTGTGATGACAGGCAGCGAAACCGCTTGCTTGATTTGTGATGCCAGTGGCACCTGATAGCCGGGGCCGATAGTGATTTTCTGCAGCGGTGATACGCCGCCGGAGGAGATGTCAAGAAAGTCGGCGCCCAGCGCCTGCAGTTTTTTTCCGAGCGCTATGCTCTGCGTGACATCCCAGCCGCCCTCTACCCAGTCGGTGGCAGACAGGCGTGCGCCGACTGCGATATCGGGGCCGGCAGCGGCACGTACGGCTTCAAATACTTGCAAAGGCAGCCGCATGCGGTTTTCCAGCGAGCCGCCGTAAATGTCGGTACGCTGATTCGACAGGGGTGAAAGGAATTCATGCAGCAGGTAGCCGTGCGCGAAATGGACTTCAATGACGTCAAACCCGAGTGCTTTGGCGCGCACGGTCGCGGCGGTAAAGTCGCTGACAACTTTGGCGATGTCTTGCGCCGTCATTGCGGTCGGTGCAGCTTCTTCCGGCTTATGGGCAATAGCGGACGGCGCCAGCGGTTGCCATCCACCTTCAGCCAGAGGAATCAAGGCGCCGCCTTCCCAAGGCCGCTGGCTCGATGCTTTACGTCCGGCATGGCTTAGCTGAATGGCCAGCTTGACTGGCGCAATTGCGCGCACCGCATCAACGATTTTTTTCAACGCAGCCTGATTGGCGTCGTTATACAAGCCCAGGCAACCATGGGTGATGCGACCTTCAACGCTGACTGCAGTGGCCTCCACGCACAACAGAGCAGCGCCGGAAATGGCCAGCGAGCCCAGGTGCGTCAAGTGCCATTCGTTGGCATTGCCGTCCACTGCCGAGTACTGGCACATCGGCGAGATCATGATGCGGTTGGAGAGGGTCTGGTTGCCCAGTTTGAAAGGAGCGAACAGCAGTGGTGAAGTCATCGTAGTCTTGTGCAGAGTGTGCGGTGATAATCAAAGTCGCTCACTGTATGCAAGAAATGCATTCTGTACAAGTGTTTGGAAGTCAGCCAAAAAAAATTTTGGTGTTAGTAGTTTAGACAAAGACGCCAGATTCCGGCTTTCCCCGGTATCTGGCGTTTTTAAAACAATTCTAAATACTAGCTTGCCTGCCTGGCGGCAGCCAGCGTATGCACCTGCGCGGGCAGCTTCTCGCATGGATCTTCCGGTACCTTGCTCATCAGCAGATGGTCTTTCTCATGCTGTTCGGCGACGTAAGACAGGAAGCGCATGCAGGAGACACGCAGGAATGAAGACAGATTGTCGACCTTGCCCTGACGTTCTATGACTTCATCGTAAAGCTGGCTGATGAGCTGGTTGGTGGTCAGGCTGTCTTTGGAGGCGATGCGCGCTAACACGTCCCAGCACAGATTTTCAAGGCGGATACTGGTGACGACGCCGCGTATGCGCATTGACCGCGTGCGCTGCTCATAATGAATAGGATCTGCTTTGACATAGATGTTGCACATGTTAGCTCCCCACTATTTTTTATTTGACTGTTTGTAAATACACAATGATCTCACTGCGCACTTCAGCATCAGCCTGTTTATACATCATGTAGCTGCCGGGGGCGAGGTTTTGCGGATCTTCCAGCCATGCGTCGAGTAGCTCGGGATTCCAGCTTTTACCGGTCAGCCCCTTTTTGAATTCATTCGAATAAGGGAATCCCGCCAGCGTGCCGGCTTCGCGTCCAATAAGAGCATGGAGGTTCGGTCCCATGCCTGCCGGCGCATTGGCGGCGACGGCATGACAGGCTGCACATTGCTGCTTGAAGAGTTTTTCGCCATCGGCGTGCGCCATGCTGGCCGCAACCCCGAACAACAGGGCTGCGACCAGCATGGCCGGTGTGGACCATGCGGCTTTCATCACAGGTCCTTGCTCGCAAGACTGCGTGCTATGAACTCGGCCTGACGGATAGCGAGTGACACAATCGTCAGCGTCGGATTTTCTGCAGCGCCTGACGTGAACTGGCTGCCGTCAGAGACAAACAGGTTCTTGATGTCATGCGCCTGTCCCCATTTATTCACGACGCCGTCGCGCGGTTGTGCGCTCATGCGGTTGGTACCGAGGTTATGTGTCGATGGATAAGGCGGTGTGTAGATGACGCGCTTGGCTCCGATGGATTCATACAATGCCTTGGCTTGCTTGAAGCCGTGATTGCGCATTGCGATATCGTTTGCATGGTCACTGAAATGCACGTTCGGAATCGGCAGACCGAATTGGTCTTTTTCCGTCGCGTGCAGACTCACTGCATTGCTCTCTTGTGCCATGTCTTCACCGACTAGCCACATGCCGGCCATGTTGTCGTAGGCGTCCATGGCGGTCGAGAAGTCGCGGCCCCAGGTACCTGGGTCGAGGAAGGCTGCCAGGAAGGGCACGCCCAGCGACAGGGTTTCCATTTCATAGCCGCCGACGAAACCGCGACTGGTGTCATGCCGAGCCTCATCTTGCACGATGCCGGCCATGGTGGTGCCGCGAAACATGTGGACCGGATTTTCAAAGGTGGCATAGACCGAGCCGGTCATGTGGCGCATGTAGTTCTTGCCGACCTGACCGGATGAGTTGGCCAGCCCGTTCGGGAACATCGTCGATGCCGAGTTCAGTAAAAGACGTGGCGATTCGATCGAGTTGCCAGCCACGCAAACGACGCGTGCCTTTTGAAAAAAGCGGTTGCCCTTAGAGTCGCCATACAGGACGCCGGTGACTTTGCCGGTCGCGTCATGCTCGATTTTCAATGCCTGTGCATCGCTGCGCACTTCAAGGTGTCCGGTCTTTTCGCCTTTGGGAATTTCTGTGTAGAGGGTCGACCATTTGGCACCCGACTTACAGCCCTGAAAGCAGAAGCCGATTTGCTGGCAAGAGCCACGACCATCACGCGGTTGCGAGTTGATGGCCATATTCCCGGTATGAAATTTCGTATAGCCGACTTTTTTCGCGCCCGCTGCCAGTACTTTGTAGTTGTTACTGCCGGGTAGGCGAGGAATGTTGTTGGTCCCGGTCACACCCATTTTGTCTTCGGCGCGAGCGTAGTAAGGCTCGAGTTCTTTGAGTGTGATGGGCCAGTCGAGCAGATTGGCACCTTTAATGTCGCCATATAGCGAGCGGGTGCTGAATTCATGTTTTTGAATGCGCAGCGCAGCGCCGGCCCAGTGCACTGTCGAGCCGCCAACGGCTTTGACGATCCAGGTCGGCAGGTTCGCGAAGTCTTTTGCGACGCGCCAAGTGCCGGATGTAGTGCGCTTGTCCAGCCATGAAATTTTACTGAACATGGGCCATTCATCGTTTTCGAAATCATTGATTTCATGCCTCTTTCCTGCTTCGAGGACGATCACATCGACCCCTTTTTGCGCTAGTTCATTGGCCAGAGTGCCGCCGCCTGCGCCGGAACCGATAATTACAACTACCTCATCCTTGAGATCGAATTTTTTTGAAGCCATCTATGTCTCCTGATTTTTATTTTTTCGCGTGATGATGAATTAGCGTGCTTACGCTTTGTCCATCCAGTCCTGGTCGTTGAAGCCGCGGTTGATGTAACCGCCCAGCTGTGCTGACGGTCCCTGATAGCCGAGCTTGGCCCAGACCGCTGGCTGGTTATAAAGACTGACGACGAGGTCGCCGCGGATCTTGCCAAAGAAGGGTGTCTTTTCCATGGCGTTCAATACTTCAAGGCGTTGTGCTTCCGTGGACACGTCGGTATAGGACTTGCCGAATTTGCTGTTGGCTTCGGCATTGGCTTGCGCTACGCCGTCGGTCAGCAGTTTTTTCAGAGCAGGATCGGCTTTGGCCTGATCGGCATAGACACCGACGGCATTGGCGTACAAGTCGTCGCCAAAACGGTCGTGCGGAAAAATATCGCGCGCAATCAGGGTCAGTGTTTTGAACGCGTCAGTGCCTAGCACTTCTTCAGCTAGCACAGCATTCGGTACGAACAGCATGGGTATGCCGCCACTGGCGCTGGCAACTGTGCCGGCAGACGCGATTTTGAAAAATTGCCGGCGCTTTGGCTGTTGGGGTGTGTCCATCGTTGTCTCCTCTATTTTTTTAATTTTGAACTGCTGTCGTTGGATTGCTTTTTACTGAATGCAGTCATTTCGGCTGCCCGACATTATCGATAGTGTCCTCCCTCTTGCAGCACTTCGATTTTGTAACCATCCGGATCCTGGACGAAGAAAAAGCGTGCGAGTAACGTGCCATCTTTTTTGAATTCTTTGATCTCCAAAGGTGCATAGCCCAGCCTGGAGAGCTTGTCGTGCATCTGATCGAGATCGCTGGTGACGAAGGCATAGTGACCGTAGCCGTCACCATGGGTATAGGGCTCGGTGCGGGAAAAATTGTGAGTCAGTTCGATTTCAAAGTCATTGTCGGAATTTTTTATGTAAATCAGCGAGAAACTGTCGAAGTCAAGCCGGTGCGTAATCGCGAAATCAAAGCCTTCGGCATAAAATTTAAGGGAGCGAGCCGGATCAAGCACGCGGATCATGGTGTGAATAATTTTTGGCATGAACAGACTCAATCGAAATTAATACGGTCGATTATTCATCCTGCAGCAAGCATGCGGGTAGTAATGCAGTACTACGTTGGAACTTTAATTTCTGACACAGATAGACGATATCTTGCGCTGCAAAATATGATGCTGTCTGGAGGCTTTAGGCGGGGGGCTTACTTAAACAAGGATGATTTTTTGCGTTGCAATACGAATCGAAATCCGCAGTGTGTTTTATGACTAATTAGTCTATTTCAGCAGCGCTTGATACGTGTTGGCTAAAAGAGCTTGCAGCAGCCGTATGCGTCATTCGCTGGCCAAGTAGCAGCTTGGTTCTTCGTACCCATTGGCTTAAGCGCCTGCCGACAGTGCGCATTGGAGCGTACTAAGCATTCAATTTTTTCCGCAAGTCTCGGTTCATGCGGCTCCTTTTCGGGAGTCGTTTTTTTTATTTCGCCAGTGGCAAATATATTGTCAGCGTAGTGCCCTGGCCGGCTGCCGTGTCGATCTGCAGACTGCCACGGCAGGCGCGTAGCCGCTCGCGTATACCGATCAGACCGTAGCATTGGTGCTTGCAGAGTGCGTCGTCGCTGATGCCGATGCCGTCGTCACAGATCCGCATTTCGATGCCGTGCCCCAGGTGCTGCAGACGCAATACAACATTGCTCGCCCTTGCATGGCGCCTGATGTTGGTGAGGGCTTCCTGCAGGATTCGAAACAGCGTCGCTACCTGCATCGTACTGAGCGATTTATAAATTGCAGAGTCGCAGACCTCGACGGCATTGCCAGTATCGCTGGCGTCAATTACGGCACGAATCTGGCTCTGACGTTCAAATTTTTTGAGCTGCCATTCAACAGTCGCATACAGTCCTAGTTCAAGCACTGGGGGTCGCAGGTCGTTGATGATATTGCGTACGCCACTGATGACGCCGTTGAGATTGTAGATGGCGTCGTTTAACGGCAGCTTCAGGTTGGCGCTTTCTTGCTCGAGCATCATCGTCAGGTCAAGCTTCAGTGCAAGCAGGTTCTGTCCAAGCTCATCGTGCAGGTCACGCGCTATGCGTTGACGCTCTTGCTCCTTGATGTTTTCCTGGTGTGCTGCCAGTGCGCGCAAGTTGTTTTGCTTGCGGCCCAGTTCAAGCAATAACACGGATTGCCGGGCCAGTATTTTCAGATTTTCGATTTGCCAGTTGTATAGCGAGCGCGGCTGTCGGTCGAGGATGCACAGATTGCCAGTCAACTCGCCATTGGCACCGGATAAAGGTATCGCGACAAAAAAGCGGATATAGGGCGCGCTGGTCACCATGCTATGTTGACTGAACCAGTCATGCAGTAGCGTGTCTTCGACTACAACAGCGTCATTGGATTGGGCAGCATGCACACATAGTGGCAGCAGTCGGTCGCTGTCTTGCTGATCTAGTCCGGTCAGTGATTTCAGGTAGTGTCGATGTCGATTGACCAGCGCCAGCATCGCGACAGGTGCGCTGCACAGCTGCGCTGCGAGCCGTGTTAAATCATCGAATCCGTTTTGATCGAGAAAGTCAGGAGAATTCACACTCTGGCATTCGAAAAAAAACCCGCTCTTCAGAGCGGGTGGAGATCATTTTTTAAAGTAATGCTGGAAGGAGAATAACGGCGCACCAATACTGCAACGCCAGATTAAGCGGTATCACATCTGCTGGCATTGATTTAGCACAATGCTGTTTAGCAGTTTCCAGTTTGTTTTATTTTTCGGTGTTGCCTGAATGGGCCGGAGCGGCAGTCATCAGATGACCGAGCTTGCTGGCTTTGGTGGCCAGATAGCGCGCATTGAAGCGGGTGCTGCCAATGATGAGCTCGATACGTTCGGCATCGAAGCCGAGTGCCTGAAGTGCGGCAATTTTTCTTGGGTTATTGGTCATCAGCTTTAGCGACTGAATGCCGAAATGTTTCAACATTGGCGCACAGATCGCATAGCTGCGCAGATCATCGGCAAAGCCGAGCTCGTGATTTGCTTCGACAGTGTCGGCACCTTGTTCCTGTAAGGCGTAGGCACGGATTTTATTGATCAGGCCAATGCCGCGGCCTTCCTGACGCAAGTACAAAAGAATGCCACGTTCTTCGGCAGCGATTTTACGTAATGCACCTTCTAGCTGTGCACCACAGTCGCAGCGCTGGCTGAATAAAGTGTCGCCGGTCAGACATTCGGAATGCAGGCGCGCGAGCACGGGCTGGCCGTCGCTGATGTCACCCAGAGTTATAGCGAGGTGTTCCTTGCCGGTAGAGGCTTCAATAAAAGCGTGCAGCTGAAACGTTGCCCATGGGGTGGGAAGCGCGCAGCTTGCGCTGTAGGACAGCAGCTCTGTAGATGCCGCTGTCAGGGGGAGGGCGCTAACGCTTTCGGATGGCAACATGTAAAAAAATACCTTGCAGTCTGTCTATAAAACAAAAAAACGGCGTGGCGACCTTGCGCACACGCCGCATTTCTAATGGTCAGTTGCAATTATGCCGCAATCAGCTCATTGATGGCACTGCGGCTGCCAGCCAGTGCCGTGTTGACGGCTTCTTCACCCATTGCCAGACCTTCGCTATGAACGAAGTTAACGTCCGTAATGCCAAGGAAACCGAGCACAGCGCGCAGGTAGGTTTCGTGGAAATCCATGACCTTGGCTGGGCCGGTGCTGTAGACGCCGCCGCGTGCGGTGAAAATAATGACTTTTTTGCCTTTAACAAGACCTTCCGGGCCATTAGCGCCATATTGAAACGTGCGGCCAACACGGGCAACGTGATCGATCCAGGCTTTGAGGGTCGAGCTGACCGAGAAGTTGTACATAGGCGCGGCGATTACGATGACATCAGCGGCCAGCACTTCATCCACCAGTGTGTCGGAGAGCTTGACGGTCGACGCTTGCTCTGGCGAGCGGTTTTCGGCAGGCGTAAAGAACGCGCCCATCATTTGCTCGCTCAGATGCGGAACTGGATTAGCGGTCAGGTCGCGCAAGACGACTTTGCTGGCGCCGTTGGCGGCTTGCATTTTGCTCACGAGTTCGTCGGAGAGTTCGCGCGAGATCGAACCGGCGCTGCGGATGCTGCTGCTGATGTGGAGAATGTTGGTCATGTTGCTTCCTTTGTTTTAGCTGAGTGGGTCTGAACGTTTGTTAGTAAGGCAAATCAAATAGCAAAAATTCGGCTGCTTCGGCATTGCCGATGGCTATACGTGGCTCACCTTCGAATTTGAGGGCGTCGCCGGTAGACAGGCGTTTTCCATTGGCTTCGAGCTGGCCGCGGATCAGATGCAGATAAGCAGTGCGGCCTTTCGCGAGCAAGTGTTCAATGCGCTCGGAGCCGTTCAGGATCGATGCGTAGAGTTTGGCGTCCTGATGGATGGTGACTGAACCGTCAGCACCATCGGCAGAGGCAATCAGACGCAACTGACCCTGCTTGGAAGTGCTGTCAAAATGCTTTTCTTCATACCCGGGCGGGATGCCTTTTTGCGCAGGCTGTATCCATATCTGCAGAAAATGCACCTGATCGGTAGCCGAATGGTTGAATTCGCTGTGCATGACGCCTGTACCGGCGCTCATGCGCTGTACGTCGCCATATCGCAGCACCGAGCCATTGCCCATGCTGTCTTTGTGTGCGAGTTCACCTTCTAGCACATAGGAAATGATTTCCATATCGCGATGACCATGGGTGCCAAAACCTTTGCCGGCTTGCACGCGGTCTTCATTAATGACCAGCAGCGGGCCAAAGCCCATGTGCATAGGGTCGTGATAATGACCAAAAGAGAATGTGTGGCGCGAGTCCAGCCAGCCAAAATTGGCAATGCCGCGGTCGCCGCTTTTACGCATTTCAATCATTTTTAAGCCTTTGGGTAGCAAATTTAACTATATTGATGCAATAATTTCGAATCATTTCCGCGAAAATTCCGTGAATAAATTCCTTAAATATCAACATATTTTTTCAAGCTTGCAGTATGGACGATGTTTTGTGGCAATGAAAAGCGAATTATTTACCTTTCTATGATCGATAATATCGAATGTTAAAACTAAGTCTGGATGCGCTGCAAATCGTCGATGCAATCGACCGCGGCGGCTCTTTTGCTGCGGCCGCCAAAGAGCTTTTCCGTGTGCCTTCAACGATTTCCTATTCGGTTTCGAAGCTTGAGGAGGATCTTGGGGTTCAGGTTTTTATCCGCTCCGGTCCGAAAGTTTTGTTGACCGCAGCCGGACGCGCATTGCTGCTAGAGGGGCGGTCTTTATTAAAGGCTGCGCAAGACCTTGAACACAAGGTGCGCCGTGTTGCGTGCGGCTGGGAAATTGAATTTGCCATTGGTATGGACCTGATGTTTTCTCCACTTCTGATAGCCGACGAGATCAGGGCGTTTTATGAGGTGACCGACAGTACCCGCCTGCGAACCTCGCAAGAGGCTTTGTCAGGAGCTTGGGAAGCTTTGCTTGACCGCAGGGTGGATCTGCTGCTGGGTGCTGCCGGTGAAGGTCCGCCTGGCGGTGGGTATGTGGTCGAGCCGATAGGCAGCATGCAGTTTATTTTTGCAGTAGCGCCACATCATCCGCTGGCGGCTGTATCGCATCCGTTGGGCAAGGATGACTTGATTGCTCATAGGGTGATATCCGTGGCTGATTCTGCACGACGGCTACCGGCACGCACTGTGGGATTGCTGCTTGGTCAAGATACGTTGACGGTGCCAACCTTACGCTGCAAATTCGAGTTTCAACTGGCAGGACTTGGCGTCGGATTTTTACCCGAGCGCTGGGCCAGGCCTGCTATAGAGGCAGGTTTGCTGGTTCAAAAAGAAGTGGTCGAACAGCGAAGTCCGGAGAATTTTTATATGGCCTGGCGAGCCGGCGAGCAGGGCGCTGCACTGGCGTGGTGGATTGCGACACTACGGAAAACTAATTTGCTGGAGCGGCTCGCCCTTGGCTGGGAAAAGGAAAGCCGATTGTTCGGTTGCTAGTGTCCATAGCTTGCTGTCGCAAGTCGAGTCACACGCCATAAGTGGCCAGTTCCTGATGCACTTCGAGATCGGGGTATGGAAACCCCGGATCATAGTTGCGCGTGTGTCGAAGTGCATAACCCTCTTTGTAAATGCTCAATAGCGTGAACTGACAGCGGGTTAACGCTTCGATCTTGAAGCGCAACTGAAACATGGTCACGCGTATATTGCTGCCTTCGGTAGAGCGGCCTGATAGCTTGAACATCAATACAATATCTTCCAGCAGAATCACGCTGCCGAAGTGATGCAGGAAGAGTTCGGCTACTGCCAGCTCCGATGGTGTCAAGTGCGTTGAGTCGCTGTAGTAGCAAAGTCTGCGCGATTCGGGTAGCAAGGTCAGCGCCCCGAATCGCATTTCAGCTTGCAGCATTTGTTTACGCCGCAGAGTGGCAAACATGCGTCGTGTCAGGTCATGCATGGAAACCGGGTCGAGCATCCAGTCTGAAACGATGTCAGGCAGTTCCAGCATTTCTGGTTTTAGCGCGCCTTGCTGGAACAGCACGAACACGGGTGCTACACCATGCGGATAGGCGGGCAGATTATTGATGTATAAAAATTCCTGCCGCTCTAGCGAACGCAAATGCTCGACAATGTTCTGGTCAGGCGCATCGACGATGACAACGACCAGTGCCGTTGGATGATTTGCCAGATCTTCTGCCTGGGGAAATTGTTTCAGCAACACGAGTTGCCAATCGATAGCTTTGCCTTGCTTGTATCGGCGCGGAAATGCCGAATTCAGAGATGCCATTTCCTTGGCCAGTTTTCCATACAGACTCTGTCCCATGACTTTCAATATGATCCTCATTCAGGCTCCTTCAGGTCGTTGGCAGGCAATACAAGAAATACGGCTAATACAAGCGCTCTAGCTCAATACGGATTGATCTTCTTGCAGCCCCTTGATGTTTTCCCACAGGTTGGATTGCAAAAGTCTCGCGCGTTCTTGTGACGCATATAATCGGATTTCAAGGTTGCAGCACCAGCCTTCACCGCCGGCTTGCATCAGGTTGTTGGCAAGGAGGTCCGCCCTGACGCAACGCTCCGGTAGCCATGCAATGCCAACACCATTGAGGGCAAGCGAATGAAGTACCCGTGAATACGGGCTCTGCGCAACAGTATTGAATTGCATGGTGTTGGCGCTGAATCGAATGATGCCATTGCAGAGCCGGCCAAAGAAAGTTTCGGGCGGATAGCCTAGCATCGGCAACGGTCGTGTCTTCATCTCAGTCAATGGAAAAGAAGGTTCGCCGTTTTCATTGGGCGCGCAAACGGGTATCAAGCGGTCCGATCCCATATAAATGGAAGGATAGGATTTTTCATCCATCGTCATTGGCGCCAGCGGGCTGTAATAGATCATCAGCAAATCGCATCTGCCACTTGATAGCGCCAGAATACCTTCGTAGGTTTCACCAGCGCTGATTTCGAATTTGAGTCCGCTAACGCGCTTGTTGAGGTGGGCAATCCAGTTCGGCAGGAAATGCTGGGACAGCGCATGCGCCACATAAAACTTGATGCCGGCGAAGGCCTGACTGCGGTGCCCGAGTGCCATACGCGCATCTTGCAGTTGCCGGACCATTTCACGGGCAGCATCCCTAAATAGGTGGCCTGCCATTGTCAGTCGCGGTGGTACGGTGTCGCGATCGACCAGTGGAATACCAAGCCACTCTTCTAATGAACGTATACGCCGGCTAAATGCCGACTGGGTGACGTTGCGTGTCTGAGCCGCTCGAGTAAAACTGGATAAATCCGAGAGAACCAGAAAATCCTCCAGCCATTCAATATCCATATCGCCTCCTGATCTTTTGTTTTTTTTCTGTGAGCGTGATGCGCCGGGTTTATTTGGCGGTGCAAATCACTCAATAAATTAACTTTTAGTTAACTTGATTGTTAATTAAATGTAAAGAAAAAAGTTCCGGATTGATAGGGGAGGCATACACAAAATGATCGGGTTTTATGCGTAAATTTATCTAAACCCGGGAATGTGTATGCTGCGCGCAACGGGAGATTCAACTAACTGACACTAATTTCACAATAGTGATCTGTGTAGTTGCTTGATCTGAAGGAATAAAAAAACATTACATTTTTTATTAGCTTAATGCGCGTGGCTTATTGCGATGTTTAATACAATGGAAGTTTGGATGTCTGTAAAAAAATTACATTTCTAGTAAACGGGTGATCTGTGGTGACGCTGCGTGACTAGTACAGCGGAAATGCAGCCAGAATTGGCCAGCGACGCATAGCACTCCCAAATAACCACAGAACTAGCAATCAGAGACTATCTGGCGAGATCAACTGGCTTGACTAGCGAAGCTGCCAGACGCGCGTTCTCACGGGCTGTTTCAATATCGGCTGCTCTGGCCAATGCCACGCCCATCCTGCGCTTTGCAAATGACTCGGGCTTGCCAAAGAGTCGTATATCTGTGCCCGGAACACGTAGTGCCTGATCCACGCCTTCAAAGCTGATTACGGTCGTATCGTGGCCCCCATAGATGACCGCAGAGGCAGCAGGTGAGGCTAGCGCCACATTGACCGGCAGGCCGAGGATGGCTTTGGCATGCAAGTCGAATTCACTCTGAAGCTGGCTCGCCATGGTCACCATGCCGGTGTCGTGTGGCCGTGGGCTGACTTCGGAAAACCAGACGTCGTCGCCTTTGACGAAGAGCTCGACACCAAACACGCCGAGACCGCCCAGATTGTCCGTAACTTTTTGTGCGACTTCGCGCGCACGTGATAGCGCCAGCGGTGCCATGGGGTGCGGTTGCCAGGATTCGACGTAATCACCGTTGACCTGGCGGTGGCCGATGGCTTCGCAGAAATGCGTTTCCGCTTTGCCGTCGATTCCGATTGCGCGTACGGTCAGCAAAGTAATTTCATAATCAAAATCGACAAAGCCTTCAGCGATCACTCGACCTGCATCAACACGACTGCCGGCCGCTGCATGTTCCCATGCGGCTTGCACGTCGGCGGCGCTGGCAAGCTTGGATTGTCCTTTGCCGGAAGACGACATCACGGGTTTGACGATGCACGGAAAGCCCACGGCTGCGCAGGCCGCCTGTAACTCTTGCAGGTTATCGGCGAAGCGATAAGGGGATGTCGGTAAGCCCAGTTCTTCGGCAGCGAGCCGGCGTATTCCTTCACGGTTCATGGTCAGCCATGTTGCGCGCGCCGTCGGTATGACGGTGACGGCACCGGCTGCTTCGAGTTCGACTAGCGTGGCAGTGGCGATGGCCTCAATTTCAGGCACGACCAGATCGGGCTTTTCCAGCGCAATCAGTGCCGCTAGCGCTGCACCGTCCGTCATGTCGATGACATGCGAGCGGTGCGCGACTTGCTGGCCCGGGGCATTCGCATAACGGTCCACGGCAATCACTTCAACGCCCAGTCGCTGCAGCGCGATGATAACTTCCTTGCCGAGTTCACCGCAGCCGAGCAACATGACTTTGGTGGCGGAAGGAGATAGCGGCGTACCGATGCGGATAGGAAGTTTCATGAGTAGTGTCAATACAGAATCGAAAGGTTCGTAATGGTATCGCCAGAGCGAGGTGGAAACAAGCAAGACGAAAAATCAAGACCAAAAAAAACCGCCAGCAAAAGCTGGCGGTCTTCATCATGCAGGTAAACGATCTTTGTGCTTAGTCTTCAGCATAGATATCGTTGTCCTTGGTTTCCTTGATAAACAGGAAACCGATCACAGCCGTTGCCAGCGCAATGACGATCGGGTACCACAGGCCATAGTAAACATCGCCTTTGAACGCGACCAGTGCAAATGCCGTCGTTGGCAGCAAGCCGCCAAACCAGCCATTACCGATATGGTAAGGCAGTGACATCGACGTGTAGCGAATACGGGTCGGGAACATCTCGACGAGCATCGCAGCGATCGGGCCGTACACCATCGTTACGTACAGAACGAGAATGAACAACAGCAGCAGCACCATAGGCTTGTTGATTTGTGCAGGATCAGCTTTCGCTGGGTAGCCGGCTTCCTTGATCATGTCCTTAAGCTGGCCGCTGAATTCGGCATCTTTAGCTTTGGCTTCGTCTTTGCTCAGTGCAGCAGCGCTGTATGACTGCAGCACTTTGTCACCGATCTTGATGCTGGCAGGGGTGCCGGCTGGTGCTGCTTCGTTTTGGTAGTTAACCGATGCCGCTGCCAGTTTCGCTTTGGCGATATCGCACGACGAAGTGAACTTCTTGGTGCCGGTCGGATTAAACTGGAACTGGCACTCTGCAGGATCGGCGCTGACAACGACTGGTGCGCTGATCTGTGCCGCTTCCAGCGCAGGGTTGGCGTAGTGGGTCAGGGCTTTGAAGATCGGGAAGTATGTCGCCGCAGCGATCACGCAGCCGACCAGGATGATGTTTCTGCGGCCGATTTTGTCGGACAACATACCAAACACCACAAAGAACGGCGTACCGATCAGCAGCGAAGCAGCGATCAGCAAGTTGGCGGTAGCGCCATCGACTTTCAGTGTCTGAGTCATGAAGAACAGCGCATAGAACTGGCCGGTGTACCAGACAACGGCTTGACCCGCGGTCAGGCCAACCAGAGCAAGAATCACTACCTTCAGGTTTTTCCACTGACCGAAAGCTTCTGATAAAGGTGCCTTCGAAACTTTGCCTTCTTCCTTCATTTTGGTAAACGCTGGCGACTCACTCATCGACACGCGGATCCAGACTGATATAGCCAGCAGGAAAACCGAAACGAGGAAAGGAATGCGCCAGCCCCATTCGGCAAACGCTTCTTCGCCAATCGCTGTGCGTGTAGCCAGAATCACCATCAGCGACAGAAACAGACCCAGCGTAGCGGTAGTTTGAATCCACGACGTAAATTCGCCGCGCTTGTGATCCGGTGCGTGCTCGGCGACGTAAGTCGCTGCGCCGCCATATTCGCCGCCCAAAGCCAGACCTTGCAAAATGCGCAGTGAGACCAGGATGATAGGCGCAGCGATACCGATGCTGGCATACGTTGGCAACAAGCCGACGATGAAAGTCGACAGACCCATAATCAGGATCGTCACCAGGAAGGTGTACTTACGACCGACCATGTCGCCAAGACGGCCAAACACAATCGCGCCGAAAGGGCGCACCAGAAAGCCAGCAGCAAAAGCCAGCAGTGCAAAGATGAAAGCGGTATTCGGATCGGTGCCGGCAAAGAACTGCTTGGCGATGATTGCTGCCAGCGAGCCATACAGATAGAAGTCGTACCATTCAAAAACGGTGCCCAGTGAAGATGCAAAAATAACCTTGCGCTCTTCAGCGGTGATCGCGGTTGAATGCACTTGTGCATTAGCCATGTTGTCTCCTTAGTATTTTAGTAAGTTACATTGTGCAAGCGGGACTTATCACAATTGAAGGGTGAGTGTAGGCACGCAAGCTTACGCGACGCTTGCTTGAAACTTACAGAAACTTACAGCGAGGGTCTGATTTTGCGAACGACCGTGCAGATATTTATGCTATTCTCGTTCGCTGTTCAGACATGAGTACAGTGTAGTTTTTGCCGCCTGTATGACGAATAAGTCCGAAAAAGCCGCACCATTCACTAATAAATAATTTCAATCTGGAGATTTACATGACTGACGCTGTCATTGTTTCGACTGCACGTACCCCGCTGGCCAAATCCTGGAAAGGCGCTTTCAACATGACGCACGGCGCGTCGCTCGGCGGTCACGCACTGCAGGCCGCAATTTCACGCGCTGGTATTGATGCCGGATCGATTGAAGACGTCATCATCGGCTGCGCCAATCCGGAAGGCGCAACTGGCATGAATATCGCGCGCCAGATCGCTTTGCGCGGCGGTTGCCCGGTCACGACTGCAGGCATGACGATCAATCGTTTCTGTTCATCTGGCTTGCAAACCATCGCCACTGCCGCTCAGCGCGTGCTGGCAGGCGAAGGTGACATTTACGCCGCCGGTGGTGTTGAATCAATCTCCTGTGTGCAAAATGAAATGAACATGCACATGATGTCGGACTCCTGGCTCAAAGAGCACAAGCCTGAAATTTACTGGCCGATGTTGCAAACCGCCGAAACAGTCGCCAAGCGCTATGAAATCAGCCGCGAGCGCCAGGACCATTACGGCGTACAAAGCCAGCAGCGCGCATCGGCTGCGCAAGCCGCCGGCAAATTCGCTGATGAAATCGCGCCAATGACCACCACCATGGCCGTCGCTGACAAAAACACCGGCCAGATCGTCACACGTGAAGTGACCGTGTCGGCTGACGAAGGTATCCGCAACGACACCACTTATGAAGGTGTTTCCCAAATTCGCAGCGCCGTTCCAGGCGGCGTCATCGCAGCCGGTAATGCCAGCCAGTTTTCGGACGGCGCATCGGTCGCCATCGTCATGAGCGACAAGGCCGCTGCAGCAGCTGGCTGCAAGCCGCTGGGCATCTTCCGCGGCTTTGCCGTCACGGGTTGCGAGCCTGACGAAATGGGCATTGGTCCTGTCTTTGCCATTCCGAAGCTGCTGAAAAAAGCCGGTCTGAAAGTCGAAGACATCGGCCTATGGGAGCTCAATGAAGCGTTTGCCGTGCAAGTGCTGTACTGCGCCGACAAGCTTGGCATCCCGATGGACAAACTCAATGTCAACGGTGGCGCGATTGCGCTCGGTCATCCCTATGGCGTCTCGGGCGCACGTCTGACAGGTCATGCGCTGATTGAAGGTAAGCGCCGCGGCGCGAAATACGTCGTTGTCACCATGTGCATTGGTGGCGGCCAAGGCGCAGCCGGTCTGTTCGAAGTCGTTTAAACGAAGCCGCAGAACCAGTAGGTATGCCTTCCCGCATACTGTCCAGACGCGATCTGGATTTTCTGCTCTATGAGTGGCTCGACGCGCCGGCACTTACCTGCCGCGCGCGTTTTGCCGACCATAATCGCGAGACCTTCGATGCAGTGCTCGATTTGTGCGAACAACTCGCTACCGAACATTTCGCGCCACACAATAAAAAAGCCGATCAGAACGAGCCGCATTTTGACGGCACAGCAGTCCATATCATTCCTGAAGTCAAAGTCGCTCTGAAAGCCTTTGCCGATGCAGGACTGCTGGCGGCCGGTCAAGACTATGAACATGGCGGCATGCAGCTGCCTTGCCTGATCGAGAAGGCCGGTTTCGCCTGGTTCAAAGGCGCCAACGTTGGCACTTCAGCCTATCCGTTTCTCACCATCGGCAACGCCAACACGCTACTTAAATGCGGCACGCCGCAGCAGATAGAGCGATTCGTCAAGCCTATGCTGGCGGGTCGTTTTTTCGGCACCATGTGCCTGTCGGAGCCGCAGGCTGGTTCCAGCCTGTCTGACATCACGACTCGCGCCGATACGCAAAGCGACGGCAGCTACCGGCTGCGCGGCAACAAGATGTGGATCTCCGGAGGAGAGCATGAACTGTCGGAAAATATCGTTCATCTGGTACTGGCCAAAGTGCCGGGTCCAGATGGCAAACTGATCCCCGGCGTCAAAGGTATTTCTCTCTTCATCGTCCCTAAAAAACTCGTCAATGATGATGGCACGCTGGGCGAACGCAATGATGTCGTGCTCGCCGGCCTGAACCACAAGATGGGCTATCGTGGCACGACCAATTGCCTGCTCAATTTTGGTGAAGGCAAATTCCAGCCCGGCGGCCAGCCGGGTGCGGTCGGCTATCTGGTCGGCACGCTTCATCAGGGGCTGGCGGCGATGTTCCACATGATGAACGAAGCGCGTATCGGTGTTGGTCTCGGGGCCGTCATGCTCGGCTATACCGGTTATCTGCACGCGCTTGACTACGCACGTAATCGCCCGCAAGGCCGTCACCCGGCCAATAAAGACCCGCAGCAAGCACAGGTACCTATCGTCGAGCACACCGATGTCAAGCGCATGCTGCTCGCGCAAAAGGCCTACGTTGAAGGCGGGCTGGCGCTGACTTTATATTGCGCGAAGCTTGTCGATGAAGAGCGCACTGCCGACGATGCACACGCACGAGAACAAGCCACGCTGCTGCTCGATATTCTCACGCCGATTGCAAAGTCCTGGCCTTCGCAATGGTGCCTGGAAGCGAACAGCCTGGCGATACAAGTTCATGGCGGTTACGGTTATACGCGTGAATACGATGTCGAACAGTTCTATCGCGACAACCGGCTCAACCCCATACATGAAGGAACGCACGGCATACAGGGACTTGACCTGCTCGGTCGTAAAGTCGTCATGCGCCAGGGTGCGGCGCTTGCGCTACTGAGCGGCAAAGTGGCCGCCACGATTGCCAAAGCCAGCGACACCTCACTGTCGCCACTGTCAACTGCCTTGCAAACGCGCTGGCAACGCATGCAGCAAGTTACCGGGCTGTTACATGCAGCAGGTGACTTGAATAAAACGCTCGCCAATGCGTCGCTGTATCTGGAAGCATTCGGGCATCTGGTGGTCAGCTGGATCTGGCTCGAGCAAGCGCTGGTGGCGTTGAACAAGCAGGGCAGTGATGCGGATTTTTATGCAGGCAAGCTGCAAGCCTGCCATTGGTTTTTCCGTTGGGAATTGCCAAAAGTTGATGCGCAATTTGATTTGCTGGCCAGCATAGATACGACCACACTGGATATGCAGGACAGCTGGTTTTAACAGTTTCTTATTGAATTCAAGCAGACACACATTTTTTTAAAAAATAATGATCAAACATATCGTAATGTGGCAATTGAAAGACCATGCCGAAGGCGCAGACAAAGCAGCCAATGCAATAAAAATGAAAGCACTGCTCGATGCCTGTGCCGGGATCGTGCCGGGTCTGTTGAAACTCGAAGTTGCGATTGCAAAGCCTGAGCTGGAAGCGACTTACGATGTGGTGCTGTATTCGGAATTTGAATCAAGCGCCGCACTCGACGCCTACCAGAACCATCCGCAGCATGTGGCCCTGAAGCCTTTTGTTGGTGCAGTGCGACTGGCACGCCAATGCATGGATTACGAAGTTAATTAAAATTATCAAGACGGGACAACGCATGCACACGATCAGACAATTATTCGACCTCACCGGCAAGACCGCGCTGATTACCGGCGGCTCACGCGGACTGGGTTTGCAAATGGCCGAAGCTCTTGGCGAGCAGGGCGCAAAACTGGTGCTTTCATCACGCAAGCAGTCAGAGCTTGATGAAGCCGTCGCGCACCTGAAGGAGCGCGGCATTAGCGCCACCGCCATCGCCGCTGATCTGGGCAAGGAAGGCACGGCTGTACCTCTGGCAGAAGCTGCGCTCAAGACGCTGGGTCACATCGACATCCTTGTTAATAACGCAGGTGCGAGCTGGGGTGCACCGGCAGAAGATCATCCGCTAGAAGCATGGGACAAGGTGATGAATCTGAATATTCGCAGCATCTTCTTGCTGTCTCAGGCAGTCGGCAAACTAAGCATGATTCCACGCCAGCATGGCCGCATCATCAACGTCGCTTCCATCGCCGGTCTCGGTGGCAATGGCGCGTCGAGCATGCAGACCATCGCTTACAACACATCGAAAGCAGCCGTCATCAACTTTACGCGCACGCTCGCTGGTGAGTGGGGTCGCTATGGTATTAACGTGAACGCGATTGCGCCCGGATTTTTTCCGTCCAAGATGACGCGCGGACTCCTAGAAAAGCTCGGCACCGAAGATATGGCGGCTCGCGCACCGCTACGCCGCATCGGTGATGATGAAGACTTGAAAGGCGCAGTGCTGCTATTTGCATCGAATGCTGGCAAGCACATCACCGGACAGACGCTGGCTGTGGATGGCGGCGTCTCAGCGGTTTTAAGTTAATCGCAATGAGTAACCCGCATCCGTTCCCGAACGAGATTCCGTTTCTGACGCAGCTGGGCGCAGAATTTCTCGGTATGGAAAACGGTCGTGCGCAAGTCGCGCTCAATCTCGTTCCCCAACACATGAACAGCTGGCAGGTTACACACGGCGGCGTCACGATGACGCTGCTTGATGTGGTGATGTCGCTGGCCGGCCGCTCGCTCGATCCTGATTCGCGCGCCGGTGTGACCGTCGAAATGAAGACCAGTTTTCTGCAACCTGCCGGCAAACCAGGCGGCCGTCTGATTGCTTCCGGGTTTGCGTTTCATCGTTCGACCACCATGTGCTTTTGCGAGGGTGAAGTACGCGACGGAGACAAGCTCGTCGCCAAGGCCATGGGTACGTTCAAATATCTGAAGCGGCTTGATGTCGCTGCCAAGCTGTAAACCACTCTTTTTAACCGGAACCCCTATGACAAGCTATCAGCAAATCGTGCTCGCTTCGCGTCCGCAAGGCGTAGTCAGCGTTGACAACTTCCGCCTCGAAAGTGTGCCAGTGCCGACGCTGAAAGACGGCGAAGTGTTAGTGCGCAATCATTACCTGTCGCTTGATCCTTACATGCGCATGCGCATGGAAGACGTGAAGAGTTATGCCGCTCCGCAGGCACTCGACGAAGTCATGATCGGTGGCACCGCAGGCGAAGTGGTCGCTTCGAAGAATCCGAAATTCGCTGTCGGCGATAAAGTCGTCGGCATGCTCGGCTGGAGCGAGATGGGCGTCAGCGACGGCGTGCTGCTGAAAAAAGTCGATGCGTCCGTCATTCCCTTGTCCGCGTATCTGGGTGCCGTTGGAATGCCCGGCATGACTGCCTGGTATGGCCTGACGCAAATCATCCAGCCCAAGGCTGGTGAAACGATTGCTGTGTCCGCCGCCAGCGGCGCTGTAGGCACGGCCGTTGGGCAGCTCGCCAAATTGCGCGGCTGCCGTGTGATCGGTATTGCGGGCGGTAAGGAAAAATGCGACTACGTTGTCAATGAACTCGGCTTTGATGCCTGTGTTGATTACAAGGCTGGCAATCTGCGCAAGGATCTCAAAGCGGCAGCGCCGGAAGGTATTGATGGCTTGTTTGAAAACGTCGGCGGCGAAGTCATGGATGCGGTGCTGGCACGTATGAATCCGTTTGGCCGTGTTGCATTGTGTGGCCTGATTTCCGGCTATGACGGCGAGCCTATGCCTATATACAACACGCGAGTGATGCTGTCGATGCGACTGACGCTGCGCGGTTTTATCGTTTCCGAGCATATGGATCTGTGGCCGCAAGGCTTGGGAGAGATGGGGTCGCTGGTTGCAACTGGCAAGCTCAAATATCGCGAGACGGTGGCTGAGGGATTGGCGGCAGCACCGCAAGCCTTTCTTGGTCTGCTGGTTGGCAAAAATTTTGGCAAGCAGTTAGTCAAACTAATTTAAGAGTCTGCTTCAAAAATTCAGCACATCACTAAGGATAATCCAATGAAAACCTTCGAGAACCGCGTAGCAGTCATCACAGGTGCAGCCAGCGGCTTCGGCCGGGAATTTGCACTGGTCGGCGCACGTTTGGGCATGCGGCTGGTACTGGCCGACGTGCAGGAAGCCGCGCTGGCAGAAACTGCTGCCGAGCTCGAAGGCATGGGAGCGCAAGTGCTGGCGATGCGCTGCGACGTGCGCAAGGCAGAGCAGGTCGAACTGCTGGCGACCGCGACTATGGAGCGTTTCGGTGCTGTGCATCTGGTCTTCAATAACGCCGGTGTCGGCGCCGGCGGACTGATCTGGGAAAGCACGCAAGCTGACTGGGAGTGGGTGCTGGGTGTGAACCTGTGGGGCGTCATTCATGGCGTGCGGGTGTTTACGCCATTGATGCTGGCATGCGCAAAAAACGACCCGGACTATGAAGGCCATATCGTCAATACCGCTTCCATGGCGGGTTTGCTGAATCCGCCGACTATGGGTGTTTATAACGTCTCCAAGCACGCCGTCGTATCACTCACAGAGACGCTGTATCACGACCTTGATCTGGTTGAGGCGCCGATCGGTGCATCCGTGCTGTGTCCATATTTTGTCCAGACAGGTATTAGCCAGTCGCACCGCAACCGTCCAGATGACGTACCTGCGACAGCACCCACAGCCAGCCAGCTGGCGTCGCAAGCCGGCATGGAGAAAGCGGTTGCCTCCGGCAAGGTTAGCGCGGCCGAGGTCGCCGAACGTACCTTCGCCGCCATCGCTGACAAGACCTTCTATATTTATTCACATCCGGCCGCACTTGGTAATGTACAGACGAGGATGGAAGACATTGTCACTGGTCGTAATCCGCGCGACCCGTATGAGGCGACACCGCATGTTCGCGAGAAATTGCAGGCCGGCCTGAAAGGCAAGGCATCATGAGTATCACTGTGCATGACGGCCAGTTTGCGTCACTGTCGAATGGCACAAGGCTGCATTTTGCAAGCGCCGGAGAAAAAGGCCGGCCACTGATGCTGTTTCTGCATGGCTTTCCTGAGTGCTGGTTTGCCTGGCAGGCGCAGCTGGAAGAATTCGGTCAGGACTATTTTGCCGTAGCGCCCGATTTGCGCGGTTTTAATTTATCGGACATGCCGTCTGATGTCGCATCCTACAAGCCAAAACTGATCATGCAGGACTTGCAGCTGCTGATGACGAGCCTCGGCTATGAAAAATGCGTGCTGGTCGCGCATGACTGGGGTGGTGCGATTGCATGGAATATCGCCATTGCGCAGCCTGAGCTGATCGAGCGCCTGATTATCATTAATTCACCGCATCCATATCTGTTTGCGCAAGCCCTGACGCACGACCCTGCGCAGCAGGCCGCCAGCGAATATATGAACTGGTTGCGCGCATCCGGTTCAGAGCAGGCACTGGCGAAAGATAACTTCCGCGTGATGGAGCAGCTGTTCGTCGGCATGGGCCAGCCAGTTGCAACCTGGTTCGATGAAGCATTGAGGGCGCAGTTTCACACTTGCTGGTCGCATGGGCTGGTGGGTGGCGTGAATTATTATCGGGCTTCGCCTTTGCATCCAGCGACGGCAACCGATCCCGGTGCAGGCAGACTGAAACTCGACCCGGCAGACTTTCATATCAAAGTGCCGGTGCGCGTGATCTGGGGTGAGCTGGACAAAGCATTGCTGCCTGTGCTACTCGACGGGCTGGAAGCGCTGGTGGATGACCTGAAGGTGGAGCGGATGCCTGACGCAACCCATTGGGTCATTCACGAACAGCCGCAGAAGGTCAATCAGCTGATCCGGCGTTTTCTTACAGACTAAAAAATACAGTACTGATATGGCTCATAAGGATTTCACTTTTTCCCATTCATTGCGAGTGCGCTGGTCCGAAGTCGACATGCAGGCGATTGTCTTCAATGGCCATTACCTGAATTATTTCGATGTCGCCTTTACCGAGTACTGGCGCGCCACCGGTTTACCTGATGTATTGGCGCAATCGGAAGCGGGATTAGAACTCTTTGCCCGTAAAGCCAGTATTGAATATCATGCACCGGCGCGATTTGATGATGTGCTCGACATCTGTGTGCGCTGCGCTGAACTGGGTCGCAGTTCCATGCGCTTCGTACTTGAAATTTATCGTGGCGAAGACTTGCTGATATCGGGTGAGATGCTCTATGTGCATGCAGACAGCAAGATACGCAAGAGCGAGCCGGTGCCAGCGGCTTGGCGCGCGCGGCTGATTGAATTGGAGCAAGGGGCGGCGGTCAATACATGAACTCGCGAATCATCACGGGTGACTGGGATAGTTTGCGCGATGATGCGCAACGCTTGCGTATTGAAGTGTTCGTGATTGAACAGGGCGTGCCAGTCGAGCTGGAGTGGGATGAAGCCGATAGCGTCAGCATTCATGCAGTTGCATACGATGTGGATGGTCAGCCGGTAGCGACCGGACGACTGCTACCCGACGGTCATATCGGTCGCATGGCCGTGCGGCAGTCCCTGCGTGGAAGCGGCATCGGCAGTCAGGTGTTGCAAGCCTTGCTGGAGGAGGCGCGTCGTGAAGGGCATACTGAACTGGTGCTGCATGCGCAAGTCCATGCGCAGGATTTTTATGCTCGCCATGGGTTCGTGGCTGAAGGCGAAAACTTTATGGAAGCCGGGATTGAGCATTGCAAAATGCTGTATCGCTTCAGCTAATTTAATCAGTTTGTTATGTTGGAACCCTGACTACAATCCGGTAACGAAGAAGCTCCCGCTTCTTTAAAATCAGGATTGATGCAATGCTTAATTCCACGTCTTTTTGTGCTATCAGCACCCAGTCAAATTCCATTCCAACAGACCGCTATAGTCAACCGAAGCACTACTTTCATTCGATAAAAATCAGTACGCCGATTCCTTGTATGACGCAAAGGCAGCGGCGTCATGCAAAAAAGAGTGAAATTTTTTATTCCGGAATGATTGGAGGTCCTCGCCCAAGTCGTTTCGTTCCTACTGATGCTTCTCACGCCAGTATGGTGTTAAAGATCAGGAAGCAAATTGATCCTGCTTTTTTTTTGCCGGCCATCGTTAAAATTTCAAACAGATTAACTATCGCTACATACAGGGCAAAGTCGAATTTCATCGCTAGTGTCGTAGCAGCCAGCACAGGCCTTATCCCAAGCTTAAGCAGTGGGCTACTGAATGCCTTAGGCAGCATGCCGTCTATCTGGAGCGGTGTGCCAGTCGCACAAGCTAGCGACGAAAATACGCTGTATCCATTTGATGCTGTTGCAAGCTTTAAAGAAAAATTTACAAAAGATTTTTTTATTCAAGTCAGCCCATCTTTAATCGGTAAAAGCCTGATGGGTGCAACAATAATGGTCGGTGAAATTCATCATCAGGCCAATTTGCAAGAACTCATCCTGAAGGTGTTGACTTACCTGCAGCCTGAGCGGGGGGATAAGCTGTTGATGGAAGGCGGGTTAGAAGCCTGTCCGAACCAAATTGCTAATTATGGCATTCCAGCGGCAAGCTGCATCAATCTCGAAGAATATTCAGCCGCCTATCTACAAGCCCGCGCAGCTTGGCAAGCCATGACGCATCAGCTGAAACAGACGGTACATTTTGTCGCCACGCATCTGCCGCGAAGGTTGCCGGATGAAGTGCTGGTTGGCGATGATGCATTTCTTGAGTTCATAAAGACCCACGCTGGCAAAGTAATTCCGGCACACAAAGCAGAGCTGGATGTTCACTTGAAAAAATGCCAGTTACTCATCAATAGTCACAATGATGTGTTGACTAGCACTACTGCTCCACGCGAAAAAGAAATGCTGGCAAAGATAAAAGAAAACATGGGACGCTATTCACTGAATGTCGCGGTGCTAGGTGCGCAGCATGTCGTCAATCTGGCCTCTTATACAGATGAAAAAATCATCTTCATGATGCCGCGCCTGGTGCATGATACCCATCCGGAAATACATTTCAAATCGGATAAAGATGAATTTTGAGTGTCGTTGAAAGAAGCTATTTAATTATCCGTTCAGACAACCGCGCACTGCCATCTGTATGCAAACGTACCAGCGTTGAAGCACGGGTGCCATAGTCTGGTGATGTTATGCAGATTGGCGATAGCAGACGCTCCCACTCCAGGCTGACACCGGTTTTCGGCAACCTGCAATCAGTGGCCGGTGTTGCATCGGTTAGCATTTCAAAGTAAGCGTCGTCCGGCGCGCTTTGGCACAGAAGGCTGGCGAATTGCGCTTTGGCGCGCACGGTCTTGGGCCATGGCGCATCCAGCAAGCCATTCGACAAGCCATAGATGCCGGGCGCAAGCGCTAGTCCGTTGCGCGGGTCGGCTTCACCTTCATTCGCATACCAGTAGAAATTATCGGCGTCACCCAGCAGCAGGTTATAGCCCTGATAGCGACCGCTATCGGCCTTCAGTTGTTCAATGTAGTCCGTCGTGCTGATGTCGCTATGGAGATAATTGGTGACTAATTCGCCGCGTGACGGAGCATCCGGTCGTTTAGGCTCGCCGTTGCGGATATTGGTTAGCGCAGCAAAGCGTCCATGCCGATTCATGCCCAGCCAGGTACCGCCACCTTGCAGGTCACGACCGGCATAGATATTCGGACGGTCCTGCCACCAGTCGGCAGGCTGTGTGGGTCGCGCGAAGAATTCATCGCGATTGGCCGCTGCAATCAACGGGCATTCAGGTATCAGCTTCCATGCAAATACAATCAGGCACATGCGTCGAGATCCACAAAGGTTTCAAGATGACGAGGGCCGTCAATCAGGGCTTCTATACCTGCAAGCGTTACCGCCTTGTGCAGGGCGGGCAAAAAGCCTTCCGGTACCTGTCTGTAAATTTCCATCCAGGTCTGTAGCTGGTCTTGCAGTTCGGGTCTGCGCTTGATGCCGGTCTCGACCTGCCACTGTGCGGCTAACTCTGACTGCATGGCTTGGAGCTGCTTTTGCAGCGAAGCGGCGTGATCAGCTCTGACGCGGTAGTAAATGTAGAGGTCCATTCAGGCAGGTGCTGGCAACGGATAGGGCAGGGAACAAAATGTCAGCAGCGGGCCATCAGCAGCGCCAAGGTGAACCGGCTGCCCCATTGCATCAAGCTTGACCTCGACCAGACAGGCAAGGATACCGTGCGGACCTTTTTCGGCATTAACCAGCATGCCGCACGGTTGGCCCGGGTCGCTGGCAGAAAAGACTTCGGTGCCTGCAGCTGCGTCGGGGGCATCGATCGTAGCGAGCATCATCCTGCGCTTGAATTTGCCCAGGTACTGGCTGCGCGCAACGATCTCTTGTCCGGGATAACAACCCTTGCGAAAATTCACGCCACCGACGATTTCAAAGTTGAGCATCTGCGGTACAAACTGCTCTTGCGTTGGCTGGGTTATCTGTGGAATACCGGCTTGTATCTCGCTCCAGCGCCACAGGCTGGCCGGAGCTGGCTGCGCATCATTGAGTACGTGCTGTGCCTGTTGCGGGTTAGTCACCCACAGGTAACGGGTCATGCCTGACGCATCAGGCTGGCGGATCAGCACGCTGTCAGTACTTTGACGTATTGCATACGCTTCTGCTGGCAGGTCGGAAAAATGTGCCTCAAGCAGGCTGATAGCGGGATTGACCAGGCCGAGAATGCCCATGCTGTCGCTGACGTCTGCGAGCTTGACCTTCGAGCGCATCACGAACATTTGCAAGCGCTTCTGAATTGCCGGCAAAATATCACGTGGCAGTAGCAGCAGAATGCGTGCGCCAGACTGCCAGACTTGCAGGGTTGCCAGAAGGCGGCCTTTGGGCGAGCAGTAGCCGGCGAGCCGGGCGGTATTGTCATTCAAGCCCAGCACATCGTTAGTAAGTTGATTATGCAGAAAGCTGGCCGCATCTTCGCCCTCGACGGCGAGTAGGCCCAAATGGCTAAGTGGAGCAATAAAGCTGTTCTCAGACATAATTTCGGAGAAAATAGTGTTTGGCGTCTATCATTACGGGCAAATTATAGTGGCGCACGCAAAAGTGCGCAGAGTGGACTGAGGATACAGGGATGGCGGCCATAAAAAAAATTATCGTGTATCTGGTGTTGCTGGCATTCTCTGCCACGGCTTTCGTCGTCTTCTGGTCGCGCGAGCCGCTGACAACGGCAGATAGCATGCCGGTTGAATTCACGATCAAGCCGGGCAGCAGCGTGCGCAGCGCCGCGCGCGATATGCGAGACGCCGGTGTGCCTGCCACACCGGAGCTAATGGAGCTGCTGGCTCGTGTGCTCGGCAAAGCGGGCTCTATCAAGGCAGGCAGCTACCAACTGCGTCCGGGCAGCACGCCTTTGGCTTTGCTCGACATGCTGGTGCGCGGTGAGACCATTCAGGAGTCACTGACCATTATCGAAGGCTGGACCTTTGCGCAAATGCGCGCCGAAGTCGCGCGGCATAAATGGCTCAAGCCCGATAGCGCAAATCTCAGCGAACAGGAATTCATAGCCAAAGTCGCGCCCGGTTACGACAAGCCCGAGGGCTTGTTTTATCCAGACACCTACTTGTTCGCGCGCGGATCTAGCGACTTGTTGCTTTACCAGCAGGCGCATACGCAAATGAAAAAAGTGCTTGACCAGGCATGGGCCCGCCGGTCGCCCGATGTGCCTTATAGCTCACCGTATCAAGCGCTGATTATGGCGTCGATTGTTGAAAAAGAGACCGGACTGCAAGCCGAGCGCAAGCAAATTGCCGCTGTCTTCGTCAATCGATTGAAGCGCGGCATGCTGTTGCAGACCGACCCGACCGTAATTTACGGCATGGGCGAGCGCTTCGACGGCAATATTCGCAAACAGGATCTGCTGACCGACACGCCCTACAATACGTATCTGCGCCGTGGCTTGCCGCCGACGCCGATTGCACTAACCGGAAGCGCTTCACTTCAAGCGGCCTTGAATCCGGCACCGACGAATGATTTGTTTTTCGTCGCACGCGGCGATGGCAGCAGCAAGTTTTCCGAAAGCCTCGACGATCATAACAAGGCCGTCAATAAATACCAGCGTTAAGCACAATCACAATCATAATTAAAATGGCATCAGGCAAATTCATTAGCTTTGAAGGCATAGACGGCGCGGGCAAATCCACGCATGTCAGCAGCGTTGCCGAACTCTTGCGCGCGCAAGGCAAGACCGTCATCACCACGCGCGAACCCGGCGGTACTGCGCTGGGAGAAAAACTTCGCGCCTTGCTGCTGGAAGAGTCCATGCATCTGGAAACCGAAGCGCTATTGATGTTTGCGTCGCGGCGCGAACATATAGCGCAAGTCATCGCGCCTGCACTGGCACGTGGCGACTGGGTGATCTCTGACCGTTTTACCGATGCGAGCTTTGCGTATCAGGGTGGCGGCCGCAAACTGTCGCTCGATAAATTATCAGCCCTCGAGCAGTGGGTGCATCCAGATCTGCAGCCTGACCTGACATTGTTATTTGATGTTCCGCTGGAAGTGGCGCGCCAGCGTCTGGATGCGCATCGCACGCTGGACAAATTCGAAAAAGAAAAAGAAGACTTCTTTGCCGCAACGCGGGCTGTCTATCTGCAGCGCGCTGCGCAGTTTCCTGACCGCATACGCGTGATCGATTCAACACAGCCGATCGCACTGGTTAACCGGCAAGTTGAACAACTGATTATGGAGTTATAAGCCGCTATGGATAGTCGCATCTACCCATGGCAAGAGCATGACTGGCAACAACTGCAGCAGTTGCGTGCGCGGCTGCCACATGCAATTTTGTTTCATGGCGCTGAAGGTACAGGCAAAACCGCCTTTGCTGAACAGTTCGCGCAGTCTTTGCTGTGTAACAGGCCAGACGGCGGCGGCCATGCTTGCGGCAGTTGTGATGCCTGCGGCTGGTTCACCCAGTACAGTCATCCCGATTACCGCCGGGTGCGACCTGAAGTACTGGAACAGGGGGGCGCTGACGAAGCAGGCGAGAGCGACGAGCCGGCCACAAAAAAGTCAGGAAGCAGCAGCAAACAACCGTCGAAAGATATCCGTATTGAGCAAGTGCGATCGCTCGCGACCTTCATGAATGTGTCTACCCACCGCGCCGGATTACGCGTAGTGTTGCTGTATCCGGCCGAAGCGCTGAATGCGGCGTCTTCGAATGCCTTACTCAAGACGCTGGAAGAGCCGCCTCCAGACACTGTTTTTATCCTGGTTGCGCATCGCATCGAACGCTTGCTGCCGACGATACTGTCGCGTTGCCGCAAGATCGCGCTCGGCATGCCGGCCGTTCCCGCGGCATTGTCGTGGCTGCAAACGCAAGGTGTGCAGGATGCTGACCGCTGGCTTGCCGAGCAAGGCGGTGCGCCGCTGGCGGCACTTGATGCTTCTCAGGCTGAACTGGCCCCCGAGCGTGATGCCTTGCTCGGAATGCTGGCCAAGCCTGATGCCGTCGCCGCATTGGCCGTGGCAGAGCGGCTACAAAAAACACCATTGTCGCAGCTAGTGTCATGGCAGCAGCGCTGGCTGTATGACCTGTTTTCGGTCAAGCTCAGCGCAACGGTACGCTACTATCCGCGTCATCAAAAAGCCCTGACCGCGCTGGCTGCCCGTGTACCGGTAGCGCGCTTGCAGCAGGCCTTGCGTGATGCGGGCGGACGGCGCGCTGTGGCGGAACATCCATTGTCAGCACGCTTGTTCATTGAAGATATGTTGCTCGATTACGCAGCCATCTTTCACTGACTGTAACAAGGATTACGATGCAAGATCAGTCTGCGCTACCTGACCCGGCTGCGGCACGACCTGCGGTGATGTCGCTCAATATTCGTGACCGTGCCGCACTATATGCGGCATACCTGCCTTTCTTGCATAACGGCGGCATTTTCGTGCCGACGACAAAAGCCTGCCAGCTCGGCGATGAAATTTTTCTGTTGTTGTCGCTGCTGCAGGACGACAGCCGTTACCCTGTCGCTGGCAAGGTTGCGTGGATTACACCGGCCGGAGCGAGCAATGCGCATACGCAGGGTATAGGCGTGCATTTTCCGGATGACGAGGCGGGCAGGCTGGTTAAATTGCGTATTGAAGAATTGCTGGGTACGGCTTTGGCCTCAGCCCGCACTACGCACACCATGTAACCATATCGTCCGTCGTACAATAGCCCCTATGTTTATCGATTCCCATTGTCATATTAATTTCCCCGAGCTGGCAGCACGCCTGCCTGAAATTTTCAGCAAGATGACTGAAAATCAGGTTAGCCATGCGCTTTGCGTGTCAGTCGAGCTCCCTGAATTTCCGCATGTGTTGGCGCTGGCTGAGCGCTATGCGCATGTCTATGCATCGGTGGGTGTGCATCCGGATTATGAAGACACGCCCGAACCTACGGTCGAACAGCTCGTTGAGCTGGCTGATCATCCTAAAATCATTGCGATCGGCGAAACCGGACTTGATTATTACCGTCTGCAAGGTGATCTGGAATGGCAGCGCGAGCGCTTTCGCGTCCACATCCGTGCGTCGCGTGCGACCGGCAAGCCTTTGATCATTCATACCCGCGCAGCGGCTGACGATACCTTGCGTATCTTGCGTGAAGAAAAAGGCGGCACCGATCAGGGTGGCGTCGCTGGCGTGATGCACTGCTTTACTGAGTCGCTCGATGTGGCGCTGGCTGCTATCGAGATGGGGTTTTACATTTCTTTTTCCGGCATCGTGACTTTCAAGAGCGCCAGGGAACTGCAGGCAGTTGCGCGCGCCGTGCCACTGGAGCGCATGTTGATCGAAACCGATTCCCCGTATCTGGCGCCTGTTCCAATGCGCGGCAAGACCAATGAGCCGGGCTTCGTGCGCCATGTCGCCGAATATCTGGCCGACCTGAAGGGTGTGCCCTTACCCGAAATGGCTGCTGCCACCTCGGAAAATTTTCGCTCCCTGTTTGCAATCCCGCATTAAAACAATGCCGGTCGATCCAAAGCGTCGTCAATTATTGGCACTTGCGCTGTTGCCAGATATGTCGGAGTTTTTTCGTGCGCTGACACCGCCGCCGGATTCTTATGCTGAATGGTTTCGCGCCGTGCAAGCAGACGATGCCGCGAAAGTGCAGCTGCTACTCGCGCGTGGCTTTGACCCCAATACGCTTGATTCTCAACGCTACGAGACGGCGTTGATACTTGCCGTTCGTAACAATGCGCAGAAGGTTATTGCCAACCTGCTGGCAGCACCCGGGGTCAATCTGGATGCTCGCGCGCAAAATGGCGATACCGCCTTGATGATCGCAGCCTACAAGTCAAACGTGGCTGTTGCAACCGCACTGATCGACAAAGGCGCAGAAATTAACCGTCCGGGCTGGACCGCGCTGCATTATGCAGCCGCATCCGGCTGCGATGAGCTTGTGAAAATCCTGCTCGAGCATGCAGCCTATATCGATGCCGAATCACCAAACAAAACCACGCCGTTGATGATGGCCGTGCGCGGCATGCATCTGAAAACGGTGCAGTTGCTGCTGGAAGAGGGCGCAGACCCGGCACTGAAAAATGAACGGGGTTTATCGGCTATCGGCTTTGCCGAGGCGCAGTCTTCCCGCCAGATCATTAACTTGTTGCGGAGCTTTTCCGATGCAGGTTCGGTTAACTGATTTTTACGAGCTTTTCTTTATTTCCTGCTAACGCGCGCTCTTCAGGTTTACATCAAGTTTCTTTTACAGCATTGATGAAACTACAAGCTGATTGTTCAGTCTGAATTGCAGCCGCATCGCGTCGCTTGCCGTCTTTACGGCAATGCGTGTTTATGAAAAATCCTGAGCGATTTTTCTATTCCACAATGAGCATGGAGATCAGCATGAATAAATCCGTTACCGTATTATTCTCATCGTTGTTGCTTGCAGCTGGTTGGGCACATTCGCAATCTTCACAGCCCCAAACCAACCCAACTAGTGAGATACGCGAAAGTACCGATCCATCACGGGCCGCTGAAGTAGAGCAACGAGCCAGAGAAATGTCATCAGGACAAAGCGGTACGCAGTCTGGCGCTTCAAGCAGCGAGCAGGATATACACAAGGGTAAAAAGCATTCAAAGTCGAAACAACAGGAAAAGTCGGAAAGAAGTTCCGGCAGTTCGGACACTGCGCCTGACACATCAGGCACTTCCGGCACCGGCACCGGAACCAGCACTACTACGCCGTATGAAGCCGGTCCGGGTTCCAGCAGTAGTGGTGGCAGCATGACGCCCGGGGATGGTAGTGCAGGCAGTGCAACAGGAAATGAATATGGTACCGGCACACAGCCAGGTAGCGGTGCTTCTACTGGCGCTCAAGAGTCTGGGTCGGGCGGCAGTTCAGGTATCGATTCCGGCGCCGGTTCCGGTAGCAGCATAAGGTCTCCCGGCGACACAGTGATGCCAGATACATCGGGTTCTTCCTCCACTGGGGGCATGGAATCTGGCGGTATGTCCTCCGCCCCTACAGGCACGTCGGATATGTCCGGTTCTTCAGGTTCGTCCGGTTCCGGAGATTCTTCAGGCTACGGCACTTCCGGCAGTACCACCATGCCTGCGCCTTCCAACGACACTACGGATACAAAACGACTGCCTTCGCAATAAGCAATTCTGCACGCATGTCCATGGCGGCGCTGTTCTGGTACAGTGCCGCCATGACGAAATTGAGCCTTGATCGCATATTGCAGTCGCAAGGATTTGGCAGCCGCAAATGGTGCCGTCAGCTAATCGCTGACGGTGAAGTTGGCGTTGCCGGAGCGACCGTGACTGACTATCGTGCAGTATTTGATACCGACGGGCTGCGCTTTAGCTTGTTCGATGAAGAATGGGACTATCGACAGCATGTTTATGTCGCGCTGAATAAGCCGCCGGCGATCGAATGCTCGCGCAAACCCAGTCATCATCCCGGTGTATTGACAATCTTGCCTGAGCAATTCACCTGGCGTGATGTGCAGCCGGTAGGGAGGCTCGATCACGACACGACAGGCCTGTTGCTGCTATCCGATGACGGGGCCTTCATTCATGCGCAATCCTCGCCCAAGCGTCATGTACCCAAGCTTTATCTCGCAACGACAGCCGAGCCGGTTACGGACGCGCTGATTTCGCAGCTGCAGCAGGGTGTGCAATTACACGATGAGCCCGGTTTGCTGGCAGCGCTTTCTTGTAAGCGGGTTGGGCCTCAGCAGCTTGAAATTGTGCTGGAGCAGGGCAAATATCATCAGGTTAAACGCATGCTGGTAGCGGCAGGCAACCATTGCACAGCCTTGCAGCGGACAGCGATTGGCGAACTGACCCTGACTGCTCTCGAACTCGAAGAGGGCGAATGGTGTTTTCTGGAGCCGGATCAGCTCGCTTTGTTGCGTTAACTATGTGAATTTGTTCGAATCGGATTTCTACTCATCTTTGTCCTTGGCTTGCTGCTTGACTTTCTCGCGTTCCGTTGGCGATGAAGGGATGGCAATCGGATCACTGGCTGGAAAGCTGAGGTCAATGGCCTCGTCCAGCAAAGCATCAGTGCGTGTATCTTCATCATCGGCAGAGATGTCCCTTTCCGTCCGGTCGCACCATGATGCATTATCAGGCGAAATTTCACGCGGGGTTTCCACACGTGGTGAATCACCTGGAGAGGATGGCATTTTTGAAGACAGGTCATTTGATTTGCGCGAACCCGATGGCTGCGTTGAAGGTGTATTGCTCATACAGTCTCTCCTCCATGTAAGCGGCATGAACAATATTGGACTTGGTCGGTAATGCAATCATTCCCCGAATCAGAAAAATAAAAGGAAATTTCTATGCAAAGTATTTTGCTGGTAGCGGCTCAATTCATGTTGATTGCACTATTGATCTGGCCAAGTTCCGGTTTGCTCTATATTTGGCCGGCTTTGCTGCTGGCATTGCCTGCACTGGCATTGGCTATATGGACTCTGTTTCACAATCGTCCGGGAAATTTCAATATTCGTCCTACGCTTAAGGCAGGTGCTCTACTCGTTACGGACGGTCCGTATGCATGGGTCCGCCACCCTATGTATGTCTGTGTGTTGTGGATGGGGATAGCAGCCGTGGTGCTATATGCAAGCTGGCTAAAACTGGCTGCGTTGATGGCGCTGGCCGGCGTGTTGTGGCTTAAAGCAGCGGTAGAAGAAAAAGCCTTGCGGCTGAAGTTTCCCTCTTACGAAGAATACGCAAGTCGTGTTCCGCGGTTTATTCCATCCATTCGCTGACACAACAGCTGAGCGCGTCACCAGGCAATTCGCTTGCCATCCCATGCGATAAAGCTGCCGCTATCAGCTGCAGTGCAGTGTTCAATAATATTGAGCAAGCATTCTGCGACGAAGGCTGGCGTAAACAATTTTTCTGCTGCGACATTCGATTGATACGGCTGCGACAGTGCCGTATCCGTCGTACCCGGATGCAGGGCCAGTACGATGCTTTGTGGATTGATGCGAGATAGCTCGATGGCAGTAGTTTTCAGAAACTGGTTTTGTGCCGCCTTCGCCGCACGATAGCTGTACCAGCCGCCGAGGCTGTTATCTTCAATCGAGCCTACCCGTGCAGACAAGGAAGCAAAAACGACAGGACGCTTTGCCCTTAACCAAGGCCACAGGGCTTTAATCAGCAACATAGGGCCGAAAGCATTGACTGCAAAAATTTTCTGCATGGATTCAGCAGTCAACTGCGTCACCGTCTTCTCCGGTGCCAAACGAAGGCCGTGCAGGAGCCCGGCCGCATTCACGATCAGATCCAGCGGCGACTCGTCCAACGACAAGCTCGACGCCATCGCTTCCAGACTGTTTTCATCACTGATGTCGACATCAATCAAGCGCACTGTCACTGATCGCAATGCGGCTTCTTGCTGCAGAGCGAGCAGTGCATTACTCGCACTTGCGTGTCTGGCGCAGAGCGTCAATGTTTGCAGTTGCGGATCAACTGCCAGCCTGTGCGCAATCGCCAGCCCAATGCCACCGGTAGCACCCATTACGAGTGCGTGCTGATGGTTCATCGGACGATGCGGTAGCAAGGTTGATAATGTGAGCCAGGCAGTTTCATGCGTTGCTGCTCAACAAAGGCACTTAGCAAGCCGTCCATCGGATCCATGATTTCCGGTTCGCCATGAATCTCGAAAAGTCCGAATTTTTCAATGGCAGCGATCCCTTGAACTTTGACATTGCCGGCTACGATGCCGGAAAAAGCGCGCCGCATATTGGCAGCGAGATCGTGACTTTCCTGCCGCTTGTGCAAATTCAGTGAACGCATCGCTTCATGTGATGGCAAAAAGGGTTGCTGGAAAGCGTGATCGATTTTTAGCTTCCAATTGAAATAATAGGCATCGCTATGCAGCTTGCGGTACTCCCTTACTTCCTGAATGCCTTCTTGTGCGCAATGCGCTACAAGCGCTGGATCGTCAATGATGATCTGGTAGCGATTTTGTGCAACTTCACCAAGGGTCGCACCGATGAACTCATGGATTTGTGAAAAATAAGCGGCAGACTCTGCCGGTCCGGTGAAAATCAGCGGAAATGGAATTTCTTTGTTATCGGGATGCAGCAGGATGCCGAGTATGTACAAAATTTCCTCGGCCGTACCGGCACCTCCGGGAAATACGACAATGGCATGACCGGTTCTGACAAACGCTTCCAGTCGTTTTTCTATGTCAGGAAGGATGACCAGATTATTGACGATCGGGTTCGGCGATTCAGCCGCAATGATGCCAGGCTCAGAAATACCCAGATAGCGTCCTGTCGTAATGCGTTGCTTGGCGTGGCCAATGGTGGCGCCTTTCATGGGGCCTTTCATCGCACCCGGCCCACACCCGGTGCAAATATCCATAGAGCGCAGGCCGATTTCGTAGCCGACTTTTTTGGTGTAGTCATATTCGGTACGCGAGATCGAATGGCCGCCCCAGCAGACCACCATGTTCGGATTCGGCGTACGTTGCAAAACTTCTGCATTGCGCAGGATATGAAAAACAAAGTCGGTAATGGCAACGGAAGAATAGGCAGCAATGCCTGCATGCGCCGTGAATTCATCGCTGGTAAAGAGTATGTCGCGCAGCACCGAAAACAGATGCTCATGAATACCACGTATCATTTTCTCGTCAACAAAGGCGCTGGCCGGCGCGCCTTTGATATCGAGCTTGATACCTCGTTCACGTTGAATAATATTGATATCGAATTCGGGATAGCGCTCTAACAGTAATTTCCCATCATCCAGATAGTTTCCGCAATTCAGGACAGCTAACGCGCAGTTACGGAATACCTGATGCAAACCGCTTTGACTATTGTCGAGCAATTTTGCAATTTCAGTTCGGGATAAAACTTCGAGTCTGCCTTCGGGCGCAATCAAGGTATCAATGACGGGGTATTCCATAAATGATTTGCTCCGTTATCTAATGATAATCAAGAGTACCAAATTAACTGTAAACAATGTTTTATTTGAAATGTTTATTTTTATAAAATATTTACAAGGAGAAAAATTTGCATCAAACAATTGTTCACAAAAATCACAGTGTTTGACTATTATCAAGAGAATTGGTGCAGCTTTTGCGTGCCGGGTCTGTCTGGCAGACTCAGCTTACGTTAAGCTTAAATTCAAGCAGAGCGTTTGCCGATACACATTTGATCTGACCAATTTTTCTGATTTGGTCAGATTTTAATTAAATAATTTCTTTAAGAAACTTTCTTCATTGTTCTGCGACAGAGTCATAACAAATCCGGCAAGGAACAATTTTGGATCAAAACAAAGAAAACTCTGACGGTGTCGATTCCGCTTCGCCCGCCTTGCCGTTGGCTGTGCCGCCTGGGCAGGTTCACTTTGAACGCATCGCTGCCATCAGCCCTGACCTGATCTTCATTTATGACCATGCGCAGAAGCGCAATGTCTATTGCAATGGGCGCGTTCTTGATTTGCTCGGCTACACATGTGAAGAATTCCAGTCGCCGGTCCTGCATCAAAACAAAGGTTTCATCCACCCTGATCATTCAAATGAGTTTGCTAAATGGATGCGCGCTGTTCTTGATTCGGTAAGCGATACAGTGCATCAAATAGAAATACGCATGCAGCATGCTGATGGCAACTGGCGCTGGTTTAAATTGCGTGCCTCTGCTTATCTTCGCCATGTTGATGGTCGGGTATTGCAAATGCTGGGTACCGGTTCGGATATCACCGATCAAGTCGGTATTCGCGACTCATTGCAACAGCAAACCAATATCTTGCAACTCATACTCAACAGCATGACTGAAGGCGTCATGGTTTGCGATACGGAAGGACGTCTCGTTCTGATCAACCGCTCTGCAGAACAAATATTACAACTTGAGCAGCCACTCGCTAATCTTTCCGAATTAAAAAATATCGAGGTCAATCCGCAACAGTCGGGGGCGGTATTGAATAAGTGGCATCAGCACCCTTTGATGCGTTCGTTAAAAGGCGAAATCGTCGCTGATTGCGAACTCTCTCTGTATCTTCGCAAGCGGGGTTTATCAATGACGCTGAGTCATGCGTCGGCACCACTGCGGTCTGGTGACGGAAAAATCATGGGCGCCGTCGACGTTTTTCGGGACGTAACAGACAGCCGACAGGCAATGCAGGAATTGCAGAGGACCGAACAGCATTTTCGCCTGCTTGTCGAAGGAACAACCGACTTCGCGATCTTCATGCTCGACAAAGATGGTTTTATTGTTAGCTGGAATCCTGGCGCAGAGCGGATATTAGGTTATCGAAAATTTGAAATCCTCGGTCGTCATCTTTCCGTGTTTTTCACACCGGAAGATCAGGAAAAAGGTGAGCCACTGCGTAAACTTAAACAGACGATGGTGGAAGGTCGCTCGGAAGAAGATAGCTGGCGAGTGCGCAAAGATGGGCAACGTTTCTGGTGCGCCGGTGTGATGGGCGCCTTGCATGATGATGCGGGAAAAGTACAGGGATTCGTCGAAATCATGCGTGATAACACCGAGCGTCGTCTTGCAGAGCAAAACACTTTTTTTCTCGCTAACCACGATCTGCTAACCGGCTTGCCCAATCGCGCCCGTTTTCTGGAGCGTCTGCATGAGTCACTCATCAATGCTGACCGTGACACGACGCGCGTTGCCGTCATTTTGCTGGATTTGGATAGATTCAAATCCATCAATGACAGCCTCGGCCATCATGCGGGTGATCAGTTGCTTCAACTGGTAGCACAGCGTCTGCTCAAATGCATACGTGAGACGGATATCGTTGCACGCCTGGGTGGCGATGAATTCGTCGTCATCCTGACTCGGCTGAAATCGCTCACGGCAGCGGAGCTGCTAGCTGAGAACATCATCAAGGAAATAAACCTCCCCTATCAGATCGACAACCATATTATTAACAGTGGCGCGAGTCTGGGGTTGTCCATGTATCCTCATGATGGTCAGGATGCAGGTGACTTGTTACAAAAAGCGGATCTCGCCATGTATCGTGCCAAATCTACCGGCCGCAATTGCTATCGAGTTTTCTCTCCCAGTATGCTAACCGAAGTCCAGTTGCGTCAGGAGCAGGAAGAGCAATTACGGATGGCGTTAGAGAATGATGAATTTGAGCTCGCTTATCAGCCACAGATTGATGTGCATACACTCGAGGTGATCGGTGTCGAGGCGTTGCTACGTTGCCGTAATCAGCAGTTGCTGATGCTTTCGCCTAACCAGATCATCGTACTGGCGGAAGAAATAGGCGTCATCATGGAGCTGGGTGAATGGGTGCTGAATACTGCCTGTGAACAGATCAGGAGATGGCAGGCAATGAACCTGCCGCCGTTCAAACTGGCCGTCAATTTCTCGTCTGTACAACTAATGTCGCCGTTGATTGTCGACACCATAAAAAATGCGCTGCTTAATGCAAAACTGGACGCACACTTGCTGGAAATCGAAATTACGGAAGGCTCGCTTGTCGCTGCCAGCGAAGGCAATACACGGATCATGCATGCCATTAAAGACCTCGGTGTGTCGATAAGCGTTGACGACTTCGGCACCGGCATATCGACGCTTTCCTATCTGAAGGATTTTCCTGTCGACGTACTCAAGCTTGATACCACACTGATTCGCAATTTGCCTTTCGATCAGGAAGATGTAGCGATTGTGTCGGCTATACTCAAACTTGCACATGATCTTCATATTAAAGTGGTAGCCGAGGGTGTGGAAACGCTTGAGCAATTAAATTATTTACGTTCTACTTCCTGTCACATCATGCAAGGCTTTCTGTTCAGCGAAGCAGTGCGTCCTGATAATTTCGCGTTATTGCTGAGAAGCCGCAAACTTGAAGGTCAATTCATTCACTAAGCTTGGCAATTAAGTTGTTGCAGGCTGGTGTGATTTCAATACGCCAGCATCGCTGCCGTGAATACTTCCATTGCTATTCCTCTTTTGCAGTGTGGCCGAAATTGCTGGCGTCTTGAAAATGCGCCACGGTTTGCCATGCTAGTGGATGCCGACTGCTATTTTCGCGCAATACGCAGCGCTATCCTCGCTGCGCATCACAATATTTTCATCCTATCGTGGGATATCGACAGTCGCATGCGTCTTATACCAAGCGGCGCGCATGACGGTTATCCGGAAGAACTCGGTGACTTCCTGCATGCTGTTGTGTCCGAACGTCCCGGATTACATGTCCATGTACTGAACTGGGACTTTGCAATGCTCTATGCGATAGAGCGTGAATGGCTGCCGAATTACAAACTTGGCTGGCGTACCCACAAGCGGCTTGCCTTTCGGATGGATGGCATGCATCCGGTCGGTGCCTGTCATCATCAAAAAATCATTGTGGTCGATGACGCACTTGCCTTCGTTGGCGGACTGGACCTGACGCGCTCGCGTTGGGATACGCCCGCTCATCGCAAGCAAGAGCCTCTGAGGCGCGACACGGATGGCAAGGCTTACGCACCATTCCATGATGTTCAGGCTGCAGTCGATGGTGCCGCTGCGCGCGCTTTGGGCGTACTGTGCAGACAGCGCTGGCTGAGAGCAGGCGGCAGCAAGACAGTATCCGCCATTTCGTATGGCAAACCGGCATCGGATTACTGGCCGCACTGGCTGGAGCCTGACTTGGTTGATGTTGAGGTCGGCATATCACGCACCGAGCCGGCTTATGCCGGTTATGAAGGCGTCGAGGAAATTCGGCAACTGTACCTTGATGCGATTGCGGCAGCACAAAACTATCTATTTTTTGAAAATCAGTATTTCACATCGGGTCTGATTGCTGAAACGCTGGCTGCCCGACTCAGTGAAGACGCAGGCCCCGAGGTTGTTGTGATCTCGCCTCTTACACAAAGCGGCTGGCTCGAAGACTCTACCATGGGTGTGTTGCGCGCACGACTGCAACGCCGACTAATGCTTGCCGATTGCCATGATCGTTATCGATTGCTGTGTCCGCTTTTGCCGCAACAGGATCATGACTGCCTGAACGTTCACAGCAAGGTTTTTGTCATGGACGACAGACTCATCTCGGTCGGTTCTGCAAATCTGTCGAATCGATCATTAGCTTTTGATACTGAATGCAATCTGAGCGTGGAAGCTGCTGGCAACGCACTGCAAAGAGCGCGTTGTGCTGACGGTATTGGACGCCTGCGCGGCCGTTTGCTGGCAGAGCATCTTGACCAACCACTGGCGCAAGTGATGGACTTGACCCGTGAAAGACAAAGCCTGCTGCATTGTATCGCGACACTTTCCTGCCGCGAGCGCAGGCTGCAATCATTTGAGCCACAGCTCGCACCCGAGCTCGATGTCTTGGTGCCGCAGCAGGCACTGTTTGATCCGGAACGACCAATTGATCCCGAGTTGTTCATTGCACAGTTTGTTCCCCACGATGCGCGTGAACCGGTGCCTCGCAGGCTCGTCGGCCTGGCTTTGCTGGCCGTGTTGTTGGTTGGGCTGGCTCTTGCGTGGCGTTTTTTGCCGCTGGGGGAAATGCTCAATCCGATTGCGCTGGTTGGACTGGCAGAAGAACTTGAAGCGCTCCCATTAACACCAGTATTCATCATGCTTGCTTATGTGATTGGTGGGCTGTTGATGGTGCCAGTTACCTTGTTGATAGCCGTCACCGGTATTGTGTTTGGTGCCATGCCGGGGGCGTTCTATGCGATGGCGGGTTCGCTGCTGAGCGCAGCAGCAGGCTATGGCGTGGGCGCCTGGGCAGGGCGCGATGCCGTACGGCTATGGATGGGCGGACGTATAAACAGGTTATCGCGGCGATTGGCTAAGCGCGGCATTCTGGCAATCACGATTGTGCGCATTTTTCCGCTAGCACCTTTCAGCATATTAAATATCGTTGCAGGCGCGTCCACCATCAGGTTGCGCGATTTCCTGATCGGCACGGCGCTGGGACTGACACCTGGCATTTTGCTGACCACTACTTTCGCGCATAATCTGATGAAGGCGATCCGTAGTCCGCGTGCTGACACGCTTGCCATTTTGGTGATTGTCGTGCTGTTGATCATTGGCTTCGCGTTGTTTTCGCAAAGACTGTTAAATCATCGCAACGATGATGCCGCACCATGATTAAAGTTCGTGCGAATCCGTGGCCACTGATAATTGCTACCTACAATATCCATGCTGCTGTTGGCAGTGATGGATGCTTTGCACCGTCACGTGTAGTTAGTGTGCTGCGCGAAATTAATGCTGACATCATTGCTTTACAAGAGGTCCCGCTTGGCGGCAGCCATTGGCCGAATGTGCTGGGCATGCTGGAAAAAGCAATCGGGCTGGCTGCAGTGGAGGGCTATACGTTCACTGTTGGCGGCAGGCGTTTTGGCAACGCGATTTTGTCGCGCTATCCAATATTGACAACCCGCAGGATCGATATCTCGTTTGGTAGCCGCGAGCCACGTGGTGCGCTCGACGCTGATATCTATTGTCATGGACATGCGCTGCGTGTGATTGCAACTCACCTTGGTTTGCGCGCAGCAGAACGTCGCGCCCAAATTGCCAGGCTACTGCAGACTTTCGATACGGGCGAAATGCCGATCATTTTGCTAGGTGATGTCAATGAATGGTTTGTATGGGGGAGCACCTTGCGGCAGTTGGTGTCGCACTTTCAGGCGGTGCCGGCACCAGCGACTTTTCCGGCGCGATGGCCGTTGTTTGCACTGGACCGCATCTGGATACGGCCGCGTCACCGGCTGGTGCATGTGCAGGCGCATGCGAGCCGCATAGCACGGCTGGCCTCAGATCATTTGCCACTGGTGGCACATATTGACGGGTAGCGCTGAGTTCTTTCAAGGAGATGCAGGCGTCACACGCCATATTGTATTGCCGACGTCATCGGCCACCAAAAGCGCACCACGTGCATCAACCGTAATGCCCACTGGTCGCCCATAAGCTTCAGTATTTTTCGAGATGAAACCGGTCAGGATGTCTTGCGGCAGTCCTGCTGGCTGGCCAGCATGAAATGGGACATAGATGAGTTTGTAGCCACTGATTGGGTCGCGATTCCATGAACCATGCAAGGTGATAAAAGCGCCGCCACGATAAGTCGTTGGCAGTAGTTGACCGCGGTAAAACAACAAGCCGAGTGCAGCGCTGTGCGCACCCAGCGCATAGTCCGGCACCAGCGCACGCGCCACCATATCGGGACGCGGCGGCTTGACGCGCGGGTCTGCATTCTGGCCGAAATAACTCCATGGCCATCCATAAAAGCCACCATCCTGCACCGAGGTCAGGAAGTCTGGTACCAGATCATTCCCCAACTCGTCACGCTCGTTGACTACGACCCACAATGCGCCGGTGTCAGGCTGCCAATCCATGCCAACAGGATTACGCAAGCCAGATGCAAACTGCCGGATACGACCGCTGGCGATTTCGATTTGCAATATTGATGCACGCAGGTCTTCCTTTTCAATCCCGTTTTCGCCGACATTACTGTTCGAGCCAACCGTTGCGAATAAATATTGACCATCCTGTGAGGCGATAATATTTTTAGTCCAGTGATGGTTAATCGGCAGGGCAGGCAAGTCAGTGAGTTTCTGGCCCGGCTCTGTAATGCGCAGCATACCCGGCCGCCAGTTGAATTGCAGTACGGCGTCGGTGTTAGCCACGAATAGCGTATTGCCGACTAGCGCCATGCCGAACGGCGAATGCAGGCCAGTAAGAAATGCGCTACGGGTTTCTGCGACACCATCACCATCAGCATCGCGCAGCAGGGTGATACGGTCGGCGCTATCGCCGCCGGCACCAGCTCGCTTCATACCGGCCTTGAAAAAAAAGTCCTTGACTACATTACCGCTTGACTGTCCCTGTGGTGTATTGGTCTCTGCGACTAATACATCGCCGTTCGGCAGCGTGTATAACCAGCGCGGATGGTCCAGGCCCTTGGTAAAGGCCTGTACCTGAAAGCCGGGCGCTGCTTGCGGCTTGATATTTGCCGGCCATCCACGCGCCGGAGGGATCTTCACGGTAGGAATAATTGAGGTGTCCGGCGCAGGCAACACCGGATGCGGACCAAATCCGGCGCTGGCCGGCAAACTGGATGGAGCGGCGCATGCCGTTATCGACAGCATCCAGAATACCGATACGGCAAATGACAGTAATGGGGTGAATGAAAGGTACATGAATCAATTTTCCCGAGAACGCGCGTTGAAGGTTTGGTTCATTATTGACTAATTCTGTGCGCGGTGCCGATGGATTTGAACAGGTAAAATGCAATCAATTTAGTCGGGAGCTTGTATGAAAGTGCCTTCAATATCACCAAGGTCGATCAGCCGCGTCATCGATGCGGTGGCCGTATCTGACGGTGCCGGTGTACGTCTTCGTCGCAGCCTGGGCAGCGGCGAAGGAACGCGTCTGGACCCTTTCTTGATGCTCGACGAATTTTCGTCGGAAAACCCGGACGAATATCTGGCCGGTTTTCCCTCGCATCCACACCGCGGCTTCGAGACTGTCACCTATATTCTCGATGGTCATATGCGACATGAAGATCATCTGGGCAATCAGGGTGACCTGAAAAGTGGCGGTGTTCAATGGATGACAGCAGGGCGCGGCATCATCCACTCTGAAATGCCGCAGCAGGAAGAAGGGCGCATGCGCGGCTTTCAACTGTGGATCAATTTGCCGGCGAAAGAGAAAATGAAACCGGCAGGCTATCGCGATATTCAGCCCGAAGAAATTCCGGTTCTTGCATTAGCCGGCGGCGGACGTGCCAAAGTCATTGCAGGCAGTTTGCAAGCAGAGGACCAAGTTATTACCGGCCCTATAGACAAGCTGGCAACCGAGCCCTTGTTTCTGGATGTAGAACTGTCAGCGAAAAGCAGCTTCAGCCATCCGCTGGCATCTGGCCTCAATGCGATGTTGTATGTGTTTGAAGGCAGTCTGCAGGTGGCAGGCAACGACCATGTGCTGCAGTCGCATCATGCGGCGATTTTGTCGGAAGGTGACAGTATCGCCTTGCAAGCCGGCAGCGATGGTGTACGATTCTTGTTATTGGCAGGGCGGCCCTTGCACGAGCCGATTGTTCAGTACGGTCCGTTCGTGATGAATACCGTTGAAGAAATACAGCAAGCAGTGCGGGATTATCAAACCGGCCAGCTTACGAATGGCTAGCAGATTTTAAAGACGCGCCGATAACTACCGCCGTCCCAGCGCATGCTGGGATCGGGTGTTTTTTTTTGACTTGCAATAGACCGCGAGCTTACAGGCATCCACAATTCCCTGTGCAGCCTGCTCAAACCGATAATCTCCTGCCAAACGTCGCGATTGCATGCCAAAATTTTGCAGGCGCTGCGGATCACCGAGTAAAGAAGCGGCACGCTCTGCCCACTGCGCTGTGTCGAGCGGACAAATAAAACCGTTAAGATCGTCAACCACCAGTTCTCCGGCTACACCCGCATAGGGCGTCACCAATACTGGCAAGCCGGCCGCACAGGCCTCGTTGGCCACAACTCCCCATACGTCAGCGCTGGTCGGAAATAAAAATACTCGCGCCGACTGATACAGCGCTGGCAAGTCTCGCTGACTGGCAAAGCCGTGAAAATGCGATTCAACGTGCGCTGCGATCTGGTTCGCCAGTCTTCGAACAGCACTTTCTTCGCTGCCAGAACCGACGAAGAGTATGCGTAACTGACGACTGAGCAGTTGCGCTGTGCGTGCTGCCACACGTAACGCAAAGTCTGCATTTTTTTTGGGTTCGATACGGCCGCAGAAAATGAAGTCATACGGTTTATCAGCTACTTTTATTGCCGTGTCAAAGCGCGAATTGTCTATACAGAGGCAGGACTTGAAGCAGCGCGATTGATCAATTCCGTATTGTTGATACAAGGCGATACCGCCGTTGCTCGCTGCGATGTAACTGGCAGAGCGAGCATAGGTAAACCGCCTTATTTTTTTGTGCAGTTTACTCAAACGCTGTTCTGAATTGAGCGTTCCATCCGTCATTGGCACAAACTGTTTGCGTCTTAAAAGCGTCCAGGCCAATGCGTACAGGTGAGTAGGGTTGAAGCCATTACTGACCACGACATCGGGATTGAAGCGCGATAGCGCGAGCAATACATCCGGGTTGTTATGAATGTAGCGGCCATTTACCGTCGTGATTCGCTCGCGCAGGAAAGCATGATCGAACTCGAAGGCTGGCAAATCCCAGAACCGGTTCGGTTCACGTCGGCAGCAAAAAATCACTTGTAGCTGAACTCCGGGCACAGCTGCAATGAGGTTAAAGACAGGTATGCGATAGGGCGGCGGTTCATTAACCACCAGTGCAATTTTCAGCATGACGCCCTCCTGTTCTTTCCATCGACTTTGCGCATCCAGCATCATTGATGGCTTCTCGATAGATGCCAAGCAGGATGTCATAGTTGTGTTCGGGGGTATAGCGCGCCAGATACTCGTCCCGCGCTGCTTTGCCCATGACCAGCATGGCAGCGGGGTTGGCATGTGCCCAGGATATGGCGTTGGCCAATTCTGTGGCGTCACCCGGCGTGACAAGCAAACCGGTCTTGCCATGGTCAACCAACTCAGCCAGGCCCCCATGCCGGGTGCCAATGACAGGCGTGCCACAGGCAAAGGATTCAATCGCAACAAGGCCGAAGCTTTCGACCCCCGTACTTGGCGCAATGACGAAAGCGGCATCATGCAGCCGTTCTATGAGTTGCGACGGTGATTGGAAGCCGCCATAGCGCAGCCCCGGCGCTTGCTCTACTAATGCTTGCAGCGGTCCCTTGCCGTAGACATCGATTCGGTATTGCGGCAGCCTGGTCATTGCTCTGGCCAGAATTTCGACCCCCTTTTCAGTCGAGAGCCGGCCTATAAAAATCCCGCCTTTACGTTTGTCCCATTGTGGCACCCGACTGGATTCCACAAAGTTGGGCTTGATGCGCATGCGCTCAGCGGGCAGTCCACCGCGTGTGAATTTATCGCGGCATAGCTGGTTCAGCACAATGTAGCGGCTCACATCCTTACGCCAAGTGCCACGCCAGCGATGTACTACCAACATGGCGGACGTTACCGATGTTTGCAAATACGAATGCCGGTAGCACCGATGCACGACAGCCCGCCATGGAAAATGACCGACACAGTCCTCGCAGGCGCGGCCCTGTCGCAGCAGCATCGCTTGCGGACACAGCAGCCGGAAGTTATGCAAGGTCTGCACGACGGGAATGCCGAGGTGTCCCGCAATGCCGTAGAGGGAAGGTGAAATCAACGGGAAGGTATTATGTGCATGAATCAAATCCGGCGCGAAGCTGCTGCTCAGTTGCGCTATATCTTTTTCAGTCTGGCGTGACCAGATTGCGGCCAGCGCGGCCGCGGCTGGTTTTATGTTGTTGAGTTCATTGTTGTCGCGACTGTAGAGCATGACTTCATGACCGCGCTCACGCAGGAGCGATACTTCAGCGTCGACTACGGTATCTTCACCGCCCCGGTAGTGGTAGCGATTATGCGCAACGAGGATTTTCATGAGGGCAGGGTAGTAACAGGCATCTGCGCATCCTAGCTGCTGCAGGCATGCCAGTTTGGACATTACTCAAGCGACTCCGCTATTATTCGTGCAGCCTTACGGACTTTAACCATCAACGGAGACCAAAATGAATCCCCTGAATTTTTCTGGCAAACGGGTATTGATTACCCAAGCTGATCACTTCATGGGTCCGGTGCTGAGCGACGTATTTGGCGAGCTGGGTGCTACCGTTTTGGCTGATCACGGCGCGCTGGATGATCCGTCACGACCTGCACAGCTGATTGCCGAAAGCGGCGTCGTTGATATCTTGCTGCTCAATCTGGGACTTCCTGCGCCGACCACTGCAGCCGTTGACGTGGCAGATGAAGAGTGGCGACTTGTCTTTTCGCATATGGTTGACCCTTTGCCGCGCCTGCTCAAAGCAGTTTTGCCGCAGATGACGGCACGCGGTCATGGCAAAGTATTGTTAATGGGTAGTGCGTCTGCCTTGCGCGGTATGAAACGCGCGTCCAGCTATAGCGCGGCTCGCGGTGCGCAGCTCGCATACATTCAGGCGGTGGGTGTCGAGCTTGCGCCTGCCAAAATTCAGATCAATGCGATTGCGCAGAATTTTGTCGATAACCCGACTTATTTCCCGCCGTCCGTCCAGGCAAATCCGGCTTTTCAGGACAGGCTCAAACGCGAAGTTCCGCTGGGACGTCTGGTCGCTGCGCGAGAGGATGCCATGTTTGCCGCCTATCTTGCTAGTGAGCATGCGAACTGCTTTGTCGGACAGGTATTTCCTGTGTGCGGCGGTTGGGTCCCTCGTTAAGCCAACCCAATAAATTACTTTAGATTTTTAATTTAAGTCATTGTTTTTTTTATATATTTAAATATTAAAAAATAATTTACATCAATTTATTTATGTAACTATCTGATTTCATGCAAAATTTTTCAAATGCGTTCAACGATTTTCTTGAATCGAAAAAATCGGGCGGGATGATCCTGATCCTGTGCACCATCCTATCCTTGATGTTCGCGAATTCTGCTTTGAGCGAAAGCTATCTTCAAATTTGGCACTGGCACCTAGGGGGACTCAGTGTGGAGCAGTGGATCAATGATGCTTTGATGGCCATTTTCTTTTTGCTCATTGGCCTTGAACTGGAGCGTGAACTCTATAACGGAGAGTTGTCAAATTTCAAAAATGCTTTGCTGCCGATTGTCGCGGCGGTAGGTGGTATTGCCTTGCCGGCTGCGATTCACTTTGCGATCAATAACGGTACGCCAACACAGCCCGGGCTTGGCATTCCGATGGCAACCGATATTGCCTTTGCGCTGGGCGTGCTTGCCTTGCTGGGGAGTCGTATACCGACCTCATTGAAAATCTTTCTTACGGCATTGGCGGTGATGGATGATCTTGGTGCAATCATCGTAATTGCTCTGTTTTATACCGCGAAGTTAACGCTGATCTATTTATTGGCGGCATTCGCGGTTTTCGGCCTGATGCTGGTAATGAACCGGATTTTTCGCATCATGATGTTGACGCCATATTTGATTGGCGGTGCTCTGATGTGGTTCTTGATGTTGAATTCCGGCGTTCACGCAACCATAGCAGGCGTGCTGCTGGCTTTTGCGATTCCATTTTCTGCCAGACAGGATGACGAAGAGTCCCCGTCGCATCGGCTAGAACATGTTCTGCACAAGCCGGTGACTTTTATCGTTCTACCTTTGTTTGCCTTGGCAAATACGGGCATCGTAATTGGCACCGGCTGGATGCAAGAGCTGATGTCCCTGAACAGCATTGGCATTCTTGGCGGCCTCGTTATCGGCAAGCCTGTGGGTATCACGCTGGCGACCTTGCTGGTAGTTGCCATCGGCATCTGTCGGCTTCCGGCTGACTTGAACTGGAAGCATGTCGTTGGAGCGGGCTTGCTTGGCGGGATAGGATTTACGATGTCCATCTTCATTACGAATTTGGCTTTTGTGGGTGAAGCGGATGTGATCAATGCATCGAAAATGGCAATTCTGCTGGGTTCTTTGACAGCCGGCATATTCGGTTTTGTTTGGTTGTCGTTGTTCGGTACTAAAAAATTGGCTGACTCGGCTTAAATACTTTGTTGGCCCCAGTTTTGTAGCTAATACAAATAGTTCGCATAATATGTATTATGTAAAACGTAGTGCAAACATATTTATCCAGTTAGCGGGTCAAATGCCGGCCGCAGAGCCCTCTGCAGCCGGCATCAAGAATCATCCTTTGACTTGCAACTTATCCAACAGGTAGCGAATCATGCCAAGAGCCAGTTCGTGCTCTCCCATAAATACTTTGCCTGCATTTTCCTGACGCAAAAGCTTCGCTTCATCTTCGCTATGTGTGCGTACCACGGTGTCTATGGCCGGGTTCAGCGCGCGCGCTGTCTCAATCATTGTGCGAACATGAAAGGTATCCGGCGTAGCAATCACCATCATGCTTGCCCTGGCAATATGGGCTTGAATCAGGACTGAAGGTTCAGCAGCACTGCCAGCAACGGCTGGAACACCCTGCTTTCGCAATTGCTCTACGATCTCTCGATTCTGTTCAACCACAACATAATTGATTCCTTGTTCTGCGAGGGCTTCGCCTACGCGTCTGCCAACTCTTCCGTATCCCACTAATACAACCTGACCCTCAAGTTTATTTTGGTCAACGGTGAACGGGAGCTCTGACAAAGGATCATTACTACGCTGGAGCTTCTTTGCCTCTGCAGAGTGGGATTGCAGCCAGCTCAGAATCGGGTCTATTGCCTTAAAAATAAACGGATTAACTGCTATCGAAATGATTGATCCGGCCAGAATAAGACTATGACCTTCCGGGGGAAGCAGTCCGAGCGACAACCCCAATGCCGCCAAAATAAAAGAAAATTCGCCGATTTGCGCAAGGCTTGCTGACACAGTCAGTGCAGTCCCAAGCGGATAGCGCAGCGCCCATACCAGGCAAAATGCCGCAAGCGATTTCCCGAAAACAATAATGAATACAACAGCAAGTAGCTCTAAAGGTTTTTCAAAAATAACGGTTGGATCGAAAAGCATGCCGACGGAGACAAAAAACAAGACCGAAAATGCTTCCCTCAGCGGTAGTGATTCTTCAGCCGCGCGGTGGCTCAACTCGGATTCGCGCAACACCATTCCGGCAAAAAATGCTCCCAGCGCGAAGGAAACGCCAAACAATTTGGCGGAGCCATACGCAATGCCGAGAGCGACTGCTACGACGCAAAGTGTGAACAGTTCGCGCGAATTGGTGCGGGCGACCTGCCAGAGAAACCATGGAAAGGCCTTGCGGCCAACCACCAGCATTAATCCGATAAAGAGAGCGACCTCACCTAAGGTGAAAGCCAGCGAGTACCATAAATTGCCAGAGTCTTCGCTTACACTCCCACTCAAGGGACCAGCAAGTGCGGGGAGCATCACCAAGACAATGACCATGACTAGGTCTTCTACTATGAGCCAGCCAACTGCGATGCGGCCGTTCACGGAGTCTAATGTTCCCTGATCCTCTAGCGCGCGCAAAAGTACGACGGTACTTGCGACTGATAGTGCCAAGCCAAATACCAGTCCGGCACCGATTCCCCAGCCCAGAAAGATTGCCAATCCCATACCGAGCAATGTCGCAACCGTGATTTGCAAAATTGCGCCTGGCAAGGCTATCTTTTTGACCTCCATAAGGTCATCGAGTGAAAAATGTAAGCCAACACCAAACATCAGCAACATCACACCGATTTCAGCCAGCTGCCCTGCGAGTTCGGCATCAGCAATAAACCCAGGAGTAAATGGACCAAGAACAATGCCTGCGAGCAGATAACCGACAAGCGGCGGAAGCTTTAATTTTGCGAAAACAAATCCAAAGATAAGTGCCAATCCAAGTGCGGAAGCAATCGTTGTTATCAGACTGACGTTATGAGGCATTCGTTACGATCCCGAGTGATGTTTTAATGCTTAAACTGCAGCGCATATCCCACTGCATTCAGTGAAAAAAATTATGTACTTGAGTAGTTTGGCTTAGCTAAAAGGGTGAGCCAGGGTTTGAGCATCATTCACAGCTCAAACGTACACGCATTAAATTTTTTATTTTACTTCGATTCTACGATTGGTTTATTTACCGTATTCGTTTCAAGAATAAACAAGGACACGAATAAGGAAAGGAATTGGACACGAATTACAATGAAACCTGCTCGGTATGCCCAAAGCCTTTTTGATAATCGAGTATAGAAGCAAGCTCCGGTACGATCTTCAAAAATACAATGTCGTCGGGAACGCTGCTTGGCACCCATTGATTCAGCTGCGGATGCCGACCACGTAAACAGGCGGTCGCGTGCGCTACTTCATCCGGGGCTTGCAGAATGTGAGCATGAGCCGCCATGGATAGTCCCTTGATGTGCATCCAGTCTGAATAAGGCAAATTAACGGTCAGCGAGACTTTATTGCAGCGACGGATATTGGCTGCTTTCTGGCTATCCTTACCTATGCCGGCGTAAAGTATCGTGCCGTCGTTGGCGTAACTGATCGTCGTCGCTTGCGGATACCCATCAGGCCTGACCGTAGCCAGGGTCAGGTCTTGAGCCTCTCGAAGTATCTCAACAATCTTGTCTTGGACAGCTTGATTCATGTGCATGCCCCACTCTGAGCAGACAGTCGCCCTACACGCTGGGCAGATACTGGCTATTATTTGATGGACAGGGTCTTACTGATGCTGCCGGACTTTTTGGGCAGTGACAGCTTTAGTACGCCGTTTTCATACTCGGCTTGCGCACCTTGCTCGTCAATTTCCTGCGGCAGGGTAAAACTGCGATATTGCTGTCCCAGATAGCGTTCACGGCGTACCACATTACCGCCCTCTTTTTGCTCTTGTTCAACTGTCGTCTGTGCTTGAATCGAAACTGTATTACCTTCTATCGCAACTTTGATGTCTTCCTTTTTCATTCCCGGAATATCCGCCTTGACCACATAGTCCTTATCTGTTTCTTCGACGTCCATGCGGATACGCGGCTCAGCTTCATAGCCACGCATACCTGGCATAAGGGAAAATTCTTTCATCATGTCATCTATGCTGCGCAAGGGATCAAAGCGAAATGGATCTAAGCGAACCAGCTCGGTAAAAGGGTCGGAACGGATCAAATTGCGTGCCATAGGATTCTCCATAATGTCGGATTGCGAAGCAGTGCTTTCATAGCATACGATCCTGCAGGATGGTGGGTCTGAGCATTCGCAATTTCTGCTCATGTCATTACTTGCGCAAGCTCGCTTCCCTGCCCGGCTGCTCGACCATGGCAGCGGCCATTAGTGAGAGTTCGGATGCCAGCAAATTGATAATATCGTCAGAGGTAATGATGCCGAACAAGTTGCCTGCATGAGCGAGAACCGGCAGGCGCCTGATTTTTCTGTTTCGCATTAGATTGATGGCCTCTGTCAAACTGGCATCTTCCCGCACCGATACCAGCGGTGCAGTCATCAAGTCACCTGCTGTGAATAACTTGGCATCAATGTCGAGTGCAATGCTTTCGACCAGAATGTCGCGATCCGTCACAATCCCGACAGGAATACGCAATCCATCATTATTAATTTCGATCACGATAACGTCGCCGACGTGATGCCGTCGCATCAAGCCGGCAACCAGCGCGATACCGGTGTTTGCGTCGCAACAAATCACATTCATATTGCAATAGTCCCGGATCAGCATGGTGCTCCCGATTACAACAGTGAGTAGTAGTCATTAAATGAAGTACTTTGATTGACAGCGCTAAGCTTATGCAACAAGATCAAGATCATGCTGTTTCTCTTCCGGAGGCAATACCATCATGCACCCCGAAACCAGGCATTCATCGTCAGCGATAGCCCAAAATGAAGAACATGCAGACTTCAGTCTTGAACGGATCAGCAGGCTGGTCTCTGATCTGGAGCAGGAACTGGCGAAAGCGCCGACAGGCTCGCCGCGTCTACATGATTTGCGTAACGAACTTGACGCGCTCAAGCACACGCTCTCAAGCACTGAGCATCCAGACAAGACCATCAAGCAATTGCACGATATGCGTGCCAGCTTGTCTGAATTTGCCGCCAGTGTTGAAGGCGAAATCCTCAAGGACACACCTTATCTGACTGAACTGGGCCGCATACTCGGTCTCATGTAAGGTAACTGTCTCGCATTAAGCACTACATATTCTCTTCAGGGCGGCAACTTTTGCCGCCCCGTTTTGTCTTATTTCGGCTTGTCATCAATCCTTGCGCCAACCCGGCGCGTCACTGCCGTTCCATGCCGCTAATCCGCGGCATGATCTTTGAGACTAACGATGCCCAATTTTTCTTCTCTGGCGCAATCCCTGAAAAAAAGTTATTTGCGCGCCGCGATTTTTTCTGCCGTTGTTCTGGCAATTATCATCGCCTCCCTGCAACACGAACCCAAGTTGATACTGAGTTCGCCGGTTGTGCAAAGTCAGGATATTTCGCTTATAACGAAGCTGGTTGCCAAGCGCAGCGAGCTTGAATACTTGCTACTCGCGCAGCCGTTATCGGACTTCCCCCGCTATGTCATTAAGTACAAAGACCAACCACAGATATTGGTCGTGAAAGTACCCAGTACTTCGCACATCAATCTGGAGCGTGAAGTCCTGCTGAAAAACGATATTCCATATGCCATCGCCCAGCCCGAATGGCTACTCAATCATAAGGAAGTGCTGCAGGACCCAAGCTCGCAGAATGACTTCTGGCAGTCAACCGGCGCCTTTTTGGCGCGCAATGCAATCGGTCTTCTCTTGCTGCTCTTCATGCTGTTCGCTCTCAAAAAAGGATTGCCGGGGTTAGGCTTTGCAAGCCCTGTAATCAAACCGGAAAACTTAAAAGGGAGCATGGATGATCTGGTCGGGATGGAAGATATCAAACGTGAAGTGGCGCATCTTGAGGACATGATTCGTCATCGTGACATCTATAAATCACATAATATCGACAAGCCCTTTAATGTCATGCTGACCGGTCCTGCCGGTACGGGCAAGACCAAACTCGCCGGCTATCTTGCCAAGAAACTCGATATTCCGTTGATACAGGCATCAGGATCCGGCCTCGAATCTGGTCTGGTTGGCGGCGGCTCCAAGGCCTTGAATGCCATCTACAAGAAAGCCTGCGCGCAGGGACGTTGCCTGATTTTTCTGGATGAGGCACAGACATTATTTATGCCGCGCGGTCGTGGTGAGCGCAAATGGGATGACGATACCGCCAACACCTTGCTCGGTTTGCTAGACGGGATCAAGAGCGATGAAGGGCGCGATGTAATCTGGGTCGTCGCATCGAACTTCGATGAATGCAGCACTGAAATGGATGAGGCGATGCTGCGGCGCTTTACCGTCAAGATTAATTTCCGGCTGCCTAACAAGTCGGAACGACGTGAATTGCTGCAAGTATTTTTGCGACGCAAGGATGAAAAATGTGTCGCCTGGGATCGGCTCGATTTGAATTATGTTGCCGAAATTACGGCGAACCTCTCACCTGCCCTGCTCGAAGCCGTCGTCGAGCGCGCTAGCATGATAGCGATCGAAGAAAATAAGCAGATTGACTCCGAGCTGTTATGCCGCGCTTTCGAGCGTTGCGCAATCGGCCTGACCGATCGTGCTATGAGTGCCGATAAGGACAAGCAAAGAGAGCGAGTAGCTTTGCATGAGCTTGGGCATTTTTTCATGCAGATTGATCCGTTTCTGCGGCAAGGCCTGCCGCTTAACCAAGTCAAGGCACAATCAAGCTTGCTTAAGATTAGTACCGAGTCTGTATCCAAGCTTGGCGCACTAGGCTATGTGCTGTCGGCGTCGCACGATAACGGTCTGCAAACACTGGAAGAATTAGAGCAGGATGTGATGCAGCTCTATGGCGGAGTCGCAGCGGAAGAATTCTTCTATGGCGCGCGTGGCATTTCTATCGGTAGTCAAAACGACATTCAGAAAGCGACTGCCAGGCTGGATCTGATGGTGAATCAACTCTCCATGTATTCCCATACAAAAATTGATTATCATCACTTTCATCGCGAAGGAACTGGCGACGATGCGCTCCATCAATTGGAAGTCAAATCAGATGAGTTGTACTCGCGCACGCTGCAAGCTATCAAAGGTTATGCCGAATTGATAGCAGCGATCAAGACCACGCTGCTGGAGCGCTATGTGTTGTCGAAGGATGAGGTGTTTGCCCTACTCGATGAACTGATGACGACCCGGACCAATGCACCGCATGTAGCGCAACTGGCCCCGACTTTTCATTAACCATAACGCGTCAATAATTAACAGAAAGAGAAATGCTCCAGCGTAAGCGGCTGGGGCATTTCGTTTTTTCCCTCTTCCAGCAGCTGTTCAACAGCAAGCTGCACCTTCATCTTCAACTGCAAATAGGCGTCGACCTGATCTAGCTGCGTATCCTGCCCGCGACAAAGCATATATAAGGCCTCGGCAGAAACTGGACAGCGATAAATTTTGTCATCAATGTTGACGGTAAAGACCGTGCAATCACGTTCTAACGCTTTGGCTTTGATCAAGTGCATGCTTGCCCCTGCTGGCTGATTGTTTAATTGATTCGAAAAAACGCTTCATGCCAAGTCGGATAATAAAATTTGACTTCATATTAATGCCATTCAGCATTTGAAAGCGTTTTGCCGTCGACAAATCTCTGACATATATCCATAAATGACTCCGCGTAGGAGTCAAGGTTCATGGCGCCGTCGGTTTACAGTAAAAAATCAGGATGGCTAAAATTTGCGTCAGGAAAACTTTTTTTCATCCTCCGTCTGCTTGACAAAATCCGCAAAAAATTCAGGCCATTCTGCTATGAGAATTGATTTCACCGCATTGGCATACCAGCCAGGAGCAAGTAGATGCGACTCATGCGGGCTGCCGTAGATAAGTGGATAAATCATCCTGGTAATGATGGTATCAATGCCCAGATTCGAGCGGGCAGTCTGAATTATTTCATCGGATAGCAAGGGGTTTTCTTTTGCCCATTTAACTAGTTCACGATCCATCAATTTCCAGCCATTGATCAAAGCGGCAGGTAATTTCGACGTCGCCAGCGAGTGCTTTCCCATTCCCAATGACATATCCACTGCAGCTCTAGCCTGCGGCTGCATGCTTTCTATGGCTGCTTGTTTGAGTTCTTCTTTACGAATTGAGTCGATGGTAATTTGTGCATAAGCCGGGTTACTTTCCAAAGCTGCGAGCTTCATTGTCAGGAGCGTTTTTCCTGCAATACTATTGCGTAAAGACTGTCCAAACAGCGCATTCAGGATTTCGGCATGCGGTACGAATTCTTTATCATTCGTAGTAGGCAGTATCGCTAATAAATGCGGGTGGATTTTGCTTTTTGGTATCTGGCAATCTGAACGAGAAATCGAACGAATAATAGCTTCTGTCAAGATTGGCTTGCCAGGTGGGGAAGACAAAATCGCGCTGTCAGATTGTTTGATATTTACTTTTGGTTTGCTTGCCGCAAGCTTTGCTGCCTTGATCCATGATTTAGCGAATTCTTCAGAGAGCTCTTCCAAATTCATGTCTGCGTGGTGAATATCCGCAGTTGCAATCATTTTGGGTGGTGCACTGGAACGAGATGACGGATCGCGCTTCTGGAGTGAAGGTCTAGTACTACCGTCTGTGGAAATATAAGGTTTTTTTTCTATGCGATGCCTACTTGACGGAGGAAGCTCATCCTCAAAGGCGCGCGGCGACTTAGGTGATTGTGAGGATTCTGTGCGTACTGAAAGGGATGTCTTAACGCTCGGTTTGAAGGGTGAAACGTGGTCAGACGTCATATCTGCATCGGATGGAAACGGTATTTTAGGTGTGATTTTTCTAGTCTTTTCCAGGGACAACATGACGGGGGCGGATCCCCGTTTTAAAGACTTTGAAGGGCTAACACTGTCATTGAAGGTACTAACTTGAACTGTTCCTGATGATGATGTTGAAGTCGTAGGTGAAGATACTGTGAGTGTTATTGAATTCATTTTTCAACCTTTATGAACCTGAAAACGAAGTAATAAGCTGCATATTTTTTACTATGTGTTTTATTCGTCATATTTTTCCTCTGAACTAGATTCGCGCAATTGCGTAGACCTTACGGTCGTTGACGCCGTGACACTTGATGATGTATGTGCAGATGAAGGCGTGTCTGACGATGTGGTGATTGGCGCGCTACTTAACGTACTTTCTGAAGAATTCTCGCGCCTGTTACTTTCTGAATTCTGACGCAGCTTTTCTGTAAAATTAATGTCTTTACTGAAGGCAGTGGTGCGTCTTTTTTTCTTTGCATTAAATTCGCTTTCAAACAAGTTATCCAGTTTTTCAATAACATCCTTAATTTTTTGTTCTGTCTTAAAACCTCCGTTGCGTTTCATTTCTTCGTATTCACGAACTGCCAATTTCAGATTCAGGATGACGTTGCTTACTGTGATTTTCAGTGCTGGATCAAAAGAAATATTTTGATTCTCATTAATGAATTTTAAAAAATCAGTACCCATGTCATCAAAGCCACATTGTGTTTTTATTTCGTCCAGTTTTTTTTTGTAATCTCTTTCCAGCTTCACATTTGCCAACATGGCATGACTGTTTGCCCGGCTATGACCTCTATGCCTTTCTCTTTTCTGCAATTCATTGATGCGATTCTTTTTAAGTTCTATCAACTTGAATTTTTTTATTGCTTCATCTTCACGAGTCTCAGCTTCAACTTTTTCTAAAAACTTCTTTTTCAAGTCTGTTGGCATTCTGGTGTTCGACTGCCCCAAAAAATCATTGGATAAAGATTTGATTCCCTCTCCAAGTGCTTCAATAATTGCGCTTGCAAACCAGGATTCCACTTGTGAAGGACGCTCCGGAAACCCATCCATAGCCATTACTTGGGCGAATCGTGTCACGACCATATCAAAAAGAAAATGCAGGCGGGCGTCGTTCATTTCCCTTGCTCTTAATTTTGAAGAAGTCATGCAAACTTCCAGAAGCTTCTTATCGCCTTCGAAAAGTAAATTCAAAAGAGCTGTCGGTAAGGCAGATCCCAATATTTTTTTATGATTGCCAAGAATGTTGTCGGCAATATTTTGAGCGTGCGGCTTGAGCAAGGAAAAATATTTTTGTTTTATTTCGGGATCTGTTTCGCCAAATACCACGGAGCCATCATCGAGTAATTTGGCTTTTTCAATTTCACTATCAACATTTTTCCATGCAGGGCTATTTCTTAATTCATCACCGAATAATGCTATGAGCAATTCAGATATGGAAGTGATCCCGTTGTCAGGAAATTCCGTCAGATGCGTCAAGACTTGGGGTATAGCTTTGACAGCGAAATAAATATCTTCTCTGCCAAACGCACCGATCGATCCTGAAGTTAATGTATTAATTTCATATTTCTTGAAGATTAAATACAGTATGGCTCGTGAGCAATCTTCAATACTTGGAGGAGATGCCTTAGACGGAGTAGATTTTTCAGTATTGATTGTTGATGTACTTGTCGATGATGATGATCTATCTGAAGAAAATATATTTGTGTTGCGGGGAGTCGATGACGTAGCAGTGGTCGTTTCCTCAGTCTTTTGATGTAATAACCTCGTAGGTGCCAATATTTTGGTACGGCGTACCTGGAATATGGGCTCAGAGCTTGACGGAGGCTCTGGCTGAAAATCGACAACTTGGTTACTTGGGAAAGAATTCTTTTCGTTCTCCTCTTTTTCATCTACAGAAGGTTTATGTTTTTCTTCAAGCGAAATTTTCAATTCATTTCGCGGTGACGTTTTTTCTGACAAAGTTGAATTCTTGCTCTTCAAAAGCCGCGGAGATTTCGGTATCTGTCGCGGCGATAAATTCATTTCCTTTATTTTTGACGAATTTTGTTCTACTGGTATTTGTAATTTCATTTCTGGTTTTTTTTTACTTGGCTGCGCGTTCACATCATGTAGTTCACTAGTGCTAGCCGCAGAATTGGATGATGTGATGTTCAGGCTATCTTCTGTCATGCCCTCATCAGGTTTTGGATTGATATTCGCATCAATTATTAGATTGTTCTCATGCAGATTAGTACGGCTATTGGTGCGAGTTAACGACATTAGTTCTCCAGATTTGCAGGTGGTTGGCATCTATCTTTGTTCCATTGAAGGAACGCTGGATTTGGTAACACCCCCTTGATACTTGTTCGCTTTTTTTCTGAGATTCAATCGAAATTGAAAACGGACGCCTAAGCGTCCGAAAAAGTGAAAAATCTGTGATTTATGTAGGCGATTAACGATTGCGGAAATTAGGCATGTAGATGCATATTGCTTGAACCCATACCAGGAAGTGAAGGTGCTTCAGTATTATCACCGGTAACATATTTTGTCCATGTTCGGACTATGCTGGTGAAATTGTTCATGCCCTCTTGCAGATCCATCAAGCTCAAATTATCGAGGCAGAGTTCACAGCTCAGAATCAGTGCCCCCTTCGGACCTGCCAATCCAATCTTTACGCCTCCGGTTTCGCGCCACAGTAAGTTATAACAGAGCAGCGTCTCATAGATAGGCAATTGCAGAGAATCATTTGGACTGCCCAGCTCGGATGAAAGAATCATACGTGCCGGATCTTCTGAAGCTTCAATAATAACAATGGTTTCGTCAGAATATTGTATTGCCCAGCTAGGCTCATCAGTCTGAACTACCGCATCAATATCAGCGCTTGCAGGGCCGAGTTCCTGAATCAGGTTTTGAATTTTTTCAATTGTACTGGCCATGATTTACCTTCCACATCACATGATGAATTTCGACTTGATATCTTCAACGTGTTCTTGTGCCCTATCCTGTAAGGTTTTCACATTATCGATTGCGTTTGATAAGCGGATTACCTTTGCTTCATCACCATAATTAATTTTTATTTTGCCTGTGACTGCTGCGCTGCTGGCTTGTCGCTGAGTTGCCGCAGAAGGTTCTGCTGTTGGCATACTTAAAGGTTTAGTCGATATATTATTCGGACCCATCATGCTTCCTTTCTTGTTGCTGATTTTAAAATCAAGCACCTAAATGCAGCATGTCTACAGGCGCTGGCATTTGAGTTGTCTGTTCTGCTTCACCGGTCACATAGACACTCCATACCTGCCCTATGCTGACAAAATTACTCAACACAGTTTGCAAGTCATTAAGCATGAGGTCAGTCAAATACAGATCATAAAGAAGCATTAATTCGCCATTAGGTCCCGCCAATGCCATCTTCACGCCTCCGGTATCTTTCCACAGAAGGTTGTAGCAAAGCAGGGTTTCATAAACAGATAATTGCATGCTTTCAGAAGGTATTCCCAGCATACTAGCGAGCACTACGCGATCAGGATTTGCCGCCCATTCGAGGGTGATTATGGTCTGATCGTCAAACTGGATTGCCCAATTTTCTTCTTCGCTTTGAATAACGGCATCTATTTCAGGCATCGCAGGTCCGATCTCTTCCATCATGATCTGCATGCGTTCCAGATTGGTAGCCATTTTTTCTCCTCAATAAATTTTATTTTGGGGGAGCATTGTTTTCTGATGTTTATGTGAAATTAAGCAACAGATAGTTCCGATTACTTCCAAAAATTAAAATTAGGACTGTCTTCGGAGACTGAATTTATACTTAACAGCAATTTTTAAGCATGAAAAAAGCCGGCTCTCCGGATTCATCCGGAAAGCCGGCTTGGCTTTATCTTTACTGAAATTTCTTTAGTGCAATTTCACCCGAGGTGAAGTTTTGCTGCGCAACCATTGCGCGATCGTATCGACCAGCATTCTTAAAATGCCGTGCAGAGCCATTTGATGATGACGATACAGGGATAGATAAAGCAGGCGAGCCAAAAACCCCTGTATCTTGACTGAACGACCCACCAGACGCCCCATCAGGTTGCCGACTGTTTCGAAATTTCCCAGTGAAATTAACGATCCGTGGTCATGATAAGTAAAGGTAGGCAGGCTCTTGCCTTCCAGGCGACGACGCATGGCTGTGACCAGCAAGCTTGCCTGCTGATGCGCTGCTTGCGCTCTTGGAGGTACTGACTTTCCCGTAGCTGGCCATGGGCAACTCGCACAGTCCCCAAATGCAAAAATATCGGGGTCAGTAATGGATTGCAAAGTCTGTGAAACGATAACTTGTCCAATAGGATTAGTGGGTAAACCAACTCGTCCGAGTACCGCCGGCACTCTTATGCCACCGGCCCAGACAGTCAGGTCACTCGGCGTTACTTTGCCGCTGGCTGTCAAAACTCCGTCCTGCTTAACCTCGGTGACCTTGTCGCCAGTCATGATGCTGACATCCAGTGTGCCCAGCAATTGAGCGGTAGCTGCGGCAATGCGCGTTGGAAGTGGCGGCAAGATGCGTGGTCCGGCCTCTATCAATGTGATGTTGATATCGCGCTCAGGATCAAGATGGTGCAAGCCGTATGCAGCAAGGACTTGTGCAGTGCCGCGCAGTTCGGCGGCGAGCTCTACGCCGGTTGCGCCACCGCCGATGACGACGACATTGACTTTTTGTTGTTCCAGTCCGTCTGATTCAGTCAAACGGGTTTGCGCGCGCATGCAGGCAGCAAGCAGCCGTTTTCTGACGGTCTCTGCCTGATTGACCGTATCAATTGCCATTGCATGTTCAGCTGCGCCGGGCACGCCAAAAAAGTTCGTCACGCTGCCAATTGCCAGCACCAGGGTATCAAACTGGATGGCGCGTTCCGGCAAAATCGGTGTGCGTTCTTCATCTAGCATTGCCGAAATAGTCACTGTCTTGTTCACGCGGTCCAAGTCTAGCAATTCACCCTGCTGGAATTCAAAATGGTGCCAGCGAGCCTGTGCCACATATTCAAGCTGATGGGCATTGGCGTCCATGCTACCGGCAGCGACTTCATGCAATAGCGGTTTCCACAGATGGGTTGCTGCTTTGTCTACAAGAACAATATGCGCCTTACCGGACTTGCCTAGCTGGTCTCCCAGTTTGGTGACTAGTTCAAGCCCCCCTGCCCCACCGCCAATGACGACTATACGGTGCATTTTTGTGGTGGCATGTTGAGGCGCGATCCTGACCGGATTGAGAGTAGGTTGCATAGTTTTTTCCACTGAAATCATGACTGACAGTACTAATTTCTGCCAATGTTAGATGTTTAAATTGAGCAGTATTGTACTTTGTTGCCATTAATCCTAGCTTTCTATCGCACCAATAGTTCTGCTGCGTCAGACGAAACTATATGGCGCTCTCTTATGGCGAACCCTTATAGGTCTTGCATTGTCCACTTGTCAGATGCTTTTACATTCGACAGGGAGAACAGAGCATGGCAAGCATAGATAAAGAATGGAGTACGCAGAATCAGGAAAATTTCATGCAGAGCTTGTTGGCATTTACGCGTGAACATAAGGCTGTTTACTGGACGGGGTCACTTTCTCAATTTCTGGAGAAAATTCTGCCAGCTGATCCGCATGCTGTTGTCCGCAGTTCTCATCAATATATCTGGGACATGATTCGCTGGACGCGGCGAGAAGATGAGAATGGTCACTTCCGTACTCGCCTTTTTGATGAAGAACTATTTGGCGTCGATGAGGCAATTGAGCGCGTAGTGGACTATTTCAAAGCGGCCGCTGCAGGATCTGAAGTTGGCCGTCGGTTACTGTTACTGCTAGGTCCGCCATCGGGGGGTAAATCCACGCTAGTTATTCTGCTGAAGCGTGGCTTGGAAGAATATAGTTATACCGACGCCGGCGCCATGTATGGAATCTATGGCTGCCCAGTGCACGAGTCGCCTTTGCATTTGATACCGCATACTTTGCGACCGAATTTCCGTGAAACCTATGGCGTTGATATCAGCGGGGAAATGTGTCCGCACTGCCGGATGCGTCTTGAGCAGCAATTTAATGGCGATTTCCTGCAAATGCCGGTCGAGCGAATTTTCATCTCAGAGGCCGGGCGTAGTGGCATTGGTACTTATGCGCCGCATGATCCGACGACAGCTGATCTGGCTGATCTGGTTGGCTCCGTTGATTTATCCAAAGTAGCTGAATACGGCGATGAAGGCGATCCGCGCGCCTGGTCCTGGTCAGGCGCGGTCTACGCAGCAAGCCGCGGCATGCTGGAGATGATTGAAATTTTGAAGGTGAAACGCGAATTCTTGTATCTGCTGCTGACCCTGACGCAAGAGAAAAACGTGAAAGTCTCGCGCTTTCCCTTAATTTATCTCGACGAAACAATACTGGCACATACCAACCTGGCCGAATTCAGGAAATTTTTGCAGGAGAGTGAAAACGAAGCACTCCTTGACCGTATGGTAATCATTCAAGTGCCTTACACACTGAACTTCAAGGATGAAGCACGTATATACAAAAAACTGATTTCATCAGCGGCACCTGCTTTTCGTGAAGTCCATCTAGACCCGCATGTGTTACATGCGGCAGCCGTCTTCGCGACCTTGACGCGGTTGCATGAGGGAGAGGAAAAAGATCAGGAGTTAGGCAAGCGCGTAAGAATCTATGCAGATGAAGAAGTTGAAGGCGTCAATCGCGCTGACGCAGAGCGTACACGCCAGAAAATGCCTGATGAAGGTCTGGGTGGCGTATCTCCCCGATTTGTAATTAATGCCTTGTCAAATGCCATCATTCAGTCCGATACCAAAAGTCTTACAACCATGGATGTGCTGCTTGCACTAAAAGATGCGATCGACAGCGATGCACGCATTGATCCAAAAAAGAAGCGCAAATGGATCGACTATCTCGTGTTAGCTCGCAAGCATTTCTATAATCGCTGGGTTAAGGAGGATGTTCACAAGGCGTTGTTTGTGTCTTTTGAACAAGAAGCTCAAGACTTGCTTGAAAAATATCTGGATGAAGTCGAAGCCACACTGGACAACCGCCAGATTCGTGACCCGATCACGAATGAAGAGCGGCGACCGGATGAGCGATTTTTACGCTCGGTGGAAGAGAAGATTCATATCTCGGATTCCGGCAAGCTGTCATTCCGGCAAGAGGTCGTGCGTAAGGCCATGGGCGCCTACAAACGGGGCGAAAAATTCAATCTCGACAGTCATGCTCAGTTACACGATGCGGTGCAACAGTATTTGTTCGAGCAAAGGCGCGATGTCTTACGGCTTGTAAGTTCGAGTAGCCGGCCGGATGAGGAAGTGCGCCAGAAAATTTCTATCGTTGAAAAAAGGCTGGTCGATGAGTACGGCTATGACAGCCACAGTGCTCGCGAAGCCTTGAATTATGTGACGACATTGTTGGCGCAAGAATGAATCAGATAATTGCAAACGATGTGCTTGCAGGCCTGTCTAAATTATATGAATCTTTTTGAATAAATTATTGAGTCAGTTTTGAATGGTAAGGATGAAAGGCAACGGATGACAGCACACAGCACGATCTCTGCCGGTTCGCCGTGGTATGCCTTGTTTTCGCGAGGCGCTCGCGACTGGCTACGCCATAACGAGAAAGTGCGGCAAAGTGTGCAGAAAAGCTTGCCCGATCTGGTTGCTTCTTCTGATTTGATTACAGGATCTCAGGAGCGTACCGTGCAATTGCCGGTGCGAATGCTTGAGCATGCGCGTTTCAGACTTTCCGATCCGCAGAATGACAGTTGGCGTAGTGCTGGTCAGGGTCGGGGACAACCAGGTGATGTGCTTCGGCCAGTTCAGGATGGTAGTGACGATGATGAAGCCGAGGGCGATAGCAGCGAGGGAGAAGTACGCCTGTTACTCGAGCTTAAGGTCGATGATATTGTTGACTGGCTGTGGGAAGAATTGAAGCTGCCCGACTTGCAGCCAAAAAGAAAGCTCAGCCTGAATGAAGCCGAGTATGTGCGTGAAGGATGGGACAGGCATGGTGCCCGTGCCCGTCTGGACAGGCGGCGTACCGTCAAAGAAGCGGTCAAGCGGCGCGCGCTTCAGCAGGATCCGGTGCCATTTTCGAATGAAGACCTGCGTTTTCGCCAACTTGTGCAACGACGTCGTCCGGCAACCAGCGCCGTAGTGTTATTTACGCTGGACGTCTCAGCCAGCATGACAGAAGCTGAGCGAAAACTTGCAAAGACTTTTTTCTTTTTTGTTTTGCAAGGCATACGCCGAAAATACGGCAAGGTCGAAACGCGCTTCATTGCCCATACAACGCAGGCGTGGGAATTTAGTGAGAGTGAATTTTTTCAAGTCACAGGTACTGGTGGTACCGGAGCTTCAACAGCATTCAAGCTGGCCATTGACATGATAGAGGCCGAATATGATCCGGAGCATTACAACGGCTATTTGTTCTATGCGTCAGACGGTGAAAATTTTACGGAAGATCGGGGCGCGGCCATGACGGGATTGGCGAAGCTGACCAGCCTGCTCAATTATGTTGGCTATGTCGAAACTGTTCCTGGTACGCCGCGCGCTTCGGAAACAGAAATGAAAATGATCTCCAACCAGCTCGAACGCGATGGAGCGGCGATCGGTAATTGTGTATTAAGCCAGCCCGATGATGTCTGGAAAGCGATCCGCAAATTTTTTGTGCAGGAAGCCAGTCGCAACGAGGACGCATAATGGCGCAGACACAAGCTGAACTCGAAAATTACACTGCCCGTATCGAACAACTTGCACAACAGCTTGGGCTGGATTACTACCCGGTTGATTTTGAACTGGTGCCCAATAATTTCATGATGGAGATTGCCGTATACGGACTACCGGTACGCATGCCGCATTGGTCATTTGGCGTGCGCTACATTCATCAGTTGATTCGCCAGGGAATGGGGCATTCACGCATTTTCGAAGTGATGTTTCCGGGAGATCCATGCCATGCTTACCTTGTTAATAATAATTCCGTCGCTGAAAATACGTTGGTGGTTGCGCATGTAATCGGGCATGCAGATTTTGCAAAGAATAATCATTTATTTCGCCGTTTCATGGAAATGGCAGGTGGCCAGATTTTGCAGCAGGCAGCCAAGCGTGCGCATAGCATTGAAAATGCACTGGAACAGTTTGGTCAGGAGCGCGTCGAATCTATCCTTGATGCAGCCTTGGCGCTGGAGCCGCATATTGATATCGACCAGCCACTTCATCGTCAGGACTATGCGGATTTTCATGATAAAAAAAACGAGGGCAATAAACATGAATCAAGTGACGCAGATCAATTCGGTTGTCGCTATCACCGGCTGCCAGGAGAGGCAGTCACGCTAACTCCTGAGTGCGAGCAGCGCGCAGCAATACCTCCCAGGCCTGAATTTGATTTGCTCTGGTTTATCGCCCACTACGCGCCAGAGCTGGAAGGCTGGGAGCGCGATATCTTTCTGGCCGTGCGTGAAGAGTCATATTACTTTTACCCTGTATTTGCTTGTCAGATCATGAATGAAGGATGGGCATCTTACTGGCATGCGCGTCTATTACGCGAAGCAGATTTTTTACCTGGTGACTTATATGTCTCAGCGATCAAGGCACATTCTGATGTAGTGCGTCCGTATGCAGCAGACAACCAACTTTCACTGGCCATCAATCCTTACCATCTGGGATTTTCGATCTGGGAAGAACTGATAGACAAGCATGGTCTGTCAGTAGCACGTCAGATTTGCAAGGATGAGGATGACTTTGGATTTATCCGTAATTACCTGAGTACGGAATTAGCCGAAAAACTGGATTTATTTGTGTACGAGACAGACCATGAAGGCGGGATACGAATTGCCGATAGGGACATTCATCAAGTTCGCGAAGCAATACTGGCGTCTAAATTCAACTATGGCGCACCTCGCATTGCGGTTTCGCGCTTGCATATCGACGGCAGTCTGGAACTGATTCAAGATCATCAGAGTGATGGCCGGGGTTTGGACCTGGGACGGGCTGAGCGCGTGCTCGACTATATTGCGCGAGTCTGGAGGCGGCCGGTCAGTCTGCAAACCATAGGAGCAAGCGGAAATCCGCGCGTCATTAGCAGTCGTAATAATTGACATGAAAATCAATATTCTAATGAAAGCAGAATGCTTGCAGAATAACTACCAGCGCTCGCCCGATGTTGTCCGGCGAAGATCTGACCGTAAATTGGAATTGTAAATACTTTGTGCCCCACTACAGTTTCATTTATTGCGATCCAGCTATCATCGGCTAGTGCGATACTGCGGCGCGCATCGCGGTATAAGCTGAAGATCAGTTGCTCGCCACCATCCGTTCCTTGTAGCACGCGTAGTGCACCTCCGGAAATTGCCCCTATCAGTTTGATGCGAAATGCTGCTTGCTCACCAGCCATGGTGGCCTGACAGTCGATCTGAACCATGGTGTCGCTCTCCAGGGCGAGCGATGCCAGCGGATCATAAACGCCAAATGCCAGATTCGGCAGAGATTGCAGTTGGCATTCTAGCGCTTGAGCTTTTCCAACAATGAGTAATAAGCTAAACAGCACAGGCAGGATATGATGACTCATGGCATCAGGCTGCGACAAGAGAATGCACCAAGGTCAGGCACACTGCCAGCAACTGGTTGATAGACAAAGCGGAAGTTGCAGCGTTTACCGGGCCCTTCCACGGTCACAGTATTTTCTTCCTTCAAGTCAGTAAGGTAAAGCAAGCCATCACGACCAAGCGGGAAGCTGACTGACTGACCTGCAACGGTTGCAAGCGATCCTGCTGGCAGCACAATGCCCTGTTCGTCGCGCACCGAAAGCGTCGCAGCCATGGCACGCCTGACCGGGAACTCGATTAGTACGCCGCTACGCCAGGCCGGCACAGGCCGCATTAGCAATGTGTCTATTGCTATATCCATTCCGAGGTTAGTCTGATCAAGGCTAACGCGGTTCGGTAACCAAGATTGCAGGCGTGGTAGGAAAGCTTCGCCATGCTCGTCGGTTGTAGCCACGAATTGGTTGTCGACATTGATTCGTACATTTTCAATTCCAGGTAATCGCACGACACCATAACTGTCGGTGATACGACGGCTCGCAAACCAACGTCCTTCTAGCGCTGCGATGCCTCCCGACCAGCCCAGTCGTGCACTGGAATCACCTTTGAATTCGGCAGCCTCGAGTCTAGCCAGTCCGACTTCGTTTTGTAGCAAAAGCGCTGCCTGTTGTGGTGCATTCACGGCAGCTTGTAGACGATAGCCATAGCCGGGTCCGCTAGGCAGATTTTTCTGCACTTGCAGCACTGTCTGATCGGAACCGATCCTATCGTGGCTGAACGAGCCGCTGGCATTTATATCTCGCTCAAGCGGCATGCTCCAAAATACGCCAGCTACCGTATTACTTCCATAGACCCCATTTCCGCGAGATTGCAGAGCGCTAAAAGTCAGGCTACCCCAGCTCTTGCGCAAGCTCGTGAAGCTGGCAGACACCACACGCACCGATTCGCCTGCAGCCAGCTTTTGGCTGCTCATTGTCATACCAATTCTACCTAGTTCACCAACTCGCCAGCCGATGTTGGCGCTATCGAGCCGTAAAGGCAAAAACTGGGGATCGACACCTAGCTGACGAAAGTCACGCGTCGCATATTGCGACCGCACTCCGACATTCCAGTTTTGCGTACGCCGTTCTATGCCTGCCGCTACCTGCGTACCACTAACATCTTTGTTATGACTGCCAGCAATACCCATTGTTCCTACGCCTATGCCGGGTAATACAAACGTCGCAGCCGTCTGTGCACCTGCCGCACCACTTTCTTCAATTTGCAGTGCTCCTTCAAGTGTGAGCTTGTCATTCATACCGCGACGATAGCTGAAGGAGCTAAACAGGGTTCCGTAATCATTGCTAGTCAAGCCAAAATTCTTTCGCAAGGCTCCGCTCTCGAATGAGAATTCGCTCAAGCCAGGTGCCAGTAAGAGTGGACTTGCATAGAAACTCTGCGTGATTACCTGTTGAATACCGGCTAGGTCAGTCACGACCATGCGAATTTCACCCTCACCGGATACGAGTGGCACGCCAATGATCGAGAACGGACCGGGCTGTAATTCTTTGCGACCCTGAAGTGCATTGTTTACATACACATCGACGGTCGAGGGGAGCGCAGCTTGCCCCCCTAAAGTTGCCATCGGCATTGTGACCAGCCCGGGCTGGTTAAGGAAATTGGTTGCAAACTGGAGGCCAGCAAAACGTACTGAGCGGCCGAGTAGTGTGCCGGGTCTGGTAATCGAATCGCCTAGTCGTAACGTTGTCATGTCTTGTGGCTTGTCCAGTGTAAAGCTGGTATCAAGTCGTAATGTAAGGTTCACTTCAGGCTGCCGGACCAAGGCAAAATTGGCGATAGCTACGCCGTGCATTAACGAAGCACCTGCTTCGAAAAAAGCCGAGTGTCCGACTCCGCTTTTACCGGCTTGTACGCCGAGGTCATAATTCACAAAAAATCCGCTCGAAGCTATGTCATTCGATCGCAGCATTTTCGCTTCACGGATACTTGTCTTGGTGCCGGTAAAGGATAATGGCGAGAGCAGCACTGTGAGTGTCTGACTGCTTTCTTCGAATGTGGCCGAAGATTCCGAAAGCGCCATTAGCGGTATCCACCGCTGTGAATCTATAATCAGAACGGCATTTTCCGGAACGTGCACGCTAAGAATTTCAAGTTCTTTAACCGGAAGCAGCCAATTCCCTTTCGTATCACGCAGTACAAGCTGATCTTCTTTTATTCGTTGACCATTGATAATAAGCTGCACAAGGTACTGCTTTTGCGAATCCTCCTCGGCTTTGATGAGCGAGGATGTTTTTCCAGATTCCGGGGAAAATAGCATTGATAAAATCAGCGAGAGGACAAACCAACGCCAGATGTCATGGAGTTGTGAACGCTGCATGCGACTCCAGTGAGCCTGCGCGTGTGCGCACCTTAACCAGTAGATCATCGGTACCGAAATTAGCCGAGTCTATGTTTTTAAAACTGATGCTGCGCCGCTGGCCAGGCAGAATATATAGAGAGTTCTTATGGGCCGCCACGGTCTGGCCTTCCTTTGCCTGGATCGTCAACTCATAAAGCTGTGCATGCGCATTGCCTTGGTTACTGATACTTAGATCAAGATTGCCATTGACAGGCTTGCTGACAGAAAAATGCAAGTCTTGCGCTGCCTTTTCTCTGGATTTGACAAATACGGGCATGCCTATACGAAGCGCAACTTGCAGGCCCTTGAAATCCGGCGCAGGTGGCGATGGAATTTCTTCTATTTGTAGCCGATAGCAGAGCTCTCGATGATCATCAACCTGTCGCAATAAACCAACTCGCACTATCTGAGTTGCACCGGGCTTGAGTTTGAAAATGGGAGGCGATACCAGAACTTCACGCGTTGGTACTAATAGATCTATGCCGTCCTTTTGTGACCATGCCAGCAATTGCGACTGTATCGTGACAGTTTCGTCCCCGGTGTTCAGGACGCGAACCACTGCGGTCTTTTCTTGCGCTGCTAGTTCTAAGCGAACGGGATTGACCTGGAAAGAGCCGGCATGGCTAGCCGGGCTGTACAGAAAACAAACAAGCAATCCGCCAATGAGACGGACTGCTGTCTTACAAATCAAGCTTACCCGGCCGGCCAGCGGCAAACGGATTACTAGTCTGGCAGGTCGGGTCATCATCAGAAGTCGACCTTGGCAGTAACCGTGTCGCTGTAGCTGTCGGCGGCAACGTTCTGTCCAGAAGCTATACGACCGCAAATATTGTAGGAACGAGCCAGCGTGTCGGTAGCGGCGGTAGCATTGAACAGACTACCGTTCGTGCCATCACCCCAGACCACGTTCTCGGTACCGGCGCAGCTTGTGCCTACGGCATTATTAGCCGGTTGGTACAACTCATAGCTCAGCACATCGGTGCCGACACCTTTCATATTCCGAACTGCAGCGACAGCGTTCGCACCAAGGTCAATAGATACAACTGGCAGCGAACCCTTGACACAGGTCAGTGTGACAGTGCCATTTCCATTTGTTGCGGTAGCTGCAGTCGGATCGTAAGAGCCAAACGCAAGCGGAGTGGTACTGATATCGCATGTTGCTGCGACAGTGGCGGTAATGTTCAGCGGAGTTGACTTGCTGCCTGCAGCAGCAGTCCCGGTGATACCGGCCAAAGCGATTGCAGCGATGGCAATCGTCATTTTCATTTCATACATTTTTTTTCCTTGTTAAGTTTTAGGAAAGCAAATTGTATGAATGAATGACTTTCAAAAAGTCATTTTCTTGCATGTTATTTCGGAATATTGTTATGCATCCTTAAAAATCAGGAGCATGAATAAGCTCAAATGCTTGAATAAGCAGGACCTTGCAGTGCGCTGCTTTGTTGTCAATTATTGACATCACATTGATGTAAAAAAACAGTTAGCAATCGAATTGGAAATAATATGAACAAAATGGCCGATAGAAAAAATTCTATCGGTAAACCTGATTAGTTTTTCTAATAGTCGAGAGTTACGACTATGCCCGACTGATAGTTGTCGGCACTAATATTTTGTCTGGAAAAAATTCGTCCGTACAACGGGATCGAGATAAGTTTATTTCCAATCAGTGATTCATTAATATTAATGCTTGTTGTTTCATTCAATACCATGCTGCGTGCCGGATCACGATAAATGCTGAAGCGCAATACATCGCCGTACTGCGCACCCTGCATGCCACGAATGCCAGCGCTATCAGGCATGCCTATGCGTAAAGTCAATGATTCGCCAGCTAAGGCTGGCTGACAGTAGAGCAAAAACTGTGCGTCTATATCAAGTGGATTTTCCGCAAGCGGTTCGTACAGGCCAAATACGAATTGCGGCTTGCTCAGGGCAATACAGTTCATTGCTTGAAGATTGCAACAAAACAGCAGCAGGATCAGCATCGGCACGCTATAGAAAATGCAAATAGTGTTTGCTTTCATTGCTTGCTCCTCACGCATCTGAATTCACCCAGATATGGAATGCTACCGGATTCAGGTTGATATGCGATTTGTGCTTGACACTGTCCACCATGCCATTCGACATGAACATCATTGTGGGACTTGAGTCCCGTTAAATAAAGCAGGCCGTCACGACCTGCATAAAATATTTCAGACTCGCTGTTTAAAGTAGCTACTGCGCCGGTTGGCACTGCCAAGCCCTCCTCCGTCATTAAATTCAAGGTGGCGCCTGCTACACGTCGCACAGGAAATTCAATCATTACACCGCTGCGCCAAGCCGGTTTTGGACGCAACAACAAAGTATCGATTTCGGTATCTAGCGCAAGATCGAGTTGATCGATACTGACATGATTGGGCATGTATGGATGCAGCCTTGGGATGAATACTTCGCCAGCTTTATTGGTGCGGCCAGCCAGTTGGTTATCTACATAGACACGGACGTTGTTCATGTTTGGCAATCTGACCAGCCCGAAGCTGTCCGTGATACGGCGGCTGGCAAACCAGTGATTATTGAAATTAGCCAGCGCACCCGACAGATTAAGCCGCGCGCTGCTTTTGTCCTGATATTCAGCCGCCTCAAGGCGAACCTGCCCATAAGAATTTTGTGCAAGCAAAGCAGCCTGCTGCGGCGCATTGATGCCAGCCTGTACTCGAAAGGCGCTGCCTTCTCCTGCTGGCAGATTACTTTGTGCCTGGAATAACGTCTGGTCTGGCGCTGCATTAGCATTAATATGCAAAAGGCTTGCATTCAACTCTCGTTGCAAGGGCAATATCCAGAACACACTGAAAGACCGGTTTTGAGTTGAATCTTCGCTTGCGCTTCTACTGGCACCCCTTCCTATTGAGACCATAAAAATCAGATTGCCCCATGCTTTTCGTAGCGTACTGAAACTGGCACTGAAAACTTCCCGCGCCATTGCCGTTCCTAGTTGCTGTCTTGCATAGGCAAGATTCAGGTTGCCAGCCTGCTTGATGCGGTAGCTGGCATGAATACTGTCTTGCCGACGTACGCTATGTTCAGGATCAACGCCCATTGCACGAAAACGCCTGTCCGCAACTTGTGAGTGAACACCGAGAGTGTAGTGTGCAGTTTTTCTTTCGAAGCCGGCTGCAAACTGTCTGCCTTCGCCGGCATCGCTGCTGCTGCGGCCGATGGCCGTAGTGGCAATACCGAATGAGGATATCAGCAAAGAAGCGCTGGCATTGAGACCGTGCGGTCCATTATGTTGCCATTGCGCAGAGCCTTCGAGCGTAAGCCGATTGTTGACGCCATACCGGTAACTGCCCGCTGCGAAACCGTCGCCATAGTCGTTGCTCTCTAGCCCGAAATTTCTTCGCAATGCACCCGCTTCAATGGAAAATTCACGCAGCCCGGCCGCGAGCAGCGTCGGGTTGGTATAAAAGCGTTGGGTGATGATTTCTTCCCGCCCCGATAAATCGCGGACCAGCATCTGCAGATCACCATCGCCCGAGACCATAGGTACGCTACTGACTGAAAAAGGACCTGGCGGAATTGCGCTGTGGCTCTGCAAGACATTATTGACAAATACATCTACCGTCGACGGCAGCACGGCCTGCCCTTGCATGTTGGCCATGGGGACGGTCACCAGTTGAGGCTGCGTCATGAAATTGGTCGCATACTGCACACCACCAAAACGCACTGAACGCCCTAGCTGGGTTGCAGGCCGGGTGATAGCGTCACCCAATCTGAGGGTGGCAATCTGCTGCGGCCGGTCGATATGTACGGTTGTTCCCAGGCGGAGGGTCAGGCTTTGTTGTGGCTGTCGTATCAACGCAAAGTCAGCCAGCGCAACACCTTTGCTGAAAGCGGCGCCAGTTTCTGCGAACAGCACCTGTCCGCTGCCATTGTCAGCGTGCTCAAACGATAAATCATAGTTTAAAAACAAACTCGGCCCCAATCCTTCGCCCGTTTTGATGGCGCGCGGCTCTGGCTGATTTAGCGCATAGCGGGAATTAATTTTCGTCATGATGAAGCTGCTTGCCGGAAGCATGATATCGAGTGTCTGGGCTGCTTCGTCAAAGACAATGTCGTCGGAACTGCAAGTACTGAAAATGGCAGTTAACGGCACAAAAAATTGACCATTAAAAGCTAGTATCGCCGCTTCCGGAAATTTGATCCGTGCAGCGGTGAGTACCTCAGTTGGTAGCATCCATTCATCCTTCCGGTTGCGCAGCACCAGTCGCGTGCTTGGAGGCCGTTGTCGATTAAACGTCAGCTTTACCAGTACCGGTCGCAGATCTGCATCGTCCAGTGACTCAATCAAAGACAGATTGGCAGATTGGTTGGCTAACTGAGCCGTTGCATGATCTGTCTGCAAGAAAGATAGCGCCATCAGAACAGCAAACCTTGCAGCATGCGAGCAGCTAAGAGCTCCTGAGGATGGCATAGAATTTAAGCAGACCGGCTCTGTTCTGCGCCTTGATGAGTAAGCGACTCCCTGCTTTGTGCCCTCTCTCGATAACGAAGATCGACAGCTGTTTTGCATAGGCAGTTACATCTGACAGGCTAAGCCGAACAGACTTGAATTGAAAAGCACCTGCCTGACATGCGTCAAGCAGGCTGAACCTACAGCAAAGTACGAAAGTAAACAGTCGTGTCATTCGCTTGTCAGATTAAAAGTCAACTTGCGCAGTGACTTTATCCTGATAAAAATCGGTAGATACATCCTGACCTGGTGGAATCAGGCCGCAAATGTTGTAAGTACGCGGCGAGATTCCAGGGGAAGCTGTCGCAATAAATCTTTCACTGCCACTGTTACCCCAGATTACAGATTCATTAAATGTGCAAGAGGTGCCAGCTGTGTTGTTGGAGGGTTGATAGAGTTGATATTCCAGTACTTCTGTCGTGTTACCTTTCATTGCGCGCATATTGCCATTTGCATTTTGTCCATAATCGAGTGTGACAATAGGACTAGAGCCCTTTACACAGGAAAGCGTAACGCTACCTGTGGCCGTGCCTGAACTCGCACTGGCTGGATCATAACTGCCAAAATTTACGGCGTTGGCGCTGATCTGGCAGCTGGAAGAAACATAGGCAATGACATTCAGGACTGTAGAAGAAGAGCCTGCGGCACTGGCTTTACCACACAAGGCAAGCAAAGAGCAGGATGCTAAAACGATAGCCAGTTGATTCTTGTTCATGTTGAATATCCTTATCTTTTTCGTTGAAAGGATTCAAATTGTAGGGATCGGTGCCATGAACTTTTATGTTCTAAATTAAAGGTCTCGTGAATAAAAAATTGATGTGAAAAATTTGTTTTTCCAGTTGAGACGTGTGTGCCAGATCATGGTCAAATTCGCAAAGAACCGATTTTTGTTGATGCGTATTGATGATTTTTATGATGGGCACATTGAACGAACAGGCATTTCAGGAAAACCCCGTTTCTGTGCAGCAGATTGTGGAGCTAAAAAACTGGACGCCTTCCCTGCTCAGTTTCAGGTGTACACGTGCGCCTGATTTCAGATTTTCAGCGGGTCAATATGCGCGCATCGGACTTCCTACGAAGACTGGAATGGTCTGGCGCGCGTACTCGATGGTGTCTGCGCCGCTAGAAGATGATCTCGAATTTTTTGGCGTGCTGATTCCCGGCGGTTTTTTCTCGGAAAAACTCAAGCACCTGCGCATCGGTGACCCAATCTGGATGGAACGCGAAAATTACGGCTTCATGACGCCGGATCGCTTTATCGACGGAGAAGATTTATGGATGCTCGCCACGGGTACCGGTCTTGGCCCCTTCATTTCTATTTTGCGTGATGACGCGGTCTGGCAGCAGTTCAAGCGGCTGATACTGGTGCATGGAGTCAGGCACGATGAAGAACTGGCCTACCAAAGCGAACTGATCGGCATGCAGGCCGCAGTGCTGACGAACAGTACGTTGGCACAACTGCATTTGGTCCATTGCGTGACACGCGGAGAACAAGAAGCGGAAAATTCGACTGTTACACAACTCTTGATGGCACCGCGTCTGACAAATCGGATTACCACTGCACTGATGTCGGGCCAGCTGGAGCAGGCTGCGCAGACGCTGCTTGAAGTGAAGACTTCACGTGTGATGATGTGCGGGAATCCGCAGATGGTTGAGGAGACCCGGAAGCTCTTGCATCAGCGTGGTATGAAGCCATGCCGGCGATTGAATGCGGGCGAGTTTTTGAGCGAGAATTATTGGTAAGTTTAAAATCCACTGGATTCCAGCGAACGCTGGAACGACGGTATTTACATACTGCTTAAATGTTCTGTCATCCCGGCGAAAGCCGGGATCCAGTGTCTTCGGTGACGCACAATTAATTAAACGTCTTGCCCTCACCCGCCAACTTTGTCAGCAGCGGTGCAGGTTTCCACGCTTCGCCGTGTCGGCCTTTTGCGTAGCGCTGCATTGCCATGACAACGTTCGGCAAGCCGACAGTGTCGGCGTAGAACATCGGTCCGCCGCGATACAGTGGGAATCCGTAACCAGTCAGGTAGACCATGTCGATATCGGAAGCGCGCATGGCGATGCCCTCTTCCAGAATATGCGCACCTTCATTGACCAATGCATAAATCAGTCGCTCGACGATTTCGGTGTCACTGATTTTGCGTCGCTCAATACCAAGTTCAGCCGAATGCGCAACAATCATGTCATTGACCTCTTTCGAGGCGTACGGCTTGCGGTCGCCTGACTTGTAGTCATACCAGCCAGCGCCGGTTTTCTGGCCATAACGGCCCATCTCACAGAGCAGATCGGCAGTTTTTGAATACGTGACTTCCGGCTTTTCGACATAGCGCCGCTTGCGGATATACCAGCCGATATCATTGCCGGCCAGGTCACCCATGCGGAAGGGTCCCATTGCAAAACCCATCTTTTCGATGGCCTTGTCGACCTGTTCCGGCAAGCAGCCTTCTTCGAGCAGAAACCCAGCCTGACGGCTGTACTGCTCGATCATGCGATTGCCGATGAAGCCATCGCAGACGCCGGAAACCACGCCGGTCTTTTTGATTTTCTTCGCCAGTGCCATCGTCGTTGCCAGCACGTCCTTGCCGGTTTTTGCACCGCGCACGATTTCCAGCAGCTTCATCACATTCGCCGGGCTAAAGAAGTGCGTCCCGATCACGTCTTGCGGACGCTTGGTGAATGCGGCGATCTTGTCGACATCGAGTGTCGAGGTGTTCGATGCCAGAATCGCGCCCTGCTTCATCACGCTATCGAGTTTGGTAAAGACGGTTTCCTTGACGCCCATGTCTTCAAACACCGCTTCGACAACGATATCGGCCTGGCCGATTTCTTCATAGGACAAGGTGCCGCTGATGAGCGCCATGCGCTGATCCAGTTTTTCCTGCGTCAGCTTGCCCTTCTTCATCGAGTTCTCGTAATTCTTGCGGATTGTGGCAATGCCCTTGTCGAGCGCTTCCTGCTTCATTTCGAGCATCTTGACGGGGATGCCGGCGTTGACGAAATTCATTGTTATGCCGCCGCCCATAGTGCCTGCGCCGATCACGGCCGCGGACTTGATGTCGCGCAACGGCGTGTCAGCAGGCACGTCAGGAATTTTGCCGGCAGCGCGTTCGCCGAGGAAGGCATGCCGCAGGGCTTTTGACTCTGTAGTCTGCACCAGTGCCATGAATTGCTCGCGCTCGAACGCCATACCGTCATCGAATTTCTTCGAGACCGAAGCTGCAACGGCTTCAACGCATTGAAGGGGTGCCGGATAATTTTTGGCCATCACGCGAACTGTGTTGCGCGCGAATTGCAAATAGCCTTCTGCATTTGCATGACGTACTTTCAGTTCGCGTACTTTCGGTAGTGGCCGCACGGCAGCAACCTTGGCTGCAAATTCCAGTGCGCCTTTCAGCAAATCACCTTCAATCATTTGATCGAACAGTTTGGTGCCGGCCAGCTTTTCAGACATCACTGGTGTGCCGGACACGATCATGTTGAGCGCCATTTCCAGACCCAGTACACGCGGCAATCGCTGGGTGCCACCGGCGCCCGGCAAAATACCCAGTTTGACTTCAGGCAGCGCAATCTGCGCACCCGGCAGCGCGACCCGATAGTGACAGCCCAGTGCCAGCTCCAGACCGCCGCCCATTGCAACAGCATGAATGGCGGCGATGACAGGTTTGTCGGCAGCTTCGATCACGTTGATGACCGTCATCAGCGAGGGCTCCTGCATGGCTTTTGGCGTATTGAACTCGCGTATGTCCGCGCCGCCTGAAAATGCCTTGCCGCCACCGGTCACGACAATTGCCGTAACCGATGCATCTGCCAGCGCACGATTGACGCCTTCGACAATGCCGCTGCGGGTTGCATGGCCGAGGCCATTAACCGGCGGATTATTGAGTGTGATGACGGCAATAGCACCGTGCTGTTGGTAGGCGGCGGTCATGAGTTGAATCTCCGGTAGTTTTTTTGTAATAAACGGCTGAATTTTGCAGCTGCCTACTATACCTCAGAAACACCGTAGAAAAGCACGATCGTATTATTCATTCCGCATAAATATCTAACTTCAATACAGGCGCTTCATTTCTGCTTAATCCGCAATAGCGCACTACGCTGCTGGTCTTCGCTATACGCATAATCGACCCGTCCACCGCTGACCCGAGCCATCAGCATCATGTTTGCAGTGATGGCATCATGATCCAGCCTGTTAAATGGCTTTTCGTAGCTGGTGATGACGCCTTGGTAGCGAGGCTGCAAATTTTCCAATGCATTGCGCAGTGCATTGCCGTCGAATGATCCCGCCTGTCGTAATGCCAGTGCCAGCAAGTGCATACCGTCATAGCCTTGCGCTGCGCTCATGGGAGACGGGATCAGGTCGGTATTGAAGTTGCGTCTGTAGGCCAGCAAAAAGCTGTTCTTTGCAGTGGATCCGGCATCTTGTATGAAAGTTTGCGGCATCAACACGCCTTCGCTGGCACTGCCGGCGCCTTCGATAAAATTGCGCATCGAAAAGGTCCAGCTGCCCACTAATGGCACTTTCCATTGCATACCCTGCATCGTGCGCGCGATGCTTGCCAGTTCAGGGCCGATTCCCCAGGCGATAATGGCTTGTGCACCTCTCTTGCGGGCTTGCTGCAGTGGGCTGCGCATGTCGGTATCACCGATTTTGAAACGAGACTGGAACAACAAATTCAGTCCTGCCAGTTTTGCCTGCTGCGAAAACGCAGACAGTCCCGCTTCGCCATACGGCGTACTATCGGCAAGAATCGCGACCTGCGTCAGCGATTTGCGCCGCAGGTCTGTTGCCAGCATCTTCGCTTCAAGCTCTATGGTTGGCGAAACCCGGAAGATGAAATTCTCCGGACTTGCTGGAGGCGCAAACTTGCGCGTTAACGCCGTGCCCGTCGAAACAGCAATCATCAGCGGAATGCGTGCCTGTTGATAGCTGTCTATGGATGCCAGTCCGACCCCGGTATTGACGATGCCGATGCTGGCGACGACTTTTTGCTTGATGAGTTCTTGCGCGATTTGTGCACCAAGTTCATTGTTTGCCTGATCATCGCGCTCTACCAGTGTAATCATTTGGCCGTGTATGCCTCCAATGCCATTGATTTCCGCCACAGCCAAACGCACACCGTTGCGCATGCTTTCACCCATAGGTGAAGAGCCTCCGGTAAACGGACCTGTTAAACCAATTTTAATAGGCTGAGCAATGACTGCTTGTGCCAAGAGCATCAACAATAAAGTCAGCCCGTGCAAACAGGCGGCGCGGCAAGCTAAAAAGAATGACGGCATACAGTTCTCTCGATCCGTGATTGATCGAGTGATTCTAGGCAGCTGATCGCGCTTGTCCAGACGTATGATTAACTTGTGGTTTGCAACCTACTTTGTCCTGCTAGCTAACATGCACTTTACAAGGAAGTGCGCAGCAGACAAAAAAACAGCAGCATGCTATGGCAGGCTGCTGTTTGATTAATGGCTACTGAGGACTACTGAGCCAAAGACTACATTACGAGGGACGCTTCATCACGCAAGAGGTAGGTTGCGAAGCGACAAAGCTGTCCACCTTCTGGTCGGTGCGCCAGCCGTAGCCGGTATTTTCCTGATCGAATTGGACATCCTTTTTGTTTGTTTTGACCCAGGTCGTAACGTACATCGGTTGTTGCAATTGATGGTCAGTCTTGCGCATCTCTACATCGCCATTCAGCGTCTTGAATTTCTGACCTTCCATCGCAAACGCCACCTTGACGGCGTCAGTTGATTTGGCTTGCACGACGCCCTTGGCCAGCAACTGAATACTGGAATAAGTCGTCACCGCATAGTAGTCGTCGTTGTACTTCTTTTTGAACGCATCAATCAAATCCTTGCCGGCGTAGGTTTCGTTATTCACGTTCCAGGTACCGACATAGCGAACGTGCTCAGCACCTGCTGCGCCCATCACGGTTGGCACGCCCGTGGTGTAGGCGTAGTAGGTGTAGAACTTGGCTTTCAAGTCTGACTCGCGAGCAGCCTTGATCAACAGTGCCAGATCGGAACCCCAATTGCCGGTGATGACGGTATCTGCACCACTGGCATTGATCTTCGCGACATACGGTGAAAAATCTTTGACACTGCCAATAGGATGCAGGTCATCGCCGACGATCTCGATATCAGGACGCTTACGCTTCAAATATTCTTTTGCAGCCCGTGTGACCTGCTGGCCATGCGCATAATTTTGACCAATGATGTAGACCTTCTTGATGTTCTTGTCCTTGGCGATATAAGTCGTCATCGCCTCCATCTTCATGTCCGAGTTTGCATCGGTACGGAAATGCCAGAAGCTGCATTTACTGTTCGTCAGGTCCGGATCGACAGCGGCATAATTCAGGAACACGACTTCCTTGCCGGGGTTGCGTTCGTTGTGCTTGTTGATGGCATCGATCAGGGCACCGGCCGCGCCCGAACCATTGCCCTGCGTGATGTAACGATAACCCTGGTCAATGACTGTCTTGAGTTGTGTCAGTGATTCTTGCGGGCTGGCTTTGTTGTCAAAGCCGTTGACTTCAAAGGTATGACCCGGCGCCCATTTTTCGCGATTCGCGATCTCGGCAACCATCTGGTAGCTGCGCAGCAGATTTTGTCCAACCGGTGCGAAAGGACCGGACAGCGGGTCGATGAAAGCGACCTTGATAGTGTCAGCCATCGCCAGTGGCGAGCTAAGTGCGCTCAACATGCCGACAGTTGTGAGAATGCTGCGAAGTCGCTTTGTCATGGTCTCTTCCTTGATGTAGTTGAACAGGCTGTCTTTATTGCAGCTTTTTTAATTTTAAATAATTGAAAAATTGAATAATATTAGCACTGGGGTTGTGATTTGTTCACCTAAGGAAGCGCTGATTTAATAAACCCCAAAGCGTTTGTGGCGTAGGAAAGGGGTCCAAGCCCTTGATTTTCTTAGCCCCGCGTCGCACAGCTTCGCTGGCTCGCCACAAAAAATTCACAAACTTCAAACCTCCAGCCATTCTTTACGCACAGCCGCATCCGCACGCAGTTCAGCCGGCGTTCCTTCAAACACGATGCTGCCCCGCCCCATCACATAAACCCGCTGCGAAATATCAAGTGCGATCGCGAGTTTTTGCTCAACCAGCAAAACAGAAATGCCACGTTCTTTCAGTGACTGCAAATACTGCGCAACCAGATCAACGATTTTCGGTGCCAGTCCTTCGGTCGGCTCGTCAATCATGATCAGGTCGGGGTCACCCATGAGCGTGCGGCACAGCGTGAGCATCTGCTGCTCGCCGCCAGACAAAACGCCGGCCGGCACATGCTGCCGTTCCTGCAGGCGCGGGAACATTTGATACATGTCCGCCAGTGACCAGCGCGACGTGTGGCCTTTTTTCTCACCCAGCTGCAGGTTTTGTTCAACAGTCAGCGTGGGAAAGATATCGCGGTTCTCCGGCACATAGCCAAGCCCCTTGTGTGCGATTTTGAAAGCCTGCATGCCAAGTATCTGCTGGCCCTTGAAAAGGATAGAACCAGTCGCATCGACCTGCCCCATGGCGGCTTTGACCATGGTCGAACGCCCAACGCCATTGCGACCCAGCAGGCTGACAATTTCACCGGCACCGACTTCGAGATTGACGCCATGCAGTACATGGCTTTTGCCGTAGTAAGCATGCAGGTCACGAATTTCCAGCAGTGCGCTCATGCGTGATCCTCCGCCGGTGCATGACCACCCAGATAGGCTTCCTGCACCTTGGCATTCTGGCGTATCGCTTGCGGCGTATCGCAGGCCAGCACTTCACCGTAGACAACCACGGCAATACGATCGGCCAAACCGAAAACAACGCTCATGTCATGCTCGACCATTAACAAGGTTTTACCTTCCGTGACTTTGCTGATCAGCGCCACAGCCGCATCGGATTCGGAACGGCTCATGCCGGCAGTCGGCTCGTCGAGCAAGATCACGTCGGCGCCTCCGGCAACAGTAATGCCGATCTCGAGCGCGCGTTGCTCGGCGTAGGTCAACATGCCGGCTGCCGTATTGGCACGCCAGCCAAGACCGATTGATTCCATCACCTCTTCAGCGCGCAGGCGCGCATCCTTCAACCCATCAAGGCGCTGCCAGAACGAATAGCGGTAACCCATAGACCACAGAACCGCACAGCGCAGGTTTTCAAACACGCTCAGCCGGTGAAAAATATTCGTGATTTGAAAGCTGCGCGACAGACCGAGACGGTTGATCTGGTAAGGCATCATGCCGGCGATGTCCTGACCGTTCAATATGACTTCCCCGGAGCTCGGCGCAAAGCGACCGGAGATCAGGTTGAACAAGGTAGACTTGCCCGCGCCGTTGGGGCCAATGATGGCAATGCGCTCTCCTTTGTTGACTGACAGGCTTACACCGCGAATGATTTCGGATTGGCCGAAGCTCTTGCGCAGATCCTTCAACTCGAGTGAATAGGCGCTCATTTTGCGGACCTCAAAGACAACTCCTCGATTTCTGCATCGACCTTATCCCAGGCAGCCTTGAAATACACACGTGTGCGCCAGAATGCCAGTGAACCGACGACCAGCAGTAAAAGTGGCAAAGCCCAAGAGTCAGGAACGCCGGTATCGACCTGAAGGCCAAACAGTTGCATGGTGGTGCCATTGGCTGATTCCAGCGTCAGGTGGTACATCATTTCGATCAGTGACACAGCACCCGCGATTGCCAGCAATGAACTGACCGTGACCGCGGCCAGCGATGGCAAGATGCGACGATAGCGGCCATGTGCTGCGACCCGCACATTCATCATGATCAGGCTGGCAACGCCACCAGGCGCATACATGACGGTAAGGATAAAGACCACACCAAGGTAAAGCTGCCATGCCTTGGTGTAATCAGACAACACCACAGTGAGGAAAATGCCGATGATGGCGCCCAGGATAGGGCCGAAGAAGAAACCGATGCCGCCGATGAACGTGCCCAGCAATACCGCGCCGGATCGAATCGCACTGACATTTTCGGCGCTGACAATTTCAAAGTTGATCGCGCTCAGGCCGCCGGATATGCCGGCAAAAAAAGCCGACAGAATCAACATCAGATAGCGCACGCGCTGTGTGTTGTAGCCGATGAATTCAACTCGCTCGGGGTTGTCGCGCACGGCGTTTGCAATGCGGCCCAGTGGCGTGTGGGAGATGGCGAACATACCAACAGTACTAATGAAGAGCCAGAACGCGATCAGATAATAGACCTGAATCTGCGGACCGTAGCTAATGCCGAACAAGGGCTTGCCGATGACGCGATTAGCCGATACGCCACCTTCACCACCGAAAAATCCCGGAAACATCAGTGAACAAGCAAACACCAGTTCGACGATTCCAAGAGTGATCATCGAAAAGGTTGTGCCCGAGCGCTTGGTCGTCACGTAGCCGAACAGTACACCAAAGAACATGCCGGCAAAACCGCCGACCAGGGGCACCAGCGTAAGCGGTATCGGCAAGCTGCCTTCGGTGGCGAGATTGATGGCATGAATGGCGAAGAACGCGCCCAGTCCTGAATAAACTGCGTGACCAAACGACAGCATGCCGCTCTGTCCTAGCAGCATGTTGTAGGACAAACCAAAAATCATGACAGTGCCCATCAGCGACAATATGGACACCCCGGCGCCGGAATTGAACAGTGCAGGCGCAAGCAAAAGCAGGAACGCAAAGCCTGCCCAAACGAACCAGCGCGCAAAATTGACAGGGGCGTAATTAATAGAATGCTGCATGGTCATCCTTCACGCTTTCCCATCAGGCCCTTGGGCCTGAAGATCAGTATCAGCACCAGCAGCAGGTACGGCATGATCGGGGCAAGTTCAGCCAGCGTCAGCGTAAAAATTTTGTAGTACATGGCATCCGGAGCAACCGAGGTGCCAAAAAATTTAAGTATGCTTTGCAATGACCAGTCAAGCGCGACTGCAAAGGTTTGCAGAAGGCCAATCAGGATTGACGCGAGTAGCGCACCGCCCAGCGAACCCATGCCGCCGACGACGACAATAACAAAGATAATGCTACCTACCGTTGCTGCCATCGCCGGTTCCGTCACGAAGGCGTTGCCGCCAATGACCCCTGCCAAACCCGCGAGTGCGCAGCCGCCGCCAAAAACCAGCATGAATACGCGCGGCACGTTGTGACCCAGTGCTTCTGCCGCATCCGGATGCGTGAGCGATGCCTGAATCACCAAACCAATTCGGGTGCGGGTAAAGAGCAGATAGACAGACGCCAGCATCAGTAGCGCTACCGCCATCATGAAAGCGCGATAAATCGGAAAGGTGGTGGTGAAGATCGTGAACAGCGGCCCATCAAGTTCGGCCGGTATTTTGTAGGGAACCGCTGCGCGACCCCATACGAGCTGCACCAGTTCGACCACGACATAGGACAAGCCAAAGGTAAACAAGAGTTCGGGTATGTGACCGTACTTGTGCACCCTGCGCAAGCCATAACGTTCCACCAGTGCGCCGACCACGCCCACAGCCAGTGGCGCCAGCACCAGCGCCGGCCAGAAGCCGAGCGCATTGCTGATCGCGTAGCCGAAGTAGGCACCAAGCATGTAGAAGCTGGCATGGGCAAAGTTGAGCACGCCCATCATGCTGAAAATAAGCGTCAGGCCGGACGACAACATGAACAGCAATAGCCCGTAACTGAGCCCGTTCAACATCGAAATTAAGGTGAATTCCACCAGCACCGCCCCTTGCAACTGAATTGTATGAACACTACCGCTGATTTAAAAATCAGGCAGTCGGCAGTTTGTATTCGCGATAAGTGTCGCGAATTTTGTTTTTCAGTATTTTGCCGGTCGCGCCAATTGGCAGCGCGTCAGTGAACACCACATCATCCGGCGTCCACCATTTGGCGATTTTGCCTTCGAAGAATTGCAGCAGCTCGTCGCGCGACACTTCCATGCCAGGCTTCTTCACCACCACCAGCAGTGGCCGCTCATCCCATTTCGGATGCGCTATGCCGATACAGGCAGCCTGCAACACCGACGGATGTGCAACGGCGATGTTTTCAAGATCAATGGTGCCGATCCACTCGCCGCCGGACTTGATGACATCCTTGCTGCGGTCAGTAATTTGCATGTAGCCGTCTTCGTCAATGACAGCGACGTCACCAGTCGGAAACCAGCCATCTTCGAGCACGGAGCCACCCTCCTGTTTGAAGTAGCTCTCGATGACCCATGGGCCCTTGACCAGCAGGTTGCCATATGTCTTGCCATCCCATGGCAGTTCCTTGCCAGCGTCGTCGACGATTTTCATGTCCACGCCATAAATGGCACGCCCTTGTTTTTCGAGTTTTGCCTGCTTTGCCTCTTCCGGCAGTTTTTCATACTTGGCCAGCAGCGTACAAGTGGTGCCCAGGGGTGACATTTCCGTCATACCCCACGCATGCACAACATCGACACCATACTCGTTGCGGAAGGTCTTCATCATTGCCGGCGGGCAAGCCGAGCCGCCAATGACGGTGCGCTTAAAGCTGGAAAACTTCAAATTGTTTTGCGCGACATAAGTCAGCAAGCCAAGCCAGACAGTCGGCACGCCAGCCGAGAACGTCACCTGCTCTTGTTCGAACAACTCATAGACGGACTTGCCGTCCAGAGCTGGTCCGGGGAACACCAGTTTCGCGCCAGTCAACGGCACCGAATATGGCAGGCCCCAGGCGTTCACATGAAACATAGGCACGACAGGCAGCACCACATCACGCGCCGAGACATTCAAGGCATCCGGCAACGCCGATGCAAAGGAATGCAAGACCGTGGAACGATGTGAGTAGAGCGCGCCTTTCGGGTTGCCGGTGGTGCCCGATGTGTAGCAGAGGCTGGACGCCGAGTTTTCATCAAACAGCGGCCACGTGTACTGGTCGGAACTGTCTGCCAGCAGGTCTTCATAGCACAGCAGGTTTGGAATCTTGGTCTCGGCCGGCATGCGATCGCGCTCGCACAGCATCACATAGCCCTTGATGGTTTTCGCCAGTGGCGCAACCGCTTCCACCAGCGGTAGGAAATTCATGTCAAAGAACAGGTACTGGTCTTCTGCGTGATTGGCGATATACGCAATCTGTTCCGGGTGCAGACGCGGATTGATCGTATGCAGAACCGCACCCGAACCAGACACCGCGTAGTAGGCTTCCATATGGCGGTAGCCATTCCATGCCAAAGTGGCAACGCGCTCGCCGATCTTGACGCCGAATTTGTCCAGCACATTAGCGAGCTGGCGCGAACGGCGGTGGCAGTCATGATATGTGTAACGGTGGATGTCGCCTTCAACCCGACGGGAAACAATTTCAACACTGCCGTAGTAGCGGTCTGCGTGTTGGATCAGGCTGGAGATAAGCAAAGGTTGGCTCATCATTTGGCCCATCAACGGGCTCTGCGGATACTGCACCATCATGTCTCCTCAATATTGCACTGCAAATTTTTTATGCGCAGATTTTCGAACGCGCGTTCTATTTTAGTCAACGACTTTCCATCGTGCGTCGCAACAAAATTGCGTGAACTAACTTTCAGTCATCGTATAAATCGTTGATTTTGGCTTGGCCATCAGCCGCCTGAGCATCGGCTCGAAGAAGGACAAGGGCAAGGTGTCGTAGTCGGGATCGAACGCAGGCGCATCGTATTTTTCGCAGAACTCCAGCGTCTGGTCGTAGATGGGCTGGCCCTTGAAGCGGTCACGCAGGTTGCGGTCCATGCCCAGGAAATGGAAGAAATAATAGGCCTGGAACAGGCCGTGTTTTTCTATCATTTCAAAATTTTCAGGACTAACGAAAGGTTTCAGGATGGCTGCGGCTATGTCCGGATGATTGAAGCTGCCCAGCGTATCCCCTATGTCATGCAGCAGCGCACAGATGACGTACTCTTCGTCCTTGCCGTCACGATGGGCACGCGTCGCCGTCTGCAAGCTATGCTTGAGACGGTCTACCGGAAAGCCGCCAAAATCACCATCAAGCAGTTTCAGGTGCGTGAGTATGCGGTCGGGTAATTTGGCCGAATAGGCCTTGAAATCTTCACCGATGATTTTCCAGTCTTCCGCTTTACTGTGCTGCAGATCCGTGAAGCTTGCTTGTGCGTGCGTTTGTTCGTGCGTTTGTGCTTGCATCTGAGTCTCCGTCAATTATTCATTGTATTCAGCTACGGTAGCCAGGGTCGCTACGCTCAAGCTTACGCAATAGCGCCGGCCAGGCCAGCAAGCCACCCAGCGATTTGGTAACGACGCGCGCCTGTTCTTTGGCGTTGTCGATGATGGCAGGTCCTATATGCCGCAGCGGACTGCCACCCGCCATGGCTCGTACCTGAATCGTGCAGGCTGCCTCGAAGATATACATATTCAAAAATGCATCGGCGACGGTTTTGCCGACGGTCAGCAAGCCATGGTTGCGCAGCATCAGGTAAGTCTTGTCGCCAAAGTCGGCAACCAGTCGCGGCCTTTCGTCATCGTTCAGCGCCAGACCTTCGTAGTCATGGTAAGCGAGGCTGTTGAGCACAAAAATAGACTGCTGAGACAGTGGCAATACACCAGCTTCCTGTGCCGAGACAGCTACGCCGTTGAGGCTGTGCACATGCAGAACGCATAGCGCGTCGTCGCGTGCAGCGTGGATGGCGGAGTGGATGGTGAAGCCGGCAGGATTGACCGGAAACGGCGAGTCCTCGAGCTTATTGCCATCGAGATCAATCTTGACCAGCGATGATGCGGTGATTTCATCAAACATCATTCCGTAGGGATTGATGAGGAAATGATGGTCAGGACCCGGCAGGCGCACGGTGATATGAGTAAAAACCAGATCGCTCCAGCCAAAGGCGGCAACAAGCCGGTAGCAAGCAGCCAGATCGACGCGAGCTTGCCATTCTTCGGGCGATACACGGTGCTGCAGCGAAGGTATGGCAAGTCTTTCAGGTGCATTCATATGCGGTCTCCTCTTCTCTGTCAAAATATGACACGTGGCTCTGTCGGCCTTTGTAATTGCAGCTTCACAGTGATGCTTTATCTATCGACAATTTTTCCATCGTAACAGAAGCAAGGCATGAACTCTCCTGAAACCCTACCGCCAGTAAGGCACTCAACTTTATCTGAGCTGCCACTGTCAAATAGTTTTGCCGCGCTGCCTCCGGCATTTTATACGCGGCTGGCGTCTAGCCCCTTGCCGTCGCCGTATCTGGTCTGCGCCAGTCCTGCTGCCGCTGAACTGATACAGCTTGACCTGTCGGTGTGCGAGTCAGACGAATTCATTCAGGTCTTTAGCGGCAATGCACGGCATGCGCAATCAATGCCGTTGGCAGCGGTCTATTCCGGTCACCAGTTTGGCGTCTGGGCAGGACAACTTGGCGATGGCCGCGCCATTTTGCTGGGTGATGCTGCGGCACCGTCCGTTGATCCCAACGGTACGTTGGAATTGCAATTGAAGGGCGCCGGCATGACGCCCTACTCCCGCATGGGGGATGGCCGTGCTGTATTACGTTCTTCGATCAGGGAGTTTCTCTGCTCCGAAGCGATGGCCGCGCTCGGCATTCCGACTTCACGCGCCCTGTGCGTAATCGGCTCGGACCTGCGGGTCATGCGCGAAACGCCTGAAAGCACCGCCGTGGTCACGCGTATGGCGCCAAGCTTCGTGCGCTTCGGCTCTTTCGAGCACTGGTATCACAATGACCGGCAGGACGAGCTCAAACAACTGGCTGATTATGTAATCGAACGCAGCTATCCGGAGTTGCAGTCGGCTGCCAATCCCTATCTGGCTCTTTTGGAAGAAGTCACACGCCGTACCGCAGAACTGGTCGCGCAGTGGCAGGCAGTCGGCTTCATGCACGGCGTACTTAATACCGACAACATGTCAATACTGGGGCTGACACTGGATTACGGCCCGTTCGGTTTCATGGAAGCCTATGAGCCCGCGCATATTTGTAATCATACGGATCAGCAAGGTCGCTATTCATATAAGATGCAGCCGCAAATCGGCCACTGGAATTGCTATGCGCTGGGACAGGCCTTACTGCCTTTGATTGGCGAGGTCGATGCTGTTCATGCGGCGCTGAAAATCTATCAGCCCGCATTTACGGCGAAGCTGAATGCGCTTTGGCATCAGAAGCTCGGTTTGCTTACCCAGCATGATGAAGATGAATCACTGATAGACGCGCTGCTAGTGATCATGCAAAAGAACAAAGTCGATTTCACGCTGCTTTTCCGCAAGCTGTCCGGTCTGCGCATTGATCAGCCTGCCATGGATACGGAACTGCGCGACATGTTTATTGATCGTGCAGCTTTTGATACATGGGCAGTACAATATCGAGCCAGACTTGTGCAGGAAAATAGCGATGATGCCACGCGCAGGCAGCGCATGAATGCAGTCAATCCCAAGTATGTGCTGCGTAATTATCTGGCGCAGGTGGCGATAGAAAGAGCGCAGCAAAAAGATTTTTCGGAAGTGAGCAAACTGCTGGATATTTTACAATTTCCATTTGACGAGCAACCCGAGCACGACAGCTACGCAGCACTGCCGCCTGACTGGGCGGGCAGTCTCGAAGTGAGTTGTTCGTCTTGACGATTCGTCTTAATGAACGGGATGTTTATTAAAGGATGCAGGCATGAGCAACGATAAAGTAATCCGCAGCGAAACAGAGTGGCGCGCTTTGCTGGATCCGATGGATTTTGAGGTGACACGCCATGCGGCGACCGAGCGCGCTTTTAGCGGCCGCTACTGGGATCATCATGAGCACGGCATTTACCATTGCGTCTGCTGTAGCACTGCGCTGTTCGAGTCGGACGCCAAATTTGATTCCGGTTGTGGCTGGCCCAGTTATTTTCGCGCGCTCAATCCCGCGCATGTAGCGGAACATGTGGACCGTAGTCACGGCATGTTGCGAACTGAAATTACCTGCAACATCTGCGATGCGCATCTGGGACATGTGTTTCCGGACGGGCCGCCGCCGACTGGGCTGCGCTATTGTATTAATTCTGCGGCGTTGCGGTTTGAGCCCTTAGGTTGATCTTTTATAGTCACCAGTTAAAGACGCCGGAATCCGGCGTCTTTAAATTATGTGCTTTCTTTTTTGAATGTGAATCCTGATGAAACTGCTGTTCGATCTGTTCCCCGTCATCCTGTTCTTTGCGGTCTTCAAGCTGGCGGGTGCCAATCCGGAAGCCGCGCAAGACTTTGCCAGCCAATACTTGAGCGCGCTGGTCTCCGGCGGTGAAGTTACGCTGGCACAGGCGCCGATTCTGCTCTCGACCGCAGTGGGCATTGTCGCCACAATCGCGCAGATAGGCTGGCTACTGGCCAGACGCAAGCACGTCGACAATATGTTGTGGGTCTCACTGGCCATCATTGCCGTCTTTGGCGGCGCAACGATTTATTTCCATGACGAGCAATTCATCAAGCTGAAGCCTACGGTGCTCTACTGGTGCTTTGCGCTTGCGCTGCTGGCCAGCCAGGCTTTTTTCGGCAAGAACCTGATCAAGTCCATGATGGGCAAGCAGCTCACACTGCCAGAGCCAGTCTGGCGCAAATTAAATCTGGCGTGGGGACTTTTCTTTGCTGCGATGGGCGCGCTGAATTTATACATAGGTTTCAATTATCCGCTCAATTTCTGGGTCAACTTCAAGCTCTTCGGCTTCATGGGTCTGATGCTGGTTTTTGTTATCGGTCAAAGTCTGTACTTGTCTCGCTATATCAAGGAAGCAGAATGAACGACAGACAGCAACGTATCACCGATAGCCTGATGGCAGAATTCAAGCCACTGGTCTGTGATGTTGAAGATGAATCGGCGCTGCATGCCGGTCATGCCGGAGCAGCATCCGGCGGCGGCCATTATCGTTTGCGGCTGGTGTCGGCCCGTTTTGAAGGGGTCAGCCGGGTAGGACGCCATAGGCTGGTGTATGATTGCCTGCGCGCGATGATGCCAACTGAAATACATGCGCTGGCCCTGACGCTGTTGACGCCTTCCGAGGCCGATGACGCAGGCCTTTGAGTCAGGACCAGACTGTCGTTAATTTTTTTTTATAAACAAACTGAAACTCGGAAAAGACATGATGAATTTGAAAAACGCTCGCTTACTGGTTCTGATGGCCGCTTCTGCTGCCGTGCCGGCTTACGCGCAAAATATCGCCGTGGTAAACGGTAAGCCTGTTCCTTCTGCCCGCGTCGATACAATGGTGCAGCAAATGGTTCAACAAGGTCAGCAAGACACGCCCGAGATGCGTGCAATGATCAAGGATGAACTCATCAACCGCGAAGTGCTGACCCAAGAAGCCGACAAGCAAGGTGTAGCTAACCGCCCAGATGTGAAAAACCAGATTGACCTGGCGCGTCAATCGATCGTGATTCGTGCACTGGCGACCGATTTTCTGGTCAAGAATCCGGTGAAAGACGAAGACATGAAGGCCGAGTATGACAAGTTCAAGGCACAGTCCGGCGGTAAGGAATACCACGCACGTCACATCCTGGTCGACAAAGAAGAAGATGCAAAAGCCCTCATCACCAAGCTCAAGGGCGGGGCAAAGTTTGAAGAGCTGGCCAAAGTGTCGACCGATTCCGGTTCGGGCGCGCAAGGTGGCGATCTGGGCTGGGCACCACCGGGTGCTTTCGTCAAACCATTCTCCGATGCGATGATGGAACTCAAAAAAGGTGAGATCACCCAGACACCGGTAAAGACCCAGTTCGGTTATCACGTTATCAAGCTCGAAGATGAGCGCGACGCAAAAGTTCCTGGCTTTGACGAAGTCAAAGGCCAGATCGCTGAATCGCTGCAACAAAAGAAATTGCAAGCCTTCCAGCAAGAGTTGAAAAAGAAAGCGAAGATTCAGTAATCATTCGCAGGAACGAAAAAGCGCTCTGTGAACAGAGCGCTTTTTTTTACCTAAAAATTTTAATTAATACGGAATCGACACTGAAAGCTGAACAAATTGGCAAATACTGATACCAAATACTCGATTTTCGCCAAAGATCGTTAGCAATTACCCGCGAAAAGTGAAATGCAATGACACATCAGTTAAATGAGGAGTTGTTTTCATGAGGGCACTTCAACATTCCCGCCGTATCGACAAGAGCAAACTTATCCGTTCATCCAAATGCAAGGGCGTTAAAGAAAAGACTTTGGCTCCCCTTCTGAAAACTATTGCACCTGCAATTCATCGACTCATATTCGGCAAAGAGCGCTGGTTTCGTAACGAGGCTGAATTGAACCGCCATACTTTGCAGCAGCGTTTTCTGGGAGAGATCGTTCAGCAAAACCAGTTTGAATCCATTTTCGATATCAATCCGGCCAATCGTTTTCGACTTCATTCTTGCCCTACATACACAACCCGCCGCTATGCAAGAAACCCTGGCGAAATGATCAGCGTCAGTGAAAAACCGGATTCGGTTCTGGTTGCATCAGCGAAAAGCTACCTGACAGAAAATGGGCAATTGGTACCGGTAGGCAATTTGTCTTTATCGGTCTGGACGGATGATTTTCCCCATTGCCTCGCCAATCTGAGCCATGCGCATATCAATGAAAGAAATAAGATCAGGGGTAGTGTGCAATTGCCGGATGGTGCTACGGATGCGGAAAAAAAGCGACTACGGCTTGATCTGCTCAGCAAGCTTGAGGGAAAACTTCCTAATGGTTCACCGATAACATCGACCACCGCTGGCAATTCTTTGATCGATAAATACCTTAAAACCTGGGGCGACAAAGACGAATATATAGAAATCGATGTAGCCAAGACCAATAGCTTCTCAAGTAGCTATGTTGCTGCGATGATTCTGTTTGCAGCCAAAAATGACGCTATCAATGTCCCGAAAAAAAATAACTGGCGTAAAGAATATCGGGAATCAAATGGTGACGATATGCAGAAGATGGCTAAGCTATTGATCAAGCATGGGATTGATCCAGACGGAAAATGGACCGATCGTGAACGCTCTGTCTATTACGCGCTGGTCGCTAATGAGCATATGCTGATCGGCACGACGCCGGTCTGCACGGCCAGAATCGTCAAGACCTGACGAGCCTGATCAAGCTGCAGGATTGAATAACTGGCGCAAGCCAGTTTTTTTTTGTGCATAAAAACCCAACAAATATTCTTGCGAAAGCTCCGATGCCAAACTGCTTGCAACAGTAGATCGAGCTTGCCTTACGCAATATCAAAAATCGTTACTCTGCACGCTTGCAGCAGTATGCCAATCAAATAAAAAAATCTTTATGTTCCAAAAAATACGAACTCTATCGCGACGCCTAAAGTATGGCAGTTTGGGCGAGCAAGCAACTGTACTCAAACAGCGCGCGCCGTTGATCAAGCCACGCAAACTGATCAGGCGTTCACCATTGCGCACCTTATCACCGAAGACAGAAGCGATCCGTCAGCAGATCGGTAACTTATTGATCGCCAATCCAGACTGGAATGCGCACCGCGATGATCGCCGCGATCTGCGCATTGATCTCTTTCAAGAGCTTGAACGTCATTGTCATTCCTGTCCTGGCAATAAACCGCGCGGAGAACTCTCAATTAAAGAGCTGACTAACCTGCGCTTTGCAAAAGAATTGCATACAGTCTTGAACGTATTCGATTCATTTTTTCTTGGCTGCTATCAGCTGAAAACAGGTAAGACACTGTCGCAATCGATTCAGGAAAAGCACGCTGCAAAATTACGTTTAGCCATCAGATCGGTCTTTGCCATTAACTCGATTGCGCAGCGACGCTTGCTTGCTTCCGTCATGGATCCTACCGTTCTGCACTGGTCGAGCATACCCATGAGCCGGGATGAATTAAAACGCATCGAAGAACTGCGTGAGCAGCACCCGGCTGTGCTGGATCTAGATGAAGCATTAGCGCTATTTGATTACCTTGACCCTTACAGCGCGCATTTCATTATCATCAATGGCGGCGCGAGACTGAAGGCATTCTGGGGCATCGACGGTATTGCGGAAGCGGGACAAGTTTTGTCTGTGCCATTCAACCGCGCACTGCAGAAACTGCAGCAGAATGAACAGTTCACCGACCGCAGCGGCATCTACTACAAGGGTTTCAAGGCGCAAGGATTGGAATATCGGCATGACAAGCTGATGCTCGATTATCTGGCCGAAAAGAATGGCATCATGATCCCGCCGCATGCCATTTCGACCTCACGGATTGCCAGTCAGTCCTTTGCGCGCAATGCCGAGCGCGATGAAGATGCCGAGCTCGTCATCCATACAACTGCAGGCATTGATGTCGGACTGTTTCATGCCGCACTGGGCAAATCACTTGGCGAAGTGATCCTCATGCCCGAACCGCTGCAAATAAAGGCGCAGACCAGCCGCAATGAAGCGGGCAGCAGACCTGCTAGCTATACCGCCTACAGTATGAAAGGCAACGCCAGCGCAGAACCGCGCTGGCGCAAGCAGCATACTGACCTGAAGTCTGCTCTGTAATCCTTACGCTACAACAGGTCCTAAGCGACCCACTTGCGCGCATTGCGGAACATACGCATCCAGGGCGCATCATCACTCCACTGCTGCGGATGCCATGAATGCTGCACCGTGCGGAACACGCGTTCTGCATGCGGCATCATGACCGTGAAGCGACCATCCGCTGTCGTCACTGCCGTAATGCCTTGCGGCGAGCCGTTCGGATTCAAAGGATAGCTTTCGGTTGCTGCCCCCTTGTTGTCGACGAAACGCAGGGCGACAATTGCATCCTGCTGGCTACCGGTATGCGCGAAATTGGCAAAGCCTTCGCCATGAGAAACCGCAATCGGTGTCTGTGTGCCGGCCATGCCACCAAAGAAAATAGACGGTGAATCCGCAACTTCCACCATCACAAAGCGCGCTTCAAATTGCTCTGATTTGTTGCGTGTGAACTTAGGCCATGCCTGCGCACCCGGAATGATGGATTTCAGGTTGCTCATCATCTGGCAACCATTGCAGATACCCAGACCGAAAGTATCGGTGCGCTGGAAAAATGCGGCGAACTGGTCTGACAGACTGGCATTGAACAGGATCGTTTTCGCCCAGCCTTCACCGGCGCCCAGCACGTCGCCATAAGAAAAGCCGCCGACGGCAATGACGCCGTGGAAGTCAGACAGTTTGGCGCGACCGGCAATCAGGTCACTCATGTGCACGTCCACCGCTTCAAAGCCGGCCTGATGCATGACATAAGCGGTCTCGATATGCGAATTAACGCCTTGCTCGCGCAGGATCGCCACCCGCGGCCTGATGCCTGTGGCGATGAAAGGCGCCGCAATATTTTCTGTCGTATCGAAAGTGATGACCGGCGACATCCCCGGGTCGCTCACATCAAGCAAGCGCTCGTATTCGGCATCGGCACAGGCCGGATTGTCACGCAGCCGCGCCATGCGCCAGCTGGTCTCGCTCCAGAGCCGGTGCAGGCTGCTGCGCGACTTGGTATAGACAAGTTTGGCATCGCGCGTGAATTCAATCACGTCACGTTCATTGTGCTTCCCAATGATATGGCTGCAAGCACCAAGACCGTGCTCGCGCAGCACATTCATGACCTCGGATTTTTGTTCGGCGCGTACCTGAATCACCGCACCGAGCTCTTCATTGAACAGCGCGCGCAATGTCATATCATTGCGGCGTTCGCCAACTTGTGAGGCCCAGTTTTTGGAGTCACCCCAGTCGGCTGCGTGCTCGCTTTCCATGGTCAGGATATCGAGATTGACCGAGATACCGGCATGGCCGGCAAATGCCATTTCGCATAGCGTCGCATACAAGCCACCATCGGAACGGTCATGGTAGGCCAGGATTTTTTGCTCTTGCATCAATTGCTGCACTGCTGCGAAGAAGGCCTTCAGGTCGTCGGCGCTATCGACATCTGGTGCATCGTTGCCCAGTTGCTGCATCACTTGCGCGAGCGCTGACGCACCCATGCGATTCTTGCCGCGGCCAAGGTCGATGAGGATCAGCGAGCTCTCGCCGAGATCCGTGCGCAACTGCGGTGTAACTGTCAGGCGTACGTCGGAAACAGGCGCAAACGCCGTCACAATCAGTGACACCGGCGACGTTACGGCTTTGGCCGCATCACCGTCTTTCCAGGTCGTGCGCATGGACAGCGAATCTTTGCCGACGGGGATACTGATGCCCAGTGCCGGGCACAGCTCCATGCCAATGGCTTTGACGGTATCGAACAGTGCCGCGTCTTGTCCCGGCTGGCCGCAGGCTGCCATCCAGTTTGCCGACAACTTGATGTCCGAAATGCCGGCAATGGCGGCTGCCGCAATATTGGTAATGGATTCACCGACGGCCATGCGGCCGGAGGCGGCTGCGTTGATGACGGCCAGTGGCGTTCTCTCGCCCATCGCCATGGCTTCGCCACGATAGCCTTCGAGGCTCATGGTAGTGACGGCGCAATCAGCGACCGGAACTTGCCACGGCCCGACCATCTGGTCGCGTGCAGTGTGTGCGCCGACGCTGCGGTCGCCTATGGTAATGAGGAAGGATTTGTCGGCGACGGTAGGCAGATGCAGCACGCGCTCTGCCGCGTCGTCGAGCTGTATGCCGGTCAGGTCAAGCGCGGCAAACGTATTGTTAACATGCGTGACGTCGCGGTGCATTTTAGGTGGCTTGCCGAGCAAGACATCCATCGCCATATCAACCGGGTAATTATCATTCGCAGGGTCGATGACGCGCAGCTGGCGCTCTTCCGTTGCCAGGCCGACGACAGCAAACGGGCAACGCTCGCGCTCGCACATGCTCGTAAACAAAGGTAAGCTGGCAGGCGCAATGCCTAGTACATAACGCTCCTGCGATTCATTGCTCCAGATTTCTTTCGGTGCGAGGCCACTCTCTTCCAGCGGGACTTTGCGCAAGTCAAAGATCGCGCCACGGCCGGCGTCGTTGGTAATTTCAGGAAAGGCATTCGACAGGCCGCCGGCGCCGACATCATGAATCGACAAAATAGGATTGTCATTGGCCAGCGCCCAGCACGCATTGATGACTTCCTGTGCGCGTCTTTCCATTTCAGGATTGCCGCGCTGTACAGAGTCAAAATCGAGATCGGCCGTGTTCGAGCCTGTCGTCATCGACGACGCCGCGCTGCCGCCCATGCCGATGCGCATGCCGCGACCACCCAGCTGTATCAGCAGGCTGCCGACTTGCAGATCATTTTTCTTCGTATGCAGCGCCGAGATATTGCCCAGTCCGCCGGCGATCATGATCGGCTTGTGGTAACCGTAAACAGTACCGGCCACGTTCTGTTCGTAAGTGCGGAAGTAGCCGGTCAGATTCGGACGGCCAAATTCATTGTTGAAGGCCGCGCCACCGAGCGGTCCGTCTAGCATAATCTGCAACGGAGACGCGATACGCTCCGGCTTGCCGGTGATGGCAGCATTGCCCGGCTGGCGTTCTGCCGGCGCCTGATTGACGTCGCGTGCGTTTTCCCATTGGCGCACTGCGTGCGTGAGCATCAGGTTGGAAACGGTGAAACCGGTTAGTCCGGCTTTGGGCTTGGCGCCGCGACCGGTTGCGCCTTCGTCGCGAATTTCGCCGCCTGCGCCGGTTGAGGCGCCCGGATACGGCGAGATCGCTGTCGGGTGGTTATGTGTTTCGACCTTCATCAGGATATGCGTGAGTTCTTCACTGGCCTGATAGACATTGCCCTGCCCGGCGCGCGGATAAAAGCGCGAGACCTGCGCGCCTTCAATGATGGACGAGTTATCCGAGTACGCAACCACGGTGCCCTTGGGCTGCAGTTGATGCGTATTTTTGATCATCGCAAACAGCGACTTGGTCTGTCCTTCTCCGTCTATGGTCCAGTCCGCGTTAAAGATCTTGTGCCGGCAATGCTCGCTGTTTGCCTGAGCGAACATCATCAGTTCAACGTCGGTAGGATTGCGCTTTGCTTGCGTAAAAGCCTGATACAGATAGTCAATTTCATCTTCCGACATCGCCAGACCGAGCTCCACATTCGCCAAAGTCAGTGCGGCCTTGCCGCCAGCCTTGATGTCGATGGCTGCCAATGGCTGCGCCTGCAATTCTGTGAAAAGACCTGCTGCGTCTTGCGGGTCTCGCAAAACAAGCTCGGTCATGCGGTCATGCAGTATTGCGGACACAGCCGCAGCGCTGTCGGGATCCAGTTTTTTTACTCCACCGAGCAGGCTGGCTTTGCGCTGAACGTAATACGTCACGCCGCGCTCGATGCGATGAATCTGCGACATGCCGCATTTGTGTGCGATGTCAGTTGCCTTGCTGGCCCATGGCGAAATGGTGCCGAAGCGCGGAATGACGACGAATTGTTCACCATCGGCTGCGCCGCTGAAGGGTTCGCCGTAAGTCAGCAGTGCTTGCAGACGGTTGAGGTCTTCGTCGGTGGGCGCCGTGGCAGCGTCAATGAAATGATAGAAACGCGCCGATACGTCGCTAATGGCGGCATCGATCTCTTTCAGTTGTGACAATAGGCGTTGGGAACGAAAGGTAGACAGGGCGCTACAGCCCGGCAAAATCAGCATGGCGATGGTGGCTTAATGGCGCAAAAGGCAGCAGAGAAATGCTTTCACGCAGGTTGAATCGGAAAGGCGTGATTATACCCTGTCACCCTGCTCCGGCTTGAGCCTCCTCAATCAGTCTTTCTCCCATGGGGTGATGATTTTCCTAAGTTCGGCTTGTGTCACGGTCCTGTTTGGTTTCATGTTCGCAGCCCGGCTATGGCTTTTGCTGATTTTTGCTCGCACCAATTCAAGGAGAGTTCATCATGGAACGTCAACCCGGCATCGCATCCGAAATTCCAGCCAGTTCTGTGGCCAATGGCAGCCCCATTGTCAATCCTATTCCGGTCGGTTACGTACCCACACCGACCGAAAATTACCGCGCCCATCGCAAAAGCGCGCAGTTGCTGGTGGAACCTGGCATGCCAAAGCTGAAGCCGCTACCGCTACCGATACCGACGCGACCGCTGTTTATGGGCGCACGCGTGCTGATTTGGAAACAGGATCCGTCCGTTGCCGAGATCGGTACCCGCAAGGCTTTTCTGCCTGGCCTTGTCCTTGAAGGGCCGCGCGATGCGCGTGTCACGCACGGAACACCCGGCATCCCGCCAGTGAGCCCGAATGCCTTTGGCGACTTTGTCCAGACGCCCGGCACCGACCAGTTCGATGCCGTTCATACCTTCGCGGTCGTGCGTGAAACACTGACGATGTACCAGCGGGCCCTGGCAATTGGTAATAGTGCGGCACCGCTACCTTGGCAATGGAATACCAGCAGCAATAGCGATGCCTTGCAGGTTTTTCCGCATGGATTGCCCGATACCATGAATGCGTTTTATAGCCGCAATCAAAAATGCGTCAGGTTTGGCGACTTCGTACCGACCAACAGCAATGCCCGTCTTTACACTTGTCGATCACTCGATATTGTTGCGCATGAGACCGGTCACGCAATACTGGATGGTCTCAAACCGAACTGGTTACTTGCCAACAGCCCGCCGCAGACAGGTGGCCTGCATGAATCATTTGGCGATCTGACTGCCATCTTTCTTGCGTTGTCCCAGCTGGATCAGGTTGAGGCTGTGATCACACAGACCAAGGCCAATTTGCATGACAAAACTTTTCTTTCTGATCTGGCCGAACAATTCGGTCTGGCGCTGGGCAGACCAAATGGCCTGCGCAACGCCGATAACGATTTGAAGTTGTCACAGGCCGGCACTGAAGTGCATGCCATTTCGCAGGTTTTCACGGGCGCAATCTATGACATTCTGGCTGATATCTTTTCTTTCGAGCGTAAACCAGGCGTACGAGACGATGCACTGACCCTTCATCAGGTAGCCGAATATCTGCGCAGCCTCTTGTTGCGCGCGCTGATTGCGGCGCCAGCCAGCGCAGCCACCTATGCCGATGTCGCCAACCAGATGCTCAATATCGCCAATGCCGATGGCAAGCCGCAGGCGTATCGCAATTTCATTCGCAATCGCTTTACGGTCAGGGAAGTCGTCGTCTCGCCTACGCCGCTTACGGAAGACATGGCAGAAAACCTGAAGCTGGAGGCCGCGGTGCAAGACCAGCCCGATGCGGTGCAAGACAGGAGAACCTGTTGCGGCACCATGAACCATGCCGAATATTTTGGCATGGCGGACTTATTCAACGATGAGCTCGAAGCACTCATGCATTCGCTCAAGCATGAACGCAGAAAACAGGCGTAAGACCATGCAGATCACAATTAATGGAAATGGTGGTTACACGGGCTTGTCTGAAGTCTTTGAGCTCGATACCGCCGACTGCAATCCGGCTGATGCGCAAGAACTGGAAGAGATGCTGCAGGATGTGCATTTTTTCGACGAGGCTCCAGAGCTCGCCACACAGGCTATTGGCGCTGACATGATGCAATGGGAAATTACTGTCAACGACGATGGGCATCAGCATAGCGTCCGCTTTACCGATGACGGCAGTCCCGGCCTGCACCCATGGAAGGAGATTGTTGAGAAAGTGCGCACGCTGCACTAGACAGAGATCATGGCAAGCTAAGGTATGCTGATGGTTTGTTCATTCGCATACCTTCTTATGTCTGCAACTCCACGCCCGTTCACCCTTCCGTTCATTACTGAGCTTAGTGACAGCATGCGTGTGCCGCTGTTGCAGTCCTGCCTGCAGCGAGCCAGCGCATCGGCTTCGGTTTTTACGCGTCTGTACCCCGACTCTGCAATCGCCGCTGCTGCCCACGCCGATGAACAACGTGCGGCAGGCAACAAGCTCTCGCCTCTGGCCGGCTTGCCCGTCTCGATCAAGGACTTGCTTGATGTCGCCGGCGAGACGACGCTGGCCGGCTCGGTCGTGCTACGTGATGCCCAGCCAGCGACACAGGATGCGCCGGTCGTAGCGCGCTTGCGTGCAGCAGGCGCCGCCATCGTCGGCAAGACCAACATGACCGAATTTGCTTTTTCAGGCGTCGGACTCAATCCGCATTACGGTACGCCGGTCAATCCAGTTGATAACTCTGTAGCCCGCATACCGGGCGGCTCCTCCTCCGGCGCAGCCGTGTCGGTTGCAGCGGGCATCTGTGTAGCGGCTATCGGCTCCGATACGGGCGGCTCTATCCGCATACCAGCAGCGCTCTGCGGTCTCGTCGGATTCAAGCCGACCATGCGGCGCGTGCCTGTCGCAGGCACAGTGCCATTGTCTACGTCGCTGGATACGATTTGTGCGATCACGCGGTCTGTGCAGGATTGTCTGCTGGTTGATGCGGTGATTGCCGATTCGCCGCTGCAAGCGTCGCCCGTATCGCTGTCGGGCTTGCGTCTGGCATTGCCGCAAACGATAGTGCTGGATGAAATGGATGCGCATGTTGCTGCGACATTTGCAGCAACGCTGACGAAGCTGTCGGCTGCGGGTGCGCAGATAGTCGAACTGCCGCTGCAGATGCTTGCCGAAGCACGCAAGATCAATCTTTTTGCAACCGTTGAAGCCTACGCATGGCATAGGGATCTTCTCGACAAGCGCAGCGAAGAATATGACAGCCGGGTCGCTACGCGCATGAAGTTTGGGGCAAATTATTCTGCCGATGATTATGCAAAGGCTAAGCTGGCGCGACAGGACTGGATAGCGCGCATGGAACAGACCCTGCTGCCGTATGACGCGGTATTGATGCCAACAGTACCCATCGTGGCGCCGCCAATTGCCGATCTGGAGCAAACGCATGAGGCATTTTTCGAAGCAAACCGGCTGCTGCTGCGCAATCCCGCGCTGATTAACCTTCTGGATGGATGTGCAGTCTCCTTGCCTTGCCATGCGCCGGGCAGTCTGCCGGTTGGCTTGATGGTGGCCGGTCCGGCCCTTCACGATGCGCGAGTCATGGCCATTGCCGGCGCTATAGAAGCCGCTATCAAAGAGCAGCGCAAAAACTAGCTGCTCAAGAGAATGGACTCACAGCGCCTGAACTTCTCCCCTTTCAAACAAGGTCGGCGTGATGGTGCCGTAACGTTCGGGCGGCTCCACGACATAGACCTTCTTGAAAAATTGCAGCCACAGCTTGGCGAGCTTGGGGATTGCAGCGGCGTCTTGCAACGGATAGCGACCAGAGCAGAAATTGATATAGATGGCATCTTCTTCAGGCGAGAACCAAGCTTCGCCGCCAGCAACTGCCATAGGACTTATTTTCGAGTGCAAAACAATGCCGCGCGAACTGGCGCATTTTTTCATTTCGCGACAAATATTGATGCCCTTTTGATCCAGCGTCCAGAGGTACTTGTAGGCGCGTATGTCGTACCAGTTCCTGAACAATTTTTTCGGGGGGGCGTCACCCGGCAAAAAAGATTTGACGTCCAATGCGCGGTGGGTATCGTAATCATCAACAGGATCCGTTTTTACAGGGAAGTTTAGCGCACCAATACCCCAGAAATTATCGTCCGGTCTGCCTTGCGGCAGCTCATTTTCAGGAACGACAATAATTTTTTCAGGCGGCTTCACGGTACTACTTGGTTTCAACGGTTCCGGCAGCTTATAAATACGCTCAGGCTTGATGCGGTCTGGTGAGTAAAAACGTGCCTGGGCGAGAATGGAATGGTCGCGTTTTTTTTGAATCATGCGCGGCTGGATTTGCCGCAAACTACTAGTGTGAAGCGGTGCGATGGTTTGGCGGCGAACCATGGCTGCTCTGCGAAAAATCGGTGACATGAACATTCTCCCTATGGGGCGTCAGCGTTGAAACGGTGCTCATTTTTGGAATGACCGAAACGAAGCACACCTTTCCTTTTTTGCAAGCTGCGTGCCAGGCTTGCTCGAATAACGCAATTGGTGTCGCTGGTGCCAATGCGAAATGCGCGTCGCATCGCGTCCACAAATCTGCCCGGCGAATGCGCACAGAGTGAACGTGCGAAAATACGTGCGCCACACTGAATCTGCCTATGCACCGATAAGATGCGCAATCAGAGAGACAGATTGTTTTGAGACTGATTTGCGGCTACCCTATAGCGGTTTTTTGTAATACCAAGAGTTTTTCAAGAATGCAGGCGCCGACCTGCCCGGTACGTTGATATCTGGAGTCCAATGCGAGTTGCTGTGATTGGTGGGGGTGTAGTTGGAGTCTGCACCGCCTATTACCTGGCCGAAGCCGGCCACGAAGTTGCTGTTATTGAGCGCTATGGCAATGTGGCCCAGGAGGCCAGCTTTGGAAATCTGGATCTGATGGGACCGGCTAGCCCGCGACCGTGGGCCATGCCCGGCACCCCTTCAAAAATCCTGTCAATGCTGTTTCGCCCCGAATCGCCAGTGGCATTCAGTTCACGCTTCGAGCCGGCAATGTGGGGCTGGATAAGGCGCTGGGTTGGCGAATGCAAGCTGCCGCGCTTGAAACTCAACCAGCTGCGCATGCGCCGCCTGTCGAACTACAGCAAAGAATTAATGGAGCAGCTTGCGCACTCCCACAGTCTCGATTTCCAGCAAAGAAGCGGCGTTTTGATGATGTTCCGCACGGCACGTGAATTACAGCTCGCGCAACCGTCGATTGAATTGCTGGGTGAACTCGGCACCCGCCACGAATTGCTCGATCCCGAGGCTGCTCGCCTGATGGAGCCGGCTCTCTCGGCCCAAACAAGCTTTCATTCGGCATTATATGTGCCTGATGATGAAGCCGGCAATTGCCCGCTGTTCGTGCGGCAGATGAAAACGCTGGCCCAAAATCTGGGTGTTGAATTTCATTTTAATAATGAGGTTCAGGCCATACGTCCTGAAATTGGCGGTGTAAGTTTCCAGGTTGACGGACGCAGCATTGATGTCGATGCAGTCGTCGTCGCTGCAGGCAGTGACAGTTCGCGCCTGCTTAAACCTATCGGCGTTAATTTGCCGTTATATCCGGTCAAGGTTTATTCGGCTTCAACTGCCATTCAGGAATTCGAACTCGCACCGCAGCTGGCTGTTTATGACGACACCTACCGCGTAGCGTTGACCCGCCTGGGCAAGCGCATCCGTATAGCCGGTTGTGCCGAGCTCGGTTCTTCCAGCGTCGACCTGCACCAGAAAGCGATCAATACGCTGGTCAAGGTCGGCGACGACTGGTTTCCGAATGCAGCGAACTATCGCACCGCCAGCTTCTGGTGTGGCCCGACCGGCATGCTACCGGAAGGCGTGCCCCTGCTGGGCGCGACCCGTTACGCAAATGTCTTTGTCAATGCCGGTCACGGCAGTGGCGCCTGGGCCATGGCTGCCGGCAGTGGCAAGCTGCTGGCAGACATGATTTCAGGCCGCCGCACTGATATTGATACCGACGGCCTGACACTGGCGCGTTACGGCGACCGCGCGCGCTGACACTGCAATGAACAGCGACCTGCTCTATTCCGTGGCGCAAGTGCGCGCCATTGAGCAGGACGCCCTTTCTCTCCTTCCTGCCGGCACGCTGATGCAGCGCGCTGGCCGCGCCGTTGCCGATGCGGCGCTGCTGATGCTGCCTGCGACAGACAAACAGAGTGTGCTGGTTGCAGCCGGACCCGGCAACAACGGTGGAGACGCACTCGAAGCGGCGGCTTTGCTCGCGCAGGCAGGACACCACGTTGCCGTCGTTCTGCTGGCAGATCCGCAGGCTTTACCGTCCGACGCGCAAGCATCGCTGGCACGTGCGCGTGCCAGCACCGCCCAGTTCATTGACTTGCAAACTGCCTTTAGCAAGCCGCGCTGGAGTCTGGTGCTGGATGGTTTGTTCGGCATCGGCTTGACACGTCCTTTGCAAGGCCCGTATCAGCAGCTGGTTGCCTTTATTAATGCCCTGTCCTGCCCAGTGCTTGCCATCGACATACCTAGCGGGCTCGATGCTGACAGCGGCGCCATCGTCGGCCCCGACGGTGTAGCAGTTATCGCCAGCAAGACGCTGACTTTCATTGCCAACAAGCCGGGCCTGCATACGGCACACGGTCGTGATTGCGCTGGTGTTGTTGAGGTCAATGATCTGCAGATTGATGCGCACTTAGTTATCAAGCCTTGCGCCGAATTGAACCGCTGTCCTCTGTTCGCTGCCGCCGCTCGTCCCCGAACGCATGCCTCTCACAAAGGCAGTTATGGCGACGTTGCGATTGTGGGTGGTGCGGAGGGCATGGCAGGCGCAGTGATCTTGTCGGCTCGCATGGCAGCCTATGCCGGTGCCGGCCGTGTGTTCGCCGGCTTCGTTGGCCCTGCCCTTGCGTATGACAGCTTGCAGCCTGAACTGATGTGTCGGCCTGCTGCAGCGCTTGATATGTCACGTGGCGTGCTTGTGCTTGGTCCTGGCATGGGAACTTCGCGTGTCGCACATGATTTGCTGTCAAAAGCTTTAGGTAGCTTGCAGCCACTGGTACTGGATGCTGACGCACTCAATTTGCTGGCAGCCGAACCGTCATCGCAAGCCAGGCTGGCGGCGCGGCGCGCACCTGTTTTGCTGACACCGCATCCACTGGAAGCGGCACGCCTGCTAGCTTGCAGCGCAGAAGCCATTCAGGCTGATCGCTTGCATGCAGCAGCGACGCTGGCAAAAAAACTGCAAGCGGTCGTCATACTCAAGGGTTCAGGCAGCGTCATTGCACATCCGGATAGTCGGCTCGTCATCAACAGCACCGGCAATCCGGCGCTGGCGACAGCCGGTAGCGGCGACGTGCTCGCAGGCTTGTGCGGAGCGCTGCTCGCGCAGCACTGGCCTTTGTGGGAGGCCGCGCTTGCCGCCCCTTACCTGCATGGCGCTGCTGCAGACGAACTGGTCGCGCAAGGCACGGGGCCAGCAGGACTGACCGCCAGTGAATTACTGCCGGCGATCCGCACCGGCCTGAACCGGCTGAGTCTGGCATCGTAACTGCATCAGCTGGCACCAGCGCTGAGCAAATTTCAAGTCAGTCACACAACTGGCGTAATCGGTAAAAGTGCGCGCTGCGCGTTCAAGCAACTGAATATCGGCTTCATGCTGACGCGCGACATGCGGATCTTCCAGAAACAGCATGCGGCGGCATTGCCGGTCCAGAATCAGTTCGGCAATTTGCGCGTCGCCTCCAAGCGGGCCAGACAGCAAAGGCTTGACCCAGTTGCGACCTGCATCTTTACCTTTAATGCGCATTGCCAGTTCATTGAGTAAGCCGCCGGTAGTGCCCGTGGCGAAACGGTTTGCGAAGCGATCGAAAAAATCAAAATGCTGCTCAACCAGAGCGAGCATGGATGCCTTCATTGCATCATGTGCGACCAGCGCGATGGCTTCGTTGCCCAGATCGAAAACTGACTCCAAAGAAGGATCAGGCGCTGCGCCCAGTGCAATCGATTCCAGCTCGAAAAATTCGCGCGCCCCGGCCAGCGTCGACAAAAAAGGTTTGCCATGAATGATGCACTGACGTTTCAATGCGACGGCTTCCGGAAAGGTAGAGGAAGGATCGACCGGATCAATCAAATAAATCACCGCATCGAGTCCTCGCGATGCATCGCTGTCGACCACGCGCGCGACCAGCCGCATCAGTCCGCCTTCACGGCCATAGGGCAAACCTTCTATATACGGATAGCCTTCCAGCAGCTGCTGACTGCGCATGGCGTCGAGCGTGCGACCGACCACCATCAACTGTGGCTGTAAGTGTTCGACGATGGCTACGCGCGAACCTTGAAGTAGTTTTGCCAGCGCAGACTCTGCATTGGTCAAATGCGCACGATTGGCAGCGAGCCCGATTCGATAGCGTGACTGATTCATGCTGTTTGCGCTTCAACCAGCTGACCCGCTGCAATGGTAATGGTGCGCTGGCATAAGGCGGCGATGGCGGCATCATGCGTCACCAGCACCAGGGTCGAGCCATGCTCGCGGTTGAGCTCGAACATTAATTGAATCACGGCAGCGCCGGTGACGGCATCAAGGCTGCCCGTGGGTTCATCGGCCAGCAGCAATGGTGGCTCAGTCACGAATGCACGCGCCAGTGCCACACGCTGCTGCTCGCCGCCCGACATGAATTTGGGATAGTGGCCAAGCCGCTGTTGCAAGCCTACGCGCGCCAGCATCGCTTGCGCTTTGCTGCGAGCGTCAGGATCGGCACGCAACTCCAGTGGCAGCATGACGTTTTCGAGTGCAGTCAGATGGGCCAGCAATTGAAACGACTGGAACACGAAACCAAGGCCGGTTTTGCGGACGGCAGCGCGGCCATCTTCGTTCAGTGAAAACAGGTCGGTGCCATTGATGCGAACAGAGCCGGAGCTTGGTGTGTCTAGTCCGGCCAGTAAGCCGAGCAAGGTTGACTTGCCCGAGCCGGAAGCGCCGACAATAGCCAGCGTACCCCCGGCGCGCACGGTAAAATTGACATCTTTAAGTATGGTTAACTCACCACTGGCATCGGCTACTTTTTTGGTGAGACCGTTTACTTCTATCATGGGCAAAGTCAGGGAGTGTTCTGTCATGCAAGCTAAACAAGGACTGCGTGGGCAAATAGGGAACAAGGCAGCCGTATGGGCTGCCTTGCTGCTAGGGATGCTGACTCTATTATTGATCATGGCATCAATGCCTGCGTATTCTGCATCAAAAACCGTGCTGGTGCTCGGCGACAGCCTGTCGGCGGAATATGGGCTGCCTCGTGGGAGCGGCTGGGTCACCCTGATGCAGAATCGCTTGCGCGCTGAAAAATTCGACGCCAATGTCGTCAATGCCAGCATCAGCGGCGAGACAACGTCCGGTGGCAAGGCAAGACTGCCAGCCCTGTTGCAGCAACAACGCCCTGCTATTGTGATACTCGAACTCGGCGGCAATGATGGCTTGCGCGGCTTGTCGCTGGCAGCGACCCAGGCCAATCTGCGTGAAATGGTCAGGCTGTCGACAGCCAGTGGCGCGCAGGTGCTGCTGGTCGGCATGCAAATACCGCCGAATTATGGCGTTGATTACAGCAAGCGCTTCGCAGCGATGTTTCATGGTCTGGGTCGCGAAAAGGGAGTCAAGCTAGTGCCGTTTCTGCTCGCCGGCATGGAAGATTCCGAAGACTTTTTCCAGTCCGACCGGATTCATCCTAACCAGCAGGCGCAGCCGCTGTTGCTCGACAATGTATGGCCGCAACTGAAATCTTTTTTCAAATAAGTCAGGACAACAAGCCATGAAATATCCGGCACTGCTGCCCGCCGATGAAGTGCTCGCGCAGCTCGATGCCTTCGACAGCATCATTGATGTGCGTTCCGAATCCGAGTTCGCGCTCGACCATATTCCGGGCGCGATTAACTGCCCGGTACTGAATGATGACGAGCGCGTCGAGATTGGCACGCTCTACAAGCAAACCGGTGCCTTCGATGCAAAGCGGCGCGGCGCGGCGCTGGTCGCGCAAAATATTGCGAATGCCTTGCTTACCCATTTTCAGGACAAGCCACGCGACTGGAAACCGCTGGTGTATTGCTGGCGTGGAGGTAACCGCAGCGGCGCGATGGCACATATTCTGGCCAAGATAGGCTGGCATGCTGTGCAGCTCGATGGCGGCTACAAGGAATACCGGCGCGCCGTGAATAGCCTGCTGGAGACCGTCCCTCAAGCTCTGACATTCAAGGTAATCTGCGGTACTACTGGCAGCGGCAAGAGCCGCTTACTGGAAACCCTGGCGGCTGCCGGCGCACAAGTGCTGGATCTGGAGCAGCTCGCTGCGCATCGCGGTTCGGTGCTGGGCAATTTGCCGCAAGAGCCGCAACCTTCGCAGAAAATGTTCGAGACGCGCATCTGGCAAGTGCTCAGGCAGTGTTCACCGGAACGAGTAGTGTTTGTCGAGTCAGAAAGTAAAAAAGTCGGCAACTTGCGGGTGCCGGAAAAGTTGATGGAAAAAATCCGTACATCGGACTGCATTGCACTCAATACACCCACCCGCTTGCGGGTCGCACTGCTGATGGAAGACTACACACACTTCGTACAAGACGCCGCTTTGCTGGGCGAGCAGTTGCAACATCTGGTGGCGCTGCACGGGCATGACAAGATCAAAGGCTGGCAGGCAATGGCGAACGCGGGAGAGATGCCTACGCTGGTGCATCAGCTGCTTGAGCAGCATTATGATCCGGCGTATTTACGTTCGATAGACCGCAACTTCACGCGCTATGGCATCGCACGCAAACTGGATCTGGAAGATATTTCTGCAGCAGCGTTTGACGCTGCTGCAGAAGACTTGATGCAAGACCAGCAAGCGGCGCCTGCTGGCGCCGCAGCGGAATTGCTGTTGTAGGCTTACTAAGAGCGTCTAAAAAAGCCACTAATCTTAAAACTGTCGTCCCAGCTTTCGTTGGGACGACGCGTTGGGTTTTTTGTTAGAGCGCCTAAATAGCTTACTGAATAGTTTACTGTGCCGCTGGTGCCGCTACTGTGGCTGGCTTGGCCGCAGCAACCGGTTTCAGGATTTCCGCTTTTGCACGCTTCTTGACCACGCCAAGGTAAGCCGACATTTCTTGCGCAGCAAGGAATTCATCGACCTGCTGCTGCTCTGCCTTCATGTTGACTTCATCAACTGCATCAGCGGCGACCGAATTGATCCTGTAGATGCTGTAGCCACGACCTGGTAAGGCCACACCGACATAGGCAGGCAAGTTCGTGATATCGGCTTTCATGATGGCTGCCATTGCCTGGCCCGGCACGCCATCGGCCTTATTGCGCGAAACCGCGAGGTTTGCGCCAAATTCACCCACTGCACCAGCGCGCACTTCTGCCAGCTTTGCTTCGCCGGCTTTCTTTGCCAACTGTTCCGCTTCGATGTTAGTGAGGCGCTCTTCCACTACGGTCTTGACTTCAGCCAGCGGGCTTTTCGTCACAGGCTTGTATTCAAGCACACGGCCAGCTACCAGCACATTCGGCGCGACTTCAATAGCTTCAGTATTGCGCTTGTTGCGGGTCGCTTCGTCGGCAAATAAAGCTGCGAGGAATTTCGGTTGGTTGAATGCGGCGCCCTTTGGCAAGGCCGGGTTCGGTTTGCGCGTCAGGCTGGAGACAGTTTCAATCTTCAGGCCCAGTTTGTCAGCAGCGGGCTTCAAGCTGTCGGACTGCTCATAGACCATGTTGGTGAACTGCTCTGTCATCTCGGCAAATTTCTTGCCGGCTTGCTGGCGCTTGATCTCGTCAACAATGTTGTCTTTGACTTCGGCCATGCTGCGTATTGCAGCCGGCTTGATCGCGGTCAGGCGAATGATGTGGTAACCGAAATCGGACTCGACCAAGTCGCTGACCTCGCCCTCCTTCAATTTGTAAGCGGCGTCTTCAAAGGGCTTGACCATCATGCCCTTGCCAAAGAAGTCGAGGTCACCACCGCGTTCGGCCGAGCCCGGGTCTTGTGAATTTTCTTTTGCCAGTTTGGCGAAATCACCTGGGGACTTGCGCAGTTGCGCGAGCAGTTTTTCTGCCTTCGCCTTGGCATTGGCGTTTTCACCAACGGAAGCAGCCTTGCCGGCCGAGATCAGGATATGGCTGGCACGACGCTGCTCTTCAGTTTTATAGCGGGCGAGATTCTGCTCGTAATAGGTTTTGACATCGGCGTCGTCCACTTTGATTTGCGACTCGACGAGCTCGCCGGACAAAACTACGTATTCGGCCTTGATGGTCTCGGGGATTTCAAACTGGGCTGCGTTCTTTTTGTAATACTCTTCCAGCATCGCGTCGGTCAGGTTGACTTGCGACTTGAAGGCCGCTGGCGTGAAGGGCAATTCCTGTACGTTGCGCACTTGCTGGTTCAATGTCGCGATACGGGACGCAACAGTTTTGGGCGAGAAGGCCGTGCCCTGTATGACGGCATTGGTCTGCTGGATGGCGAGGTCGCGGCGCAGGCCGGCTTCGAATTTGTCCGGCGTCATGCCCTGCGCTGCGAGCAGTGCCTTATAGCGCTCTTTATCAAATTTTCCATCAGCGTCGGTCAGGCCTTGAATCTCGACTATGGTTTTGCGCACGGTGTCGTCGGAGACAGTCAGGTAATTGTCGGCGACGTAAGCGGCCAGCGCTTTTTGTGCGATGAGGTTGTCGAGCACGCCCTGCCGCGCTTCGGGCGTATCAAACATGGCCGGATTGAATTGTTCGCCAAACATTTGGCGGAAGCGGTCGAGCTGACGGCTTTGCGCAGCGGTCCATTCTTGCTGTGAGATGCTCTGGCCGGCGACTTTGGCCACTGGCTCGTCGCGGTCACTCATGCGCGTGTAGCTCTCGAGTCCGAAGAAGGCGAAGGATGGGAAAATAATTAGCAGCAGCAAAAACTGCATCAGGCGACGATGGGTACGAATAAATTCAAGCATAGTTCGCTACTCGAGAAGTTGTCTCTGAACCGGAATCAGGTTCCGGGCCATTTATTTTAAAAGCAAAATGACCAGCTATTTGACCAGTCACGTTGCATATGAAAAAAGGCGAACAAAGTTCGCCTTTTAGTTTTTTGGCGGAGTGGACGGGACTCGAACCCGCGACCCCCGGCGTGACAGGCCGGTATTCTAACCAGCTGAACTACCACTCCTTGTACTGCTGTGTTACTTGTTGCATGACTGTTGGTGGGTGCTGACGGGGTCGAACCGCCGACCTACGCCTTGTAAGGGCGCCGCTCTACCAACTGAGCTAAGCACCCTATGAAACTTTATATAAATCGTTTCAGCTTAGTCAGCCACACTGGCGTATGTCACTACGCCAGAAAGAGCGCTAGTTTACTGCATCTTTCAACGCTTTGCCAGGCTTAAATTTCGGCACCTTGGCGGCAGCGATTTGAATCTCTTCGCCGGTACGTGGATTTCTACCGACGCGTGCAGCACGAGCACCAACGGCGAAAGTGCCGAAGCCTGCAAGTGTGACTGAACCATCATGTTTCAAAGTCGATGTGACTGACTCGATCACCGCTTCGAGTGCTCTGGTGGCTGAAGCTTTTGAAATATCTGCTGACTTGGCGATCTCATCAATCAATTCGGTTTTGTTCACTGACAACCCCCTGGGAAATGGTGTTAACTCGCACCGGCAATTTACTTTTTATTTATGTATTATGCGCGGCAATTAATTGCAGAAATAACTGCAGCGCTCATTAGACTAGTCGCGCTGAATAGTGTCAAGAAATATGCGACGCTAAAGGCAGTTGAATCGGGCTAATCGTACAAATATGTGTAAGTAAAAAGAATGCGTAAAAAAATGGCATCAAAAAAAGCGCTCCGCAGAGCGCTTTTTTAACGAAGATCATTGATCAGTGCTTGACAAGCGCCGAATCTGTCTTCGATTCCGTCTTGCCATCCGCTGTCGCAGCTGCGGCAACTGCCACCACTTCTTCTTCGGGCAATGCTTCAGGTTTGCGTTCGAGCGCCACTTCCAGCACCTTGTCTATCCAGCGGACCGGAATGATCTCCAGACGATTTTTCACATTGTCCGGAATGTCTGCAAGGTCTTTCACGTTTTGCTCGGGAATCAGAACTGTCTTGACTCCACCGCGATGCGCGGCCAGCAGTTTCTCTTTCAAGCCACCGATGGGAAGTACTTCACCGCGCAAAGTTATTTCGCCAGTCATTGCCACGTCAGCGCGAACAGGTATGCCTGTGAAGGCTGAGACCATCGCAAGCGTCATGCCGATACCAGCAGAAGGCCCGTCTTTCGGCGTAGCGCCTTCGGGTACGTGAATGTGAATGTCATGCTTGTCGAAGGCGTCCGCTTTGATACCAAGCATGCGGGCACGGCTGCGCATGACAGTGCGTGCGGCTTCTATCGATTCCTTCATCACGTCACCGAGCGTACCGGTGCGAATCACATTGCCCTTGCCTGGCATCGTCATCGCTTCAATCGTCAGCAGCTCGCCACCGACTTCTGTCCATGCAAGACCAACCACCTGGCCAACCTGATTATCTTTTTCGGCCACGCCAAAGTCATAGCGGCGCACACCCAAAAACTTGCCCAGATTTTTTGCCGTGATCGTAACCTTCTGCTCCTGCTTTTTCAGCAACAGCATCTTGACCACTTTGCGGCAAACCTTGGACACTTCACGCTCCAGCGATCGAACGCCAGCTTCACGCGTGTAGTAACGGATGATGTCGCGAATCGCCGATTCCGCCACGCTGATTTCGCTGTCTTTCAGGCCGTTGTTCTTAATCTGCTTGGGCAGCAAATAGCGCAGAGCGATATGGGTCTTTTCATCTTCGGTGTAACCCGACAGGCGAATAACCTCCATCCGGTCGAGCAGCGCAGCCGGAATGTTGTACGAGTTCGCGGTCGCAACAAACATGACGTCAGACAAGTCGAAATCGACCTCTACGTAATGATCAGCAAACGTATGGTTCTGTTCCGGGTCCAGCACCTCAAGCAATGCAGAGGCCGGGTCGCCACGGAAGTCCTGACCGAGCTTGTCGATCTCATCAAGCAGGAACAGCGGATTGCGCACACCAGTCTTTGTCAGGCTTTGCAAAATCTTGCCCGGCATGGAGCCGATGTAAGTACGGCGATGACCGCGAATCTCTGCTTCATCACGCACGCCGCCCAATGCCATGCGCACGAACTTGCGGTTGGTTGCACGTGCAATAGACTGACCAAGAGAAGTCTTGCCAACGCCCGGAGGGCCGACGAAACACAAGATAGGCGCTTTCACCTTGTCGACGCGCTGTTGGACAGCAAGATACTCAAGGATGCGTTCTTTAATCTTGTCGAGTCCGTAGTGGTCGTCCTCGAGCACTTTTTCGGCATGTGACAGGTCATTGTTGACCTTGGATTTTTTCTTCCATGGCAGACCAAGCAGCACGTCGATGTAGTTGCGCACGACGGTTGCTTCGGCCGACATCGGCGACATCAGCTTTAACTTCTTGAGTTCGCTCTGGGCTTTTTCGCGCGCCTCTTTCGGCATCTTGGCGGCAATGATTTTCTTGTCGAGTTCTTCGAGGTCAGCGCCCTCTTCGCCTTCGCCGAGTTCTTTCTGGATAGCCTTGACCTGCTCGTTCAGATAGTACTCGCGCTGCGATTTTTCCATCTGGCGCTTGACGCGACCACGGATGCGTTTTTCCACTTGCAGGATATCGAGCTCGCCTTCAAGCTGGCCCAGCAGATGCTCGTGGCGCTTGGCGACATTGAATATCTCAAGGATTACCTGCTTCTGTTCCAGCTTCAGCGGCAAGTGCGCTGCGATGGTGTCGGCCAGACGACCGGCGTCATCGATACCTGCCAGCGAGGTCAGAATCTCGGGCGGGATTTTTTTGTTCAGTTTTACATACTGGTCGAATTGCTGGACGATCGCGCGGCGCATCGCTTCGACTTCAGATTCGTCACCTGATTCGGATTCGACCGGGGAGAGTTCGGCGACGAAATGCGTATCGACTTCGCTGATTTGATGAATACGAGCTCGCTGGGCACCTTCGACGAGCACTTTGACGGTGCCGTCTGGCAGTTTCAGCATTTGCAGGATATTGGCGATGCAACCAATCTCGTAAATATCATCTGCGGATGGCTCATCTTTGGCGGCAGCCTTTTGTGCGGCCAGCATGATGCTTTTACCCTGCTCCATCGCCGCTTCCAGAGCTTTGATTGATTTAGGACGGCCGACAAACAGCGGTATCACCATGTGCGGAAAAACTACCACGTCGCGCAAAGGCAAAAGCGGCAATTGGGTTGTTTCAGTAAGTTGTGAAGATGTCGTCATGGCGAGCCTTATCAGAAAACCAGTTAATGATGTTGGCACGGTCGGGTAAAACACAAGCCCGAAGTTCAACAAATATCACACGGGCATCATCTGTTCGGCAAAAAGCAGACATGAAAAAAGCCACACACGAAGTTAGCTCCGGGTGGCTTTACGATGGAAGCCTGTGTGCATATAAGTTGAGTTGATTGTACTGCGTTTGTTCAAAAAACTGCGTTGTAGGTCTTAACTTTTGCAGATTTTTGTGATTATTGCAGTGTATGCGGGGGTAATACTGCAATCGGGACGATTTCTGCCGCCCCGACCGGATTGAAACCAGCGCTTATTTAGATCCTGAGACCTTTTGCGGCTCGTGATAAATCAGCAGCGGCTTGGCCCCATTGGTGATGGTGTTTTCATCAATAACGACTTTAGCGACGTTTTGCTGATTCGGCAATTCAAACATCACCTCCAGCAAAGCGTGCTCAATGATGGAACGCAGGCCACGTGCGCCAGTTTTGCGTGCCAGTGCTTTTTTGGCAATGGCGTGCAAGGCAGCCGGTCTGATCTCAAGCTCGGCACCTTCCATTTCCAATAGCTTGGAATACTGTTTGACCAGCGCATTTTTTGGCTCAAGCAGAATCTGGATCAGCGCTTCTTCCGAAAGCTCGGACAAGGTTGCGACCACAGGCAGACGGCCAACCAGTTCTGGTATCAGGCCGAACTTGATCAGATCTTCCGGCTCTGCGTCCAACATTACTTCACTGGCGCTGCGCTCGGTCTGACTCTTCACGTTGGCCGAGAAACCGATACCGCTCTTTTCGGAGCGATTGGAAATGATCTTTGCGAGACCATCAAAAGCGCCGCCGCAAATGAACATGATGTTAGTAGTGTCGATCTGCACAAAATCCTGATTAGGATGTTTGCGTCCGCCCTGTGGCGGCACTGATGCCATCGTGCCTTCAATCAGTTTCAGCAAGGCCTGCTGAACGCCCTCGCCCGATACATCGCGGGTGATGGACGGGTTATCGGACTTGCGCGAAATTTTATCGATCTCATCGATGTAGACAATACCCTTCTGGGCTTTTTCTACTTCGTAATTACAATTCTGCAGCAGCTTCTGAATAATGTTTTCCACATCTTCGCCGACATAACCGGCTTCCGTCAGTGTGGTGGCATCGGCTATTACAAACGGTACATTCAGCATGCGTGCAAGCGTTTGCGCCAGCAGCGTCTTGCCGGAACCGGTAGGGCCAACCAGAAGGATGTTGCTCTTGGCGAGCTCGACATCGTCTTTTTTACCGAGATGGCGCAGCCGTTTGTAATGGTTGTAGACAGCGACCGACAAGATGCGCTTGGCAGTTTCCTGGCCGATCACATATTGGCCGAGCAAATCATTGATTTCCTGCGGCGTTGGCAGATCTGACTTCGGGCCGGCAACGGACTCTATCGTGGAGGCTTCGTCACGGATGATGTCATTGCAGAGGTCAATACACTCGTCGCAAATGAAGACCGATGGACCGGCGATGAGCTTTTTTACTTCATGCTGGCTTTTGCCGCAGAATGAACAATAAAGCAATTTTTCGCCGCTGGAGGATTTTTTCTCGGACATGGAGCCTGGATTTTTAAGGTCGGGATGAAATGATATTACCTGCGAATCGCAGATTCGTCACGTTGGTGCGCAACGACCGGCATTATGTAACCGGTTGCCAAACAAAAATCCGGCTAAGCCGGATTTTTGTTGAAGCAATTTTATTGATTAAGCTGCAGATACGCGATGCGTCAAAACCTTGTCGATCATGCCGTATTCAGCGGCCTGATCTGCTGACATGAAGTTGTCGCGGTCCGTGTCTTTGCTGATCTGGTCTACGGTTTTGCCGGTTTTGTCTGCCAGCATCTGGTTCAGACGTTCACGCAAATACAGAATTTCGCGCGCCTGAATTTCGATATCCGCTGCCTGCCCCTGGGCCCCGCCCAATGGCTGGTGAATCATGATGCGCGAATTCGGCAGCGAAAAACGCTTGCCCTTGGTACCAGCAGCCAGCAGGAAAGCACCCATGGAAGCTGCCAATCCTGTACACAGCGTCGATACATCCGGCTTGATGAACTGCATGGTGTCATAGATCGCCATGCCAGCCGAAACTGAACCGCCTGGCGAGTTGATGTAGAGCGAAATATCCTTGTCCGGATTTTCGCTTTCCAGAAACAGCAGCTGGGCAACGATCAGGTTGGCCGAATGGTCATTGACCGGGCCAACCAGAAAAATTACGCGCTCCTTCAGCAGGCGCGAGTAAATATCATATGCGCGTTCGCCGCGGCCGCTTTGCTCGATCACCATCGGCACCATGCCCAGCATGTCGGTGTCGAGGGCAGATTTACGATAAATATCAGTCATAGTGGTTCCTTGAACGAACGTGCAGCCTATCAGGCCTGTGCGTTATTACCCATCAATTCATCAAATGCGACCATTTTTTCGGTCACTTTTGCTTTGCCCAGCACGTAGGTGACGACGTTCTCTTCCAATACAAGAGCTTCGACTTCAGCCAGACGATTACGGTCACTGTAGTAGTACTTGATGACTTGCTGCGGATCTTCGTAAGCATGCGCGAAATCGTCCACATGCGCTTTGACTTGTTCGGCAGTTGCCTGCAGACCGTTGACCTTGACCATTTCGGACAGGATCAAACCCAAACGGACGCGGCGGTCAGCTTGAGCGGTGAACAGTTCAGGCGGGAATGGCATGTTTTTCACGTCCATGCCGCGCTGACGCATGTCTTCGCGGGTCATTTCAGCAAGACGCTCTGCATCTTGATCCAGCAATGCCTTCGGTACGTCGAGTTCGGCAATCTTGATCAGCGCGTCCATCACGCTCGTTTTGGTGCGGGCTTTGACGCGCGAACCGACTTCACGTTCCAGATTGGCGCGGATGTCAGCGCGCATCTTTTGCATGTCGCCGTCCGGCACGCCGAGAGCCATGGCGAAATCGGCATTCACTTCAGGCAGGTGCGCCCATTCCAGCTTTTTCAGCGTAATGGTGAATTCAGCAGTTTTGCCAGCGACTTCCTTGCCGTGGTAGTCAGCAGGAAAATCCATGGAGAAGGTCTTCGCTTCGCCAACTTTCATGCCGACAGCCGCCTTTTCAAATTCAGCCAGCATGCGGCCTTCGCCGAGTACGAACACGAAATCTTCAGCAGTACCGCCAGCAAATGCGACGCCATCAATCTTGCCGAGGAAGTCAACCGTTACGCGGTCGTTGTTTTGTGCAGACTGGTCAGGACCACCATCGCCATGCGCATCTTGCTCGCCCTTGACGTGATAGTGCACGCGCTGCTTGCGCAGGATGTCGATGGTCTTGTCGATTTCAGCGTCGCTGATGTCTGCTTTGCTTTGTTCGACTTCAACGGTGCTCAGGTCGCCGACTTTGACTTCAGGATAAACCTCGAAAGTCGCTTCAAAAACCATCGCGCCGTCGACTTTTTCATCGGCCTTTGGCTCGATTTTCGGGAAACCGGCAACGCGCAAGTTGTTGGCCGTAGTGACTTCACCAAAAGCGCGCCCGATCTTATCGTTCAGCACTTCATTCTCTACCGTGTAACCGTACTGGGCAGCGACCATTTTCATTGGCACTTTGCCCGGACGGAAGCCCGGCGCCTTGGCGGTACGGGCGCGAATCTTCAGGCGCTTTTCCACTTCTGCGGTGACATCAGCCAGCGGTACCGTCAGGGTTACGCGGCGCTCAAGTTTTTCGAGGGTTTCGACTGCAGTTGCCATTTGAATCGTCCAAAAAAAATAATTAATTCTGTGGTGCGAGGAGGGGGACTCGAACCCCCACACCATTGCTGGCGTCAGGACCTAAACCTGGTGCGTCTACCAATTTCGCCATCCTCGCGGCATTAAGGGCGGCCAGTTTCAACAAAAGCAAAGGGCGACCCGTAGCTTGAATCGGTCGCCCTGATTTGCCAATGTGATTGGCTATTCGACTTCGAAGGCGGATTTTACTGGATTTTTGACCAATCCGCGCCGCATTTTTGGCAATCCCCCTCCAAACCCTGCAACTACACAGGTCGCTTGACCCTGAACCAGGCCGCATACAGTGCCGGCAGGAACAGCAATGTCAGGGCGGTCGCGACAATCAGTCCGCCCATGATGGCCACTGCCATCGGCCCCCAGAACACCGAGCGCGACAGTGGAATCATCGCCAGCACTGCGGTGGCCGCCGTCAAAATAATCGGCCTGAAGCGCCGCACTGCCGAGCCTACAATGGCGTCCCATGCCGGCATGCCCTCGCTGATATCTTGCTCAATCTGGTCAACCAGAATCACCGAATTACGAATGATCATGCCAAACAAGGCGATCACGCCGAGCTGTGCGACGAAGCCGAAAGGTCGCTGCAGGATCAACAGCGCCAGCGCCGCACCAGCCACACCGAGCGGGCCGGTCAGGAACACCAGCACCGAGCGCGAGAAACTATGCAGCTGCAGCATTAGCAAGGTGAACACAATGAATATCACCAGTGGCACATTGGCCGCGATGGAATCCTGGGCCTTGCCGCTATCGGCTGCCGCACCGGCCAGATTGATGTGATAACCCGGCGGCAGTTGCGCGCGCAATGCATTGAGCTGCGGATTGATCTGACCCGAGACCGTCGGACCTTGTATGCCATCGACTACATCCGACTGCACGGTAATGGCCCATTCGCGCCCTTCACGCCAAACCACGCCCGGCTCCCACACAAAGCGCGGGGTGGCCAGTTGCGACAGCGGCACCGCCCGCCCACCCGCAGTAGGAATGCTGGCATTGTTCAAGGCAGTGATACTGGCGCGCTCGTCAACCGGCTGTCGCATCACTATATCAATGAGCTTGTCCCCATCGCGGAACTGACCGATCGTCGAGCCAGTCAGTATCGTGTTCGCCGCCCGCATGACAGTCTGGGAATTGACGCCGATTGCACGAAGTTTGTCCTGATCCAGATCGATGCGCAGCACCTTGACCGATTCATTCCAGTTATCGTTGACGCCAATCGCATTCGGATTGGCGCGCATGATTTCTTTGACCTGATCCGCAATCACGCGCACTTTCGCTACTTCAGTGCCAGTGACGCGGAACTGAACCGGATAAGGCACCGGCGGGCCGTTCGGCAGCAGCTTGACGCGGCCGCGTACTTCCGGGAAATCAGTCTTGAAGGCTGCAATAATTTTCAGTCGCAGTGCTTCACGCGCCTTCGAATCTTTTGGCAGCACGACCACTTGCGAAACATTCGTCTGCGGGAAAATCTGGTCCAGCGGCAAATAGAAGCGCGGGCTGCCGGTGCCGACATAACTCGTCACGCTTTCGACGCCCTGCTGCTGCATGATGAAATTTTCAAATTTTTTGGCTTGCGCCTCGGTCGCCTTGTACGCAGTGCCTTCCGGCAGCCACAGCTCGACCATCAGTTCGAGGCGACTAGAATCCGGAAAGAACTGCTGCTCGATGAATTTGAAACCGAACACGCCGAGGAAGAAGCCGGCCAGCGTCAGCGCGATGGTAGTTTTGCGCCAGTCCACGCACCAGTTCACGACACGACGCAATCGCGTGTAGAACGGCGTATCGAACAATTCATGATGGCCATCGGCATTCGTGGCCGGCCTGACCTTCAGCAGCACGTAACCGATGTAGGGCGTGAACAGCACGGCAAACACCCATGAAATGACCAATGCCAACGCATTCACCGAGAACATGGAAAAGGTGTATTCGCCGGCCGCTGATTTCGCAAAACCGATAGGCAGAAAACCGGCTGCGGTAATGAGTGTACCGGTCAGCATCGGCATAGCGGTGGACGTATAAGCGAAGGTCGCCGCATCAAAGCGCGACAAGCCCTCCTCCATTTTCCGCACCATCATTTCAACCGCAATGATGGCGTCGTCGACTAGCAGGCCCAGTGCAATGATCAGCGCGCCAAGCGAGATCTTGTGCAAATCAATGCCAAGAATCCACATGCCCATAAAAGTCGCCGCCAGAACCAGTGGAATCGTCAGCGCCACCACCAGACCGGGGCGCGCATCAATGCGGAAAGGCTTGGTGTGCAATCCGAGCGACAGGAAACTGACCGCCAGCACGATCAACACCGCTTCCGTCAGCACCTTGAGGAATTCATTGACTGAGGTGCTGACAGCTTTCGGCTGGTCAGCCACGCGCTGCAACTCAATACCGACTGGCAGCTTGGCACGAATCTCTTTTGATGCCGCTTCCAGACTGTGGCCGAGCGCGATGATGTCGCCGCCCTTCTCCATCGACACCCCAAGGCCTATGACTTCCTTGCCGTTGTAGCGCATCTTGTCGCGCGGCGGATCAATATAAGCGCGGGTCACGTTCGCAAAGTCGCCCAGCCGGAAGCTGTTGCCATTGGCGCGCAAAGGCATATTCTCGAAATCCTTGACGGACTTCATCGCGCCGGAGACGCGAACTTGCAAATTGTCCGAAGGCGTCACCAGCACGCCGCTGCCTTCTATCGCATTTTGTTCATTGATCTGCGCGATGATGCTTTCAAAAGGAATGCCCAGCTGCGCAAATTTGCGTGTTGAAAATTCAATGAAGATTTTTTCATCCTGCACGCCATACAGCTCGACCTTCGAAACTGATTTGACGGCCAGCAGTTGCTGGCGCACGAAGTCGGCATAATCTTTGACTTCGGCATACGTGAAGCCATCCGCGGCAATTGCGAAGATGGAACCGAAGGTGTCACCGAATTCATCATTGAACATCGGGCCCTGCACGCCGGCAGGCAGGGTATTGCGGATATCGCTGACTTTTTTTCTGACCTGATACCACGCAGACGGCACTTCCTTGGGCGGTGTGGATTCACGCAACTCCAAAATGATCAGCGTCTCGCCCGGCTTGGAATAGCTGCGTATGGTGTCTATGAAGGGCGTCTCTTGCAGTTTTTTTTCCAGCTTGTCCGTAACCTGCTCGGCCATCTGAACCGCGCTGGCGCCCGGCCAGTAGGCACGCACGACCATGGCGCGAAACGCGAATGGCGGATCTTCATCCTGCCCCAGCTTGCTGTAGCCGATGACGCCGCCTAACAGCAGCACCACCATCAGATAGCGGATAAACGGAATGTGTTCGAGTGCCCAGCGTGACAGATTCAGGCGACCCTTCATTTGGCCGCTCCGCTGGCAGCGTTAGCAATTTCAGCACCGAGAATTTTAACCTTCTGGCCAGGGCGCAGCAGGTTGATGCCAGCAGTGACGACGGTCTGTCCGGGATTCAAGCCGGAGGCGATCAGAATCTCGTTTCCGGAGGCACCGGCAACCTGCACCGGTGTTAGTTTGACGACGCCATTTTCCACGACCCATACCGAGGTCGCGTTCTTGTCATTCAACAGTGCCGTCAGTGGCAAGTGAATAACTGCCTGCGGTGACTGGCTGATGAAGCTGACTGTAGCAGTCATGCCAAGCCGGACTTCGTTACCGGCTTTAGGCAAGGAAATCTTCGCCGTGTAGGTGCGCGTGGCCGGATCGGCCATTGGCGAGACTTCGCGCAAGTGGCCATCAATCAGCTCATCAGGATTAGCCCAGGTACGCACTTTAATATTAGCGACCCGACGCAAGGCATCGACCTGATCTTCCGGCATGCTGACCCGGACTTCCTTTTCACCAGTCTGCGCGATGCGCACCACCGGCACGCCGGCTGAAACCACTTGGCCAACCTCCGCTTCCAGGGCCGTGACCACGCCACTCACGTCCGCCACCAGTGTCGTGTAACTGCTCTGGTTGGATTGCACCTTCAAACCTGCACTTGCCTGTTCATGTGAAGCAGCAGCAGCTTTATAAGCGGCCTCTTTCGCATCCAGTAAGGCCTGGCTGACAAAATTCTTTTGGCGCAGTTCGCGGTAGCGGTCCAGCTCAGCTTTGGCCAGCGCGAGGTTGCTGCCGGCAGCAGTGACCGATGCATTCGCCTGCGCTTGCGCGAGCTGTAAATCTTTAGGGTCGAGCTGCATTAACACCTGTCCGCGGCGCACGGTGCTGCCGATTTCGACATGACGCGCCACCACTTTTCCGCCCACGCGAAAGCCCAGACGGGATTCATAGCGTGGCTGGATCTCGCCTGCTAGTTCAAGTGAGGACTGCGCATTGGCAGAAGCCAAAACCATGACACGCACGGGACGTATATCTTCCGTCTGCTCAATTTTCTTCGAACATCCGCTGACTACCGTCCCCAGCGAAACAAGCAAGGTTGCGGTAGCGGTAAAGCGTAAAAGTCGTGAGAACGGCGATGCAGATGTCATGAAATACACTTTTTTTCCTTTATTATTCGACCAGCCCAATGCGCGAGTTCTGAATCTTGAAAATGAAAATCCGCAGCAGGCCTGGTTTCTGCGCCGATTTTTTACTGACTCAAAGGTTAGTAATTATAGCCAAAACAAAATGTAATGGTTCCTGCATTTATGGGATGAATGAAATTTAAATAATTGATGCCAAATTCGCATTACGAAAATTTCCCTGTCGCGTCGCCGTTGTTGCCCCGCCATTTGCGTGCCCCTGTACGGGCAGTTTATGCATTTGCTCGCAGTGCCGACGATCTGGCCGATGAAGGCGATACCCCAGATCAGCAGAGACTTGCAGACTTGTTCAGCTATGAGCAGGAACTGGACCGCATCGAGCAACATCAGGTGCCGCAAACTGCACTTTTTCAGAACCTCGCGCCAGTCATTGATGACCACGCACTCTCCATTAATGACCTGCGTAACTTGATAAGCGCATTTCAACAGGACGTGGTGCAGAGGCGTTACCCCAGCTTAGCCGTGCTGCTTGACTATTGCAGCCGATCGGCCAATCCGGTGGGCCGCATCATGCTGCAGCTTTTTAATGTGAACAACCCGCAGAACCGTCAGCAATCGGATGCAATCTGCACTGCGCTGCAATTGATTAATTTCTGGCAGGACGTGGCGATAGACTGGCAAAAAACACGCGTCTATCTGCCGCAGGACGAAATGCAGCAATGGGGCGTAACTGAAGAACAGATCGCGGCTGCCATGGTCGATGAAAACTGGCGTGGGTTGATGCGCATGCAAGTCGAACGCGCACGAAGTCTGATGCTCTCTGGCGCTCCGCTCGCGCGCCGTATGCCGGGCCGCTTTGGCTGGGAACTCAGGCTGATTGTGTTGGGCGGCCTGCGCATACTTGAGAAAATAGAGGCCGTCGACTACGATGTGTTTCGCCGGCGACCACAGCTAAATAAGGCTGACTGGCTGATCCTGTTGTGGCGCGCGCTGCGCTTTGTCGGATAGCATAGCGGTATTCAACGATAGCTCATATGTCCCCAGAAGACTACTGCCAACAAAAAGCTGCACAAAGCGGCTCCAGCTTTTACTACAGCTTCCTGTTTCTGCCGCCGCAGCGCCGACAGGCCATCACAGCCCTCTATGCATTCTGCCGCGAGGTCGATGATGTCGTCGACGAATGCTCGGACTCAACACTGGCGCGCACCAAGCTGGTCTGGTGGCGCAAGGAAGTTCAGCACATGCTGGCCGGCGCCGCTACCCATCCGGTGACACTGGCACTGACACCGCATCTGCAAGCGTTCAACATCAAGGGCGAGCATTTACAAGCTGTCATAGACGGCATGGAGATGGATCTCGATCAGACCCGCTATCTGGATTTTCCGGCGCTGCAGCGTTATTGCTGGCATGTTGCCAGCGTCGTCGGCATCATGTCGGCCAGTATTTTCGGCTGCACCAATCCGCGCACGCTGGAATATGCAGAAAAACTGGGTATGGCTTTTCAGCTGACTAATATCATTCGCGATGTAGGCGAAGACGCACGTCGCGGCCGCATCTACCTGCCAGTCAATGAACTGCAGGCGCATAGCGTGCCGGCTTCCGACCTGCTCAATGCGCGGCATAGCGAACGCTTCGAAGCACTAATGCGTTTTCAGGTACAGCGTGCGCAAACATATTACGACGAGGCGTTCGCGCTGCTGCCGCCGGAAGACCGGCGCGCGCAACGACCCGGACTCATCATGGCAGCGATTTACCGCACGCTGCTGACTGAAATCGAGCGCGATGGCTTCCATGTGCTCGAACATAAAATTTCCCTCACGCCGATACGCAAGCTGTGGCTGGCCTGGAAGACCTGGGTCAGGAATTGAAAACGGTCGCCGTCATCGGCGCTGGCTGGGCTGGTTGTGCAGCTGCGGTTGAATTGGCCAAAAAAAATCATAGCGTCACCTTGTTCGAAGCAGCAAGGGTCGCCGGTGGACGCGCACGGCGTGTTATTCAAAACGGACTGACGCTCGACAACGGCCAGCATATTTTGCTTGGCGCCTATCGCGACACGCTGCGCATGATGCGCGAGGTCGGTCTCGATCCTGCAGAAACACTGTTGCGCTTGCCATTGCAAATGCGCTACCCGCCTGCGAGCAAGGGCATGGACTTCATCGCGCCCCGGCTGCCCGCGCCACTGCATATGGCATGGGCGCTGCTGCACGCTCGCGGACTGGCGACAGCCGACAAGCTCGCGCTGGCACGCTTCTCGAGCGCGGCGCGCTGGATGGACTGGCGGCTTGACACTGATTGCAGCGTCAGCGAATTGCTTGTTCGCTTCGACCAGACAGAACGCTTGATTCAACTGATGTGGCGCCCGCTTTGCATTGCTGCACTGAATACGCCGCCGGATCGTGCTTCCGCCAAGGTTTTCCTGAATGTACTGCGCGACAGCCTGGGTGCGAGCCGTGTTGCATCCGACATGCTGCTTCCCAAAAAGGATTTATCAGCGCTGTTTCCGGATGCCGCTATTCGCTACGTTCAACAACGTGGTGGCAAGGTGCGGCTTGGCCTGCATGTGCGTGAGATTGTGTATGAAGAGGCGCATTGGCTCGTCGACGGCGCACGCTTTGACAATGTCATTGTCGCCACGCCATCCCGGGTTGCCGCTGATTTGCTGGCTGCGCATGATCCTGCCTTCGCTGCACTAGCGTTTGAGCATGAGCCGATCACGACTTGCTATCTGCAATATCCGTCTGCAGTAAAACTTGCCATCCCGTTTTATGCCTTGCGCGATGATGCAAAGTCAGGACACTGGGGCCAGTTTGTATTCGATCGCGGCCAGCTCGATGCAGAGCAGGCAGGCTTGCTGGCTGTCGTGGTGAGTGCATCTAACGAGGCCAGTGCGCTTGACCAAGCTGAACTGGCTGCGGCGATCAGTTTGCAACTGGCGGAGGTTCTGGAGCGTCCTGAATTACGTGAGCCTTTGTGGAGCAAAGTGATTACGGAAAAACGGGCGACGTTTGCTTGTACGCCTGCTTTGACGCGGCCGTCTAATCAGACTGCGCTAGCCGGGTTGTGGCTGGCGGGGGATTACACGCAAGGGGATTATCCGGCGACGATTGAAGGCGCGGTGCGTAGTGGTTTGCGAGCTGCTTATTTGTGCTGTAAAGAAGCCGGGATCTAGCGTCTTAGTGTTTGCTCACCGTGCACTTACAACTCCCGCACCTTGTTCATAGCCTCGTCGATCCGCTCGACCGCAATCACCTGCAAGCCTTCAATCTTCTGCTTGGGCATATTCGCCTTGGGTACCATGGCAATCGAAAATCCCAGCTTTGCAGCTTCTTTCAAACGTTCTTGCCCGCGCGGCGCAGGACGAATTTCACCGGCCAGACCAACTTCCCCAAAGGCGACCAGCCCACGAGGCAAAGGCTTGCTGCGCATCGATGAATGAATCGCGAGCAGCACCGGCAAGTCGGCAGCCGGCTCGGTAATTTTGACGCCACCGACTGCATTGATGAACACATCCTGATCGAAAGCGGCAACGCCCGCATGCCGGTGCAGCACGGCCAGCAGCATCGCGAGCCGGTTCTGTTCCAGGCCGACTGACAAACGACGCGCATTCGGTACATGCGACGCATCGACCAGCGCCTGAATTTCTACCAGCAATGGACGATTGCCTTCCTGCGTCACCATCACGCAGGAGCCCGGCACTTGCGTATCGTGCTGCGATAAAAAAAGCGCGGACGGATTCGACACGCCCTTCAGTCCTTTTTCCGTCATCGCGAACACGCCCAGTTCATTGACAGCGCCAAAACGGTTCTTGAAGGCCCGCACCAGCCGGAAGCTCGAATGGGTATCGCCTTCGAAGTACAGCACCGTGTCAACGATATGTTCAAGCACACGCGGTCCGGCCAATGCGCCCTCTTTGGTCACATGGCCGACCATGATGATGGTCACGCCGGACAGTTTCGCAAAGCGTGTCAATTGCGCTGCGCACTCGCGTACTTGTGCGACTGAGCCCGGCGCCGATGTCAGCGCATCAGAGTAGACCGTCTGTATGGAATCAATAACAGCAACCTGCGGCTTCAGATCAGCCAGTGTGCCCAGAATTTTTTCAAGCTGTATTTCTGCCTGCAACTGCAATCCGGCTGCATCGACAGCCAGCCTTCGTGCGCGCAACGCAATCTGTGCGCCGGATTCTTCACCGCTGACATATAAAACTTTTTTAATCTTCGATAAATTAGCCAGCGCCTGCAGCAGCAAGGTGGATTTGCCGATGCCGGGGTCACCACCAATCAGGACTACGCCACCGGCCACCAGACCACCGCCCAGCACGCGATCGAACTCATCGATACCAGTGCCAAAGCGCGGCACATCGATGGCATCGATATCGGCAAGGCTCATCACCGGCGAGCCTTGCGCGATGCCTTGCGGTTGTGTCGAATAACGATTGCCGCCAGTCTCGACGATGGTTTCGACTAGCGTGTTCCAGCTATTGCAGGCAGGGCACTGGCCCGCCCATTTATTGCTGATGCCACCGCATTCGGTACAGGTGTAATTGGTCTTTGCTTTAGCCATAGTCTTAGTTGTGCGCTTAGCCTGCTGTGCGTGTTACGCGTGGTACGCGCGGTGTTATCGCACACATTAATTCATAGCCGATGGTGCCGGCCGCTGCCGCCACTTCTTCAATCGGCAGCCCCGTCCCCCACAGGATGACCTTGCTACCTACATCGGCCTGTGGCACGGGCGTGAGGTCGACCGTAATCATGTCCATCGACACACGGCCGATCACGCGTGTGCGAACGCCGTCGACCAATATCGGTGTACCCGTAGGCGCATGCCGCGGGTAGCCATCGGCATAGCCGCAGGCAACCACCCCCACCCGCATGGAATTACCGGCAATGAACTGACTGCCATAACCGACCGCATCACCTGCTTGAATAAGCTGGATCGCAATCAAGGCGCTTTGCAGTGTCATTGCCGGTTGCAAGTCAAAGCTGGCTGCGCTTCCGCCGCCGGGTGACCCGCCATACAGCATGACGCCGGGTCTTATCCAGTCGGCAGTCAATTCCTTATGCAACAAGGTGGCGGCGGAATTGGCGAGGCTGAGGACGCCCTGCAGACCTGCAGTGGCTTCCCTGAAACGCGCCAGTTGGGCCGCAACGCTTACGACGGGCTCCTGCTCTTCCGCATTCGCAAAATGCGTCATGAAAGCAATCGTGGCGACGGCCGGCATAGTTTGCAGACGTTGATAGATGGCAGGCACCTGATCCGGCGCAAACCCGAGCCGGTTCATGCCAGTGTTAATTTTCAGATGTACATTGAATGGCGCGTGCACGATGGCTTTGGCCAGCATCGCGATCTGCTGCTCGTTATGGACCACCAATTCCAGACGGTATTGATCGGCAATGGCTATATCGGCCGCCTCGAACAGTCCTTCCAGCAGCATAATGGGTTTGTGCCAGCCCCATTCACGCAAACGCACGGCGGCATCAAGCTCTATCAGCGATAGTCCATCTGCGTTGGCAAAACCTTGCATGCCAAATTCAAGTCCATGGCCATATGCATTCGCCTTGACCACTGCCCAGGTTTTTGCCTGCGGCATGGCGGCATGGGCAAGAGCAAGATTGGATTGCAGTGCGGCGAGATCAATAATGGCGGCAAGCGGTCTGGGCATCGAGTCGGAAAGCACTATTCAAGGTTTTTCAATAATGCTCATTTTACCGGAGCGTTGCAGCGCGGTCGCAGCTGTTTCGACGTCACAGCCGGATTTCATGGTATAAAGCTATCCGCTTCTGCTTTAGCATTGCTCATACATGAATCGCGGTTTCTACATCATCATGGCAGCGCAGTTTTTTTCTTCGCTCGCCGACAATGCCCTCCTGATCGTCTCCATTGCGCTATTGGCAACAATGCAGGCGCCTGAATGGATGACGCCGATGCTGAAGCTGTTCTTCGTCCTCTCCTACGTTGTACTGGCCGGTTTCGTCGGCGCATTCGCTGATGCCTTCCCCAAGGGGCGGGTCATGTTCATCACCAACCTGGTCAAGATCTGCGGCTGCATGATGATGTTTCTGCACGTGCATCCGCTATTGGCTTACGCGATGGTCGGCTTTGGCGCTGCAGCCTACTCGCCTGCCAAATACGGCATCCTGACCGAACTCCTGCCTGCCGAAAAACTGGTTGCCGCAAATGGCTGGATCGAGGGCTTGACGGTCCTGTCGATTATTTTTGGCACCGTATTGGGCGGCGCGCTGGTCAGTCCGCAATTCGCATCGAGCTTGCCGCCAGTCCTGCTACCTTTCATCATCATGCCGGGAGAGGCACCTATCGAGATTGCGCTTGGCGTCATCATGGTCGCTTACATACTGGCTTCACTTTTCAATCTGAAAATACCCGAGACCGGCGCACACTATCCGAATCAGGAACACAGCCCGATAAAACTGATTCTTGATTTCTCGCATTGCTTCGTCACCCTATGGCGTGATCGTCTCGGCCAGATTTCGCTTGCTGTGACCTCGCTGTTCTGGGGGGCTGGCGCGACCTTGCAATTCATCGTCTTGAAATGGGCCGAGAAGGCACTCGATATGCCGCTCGACAAAGCAGCTGTTCTGCAGGGCGTAGTGGCAGTTGGCGTCGCCTTCGGCGCAATGTCCGCTGCACGAATGGTGCCTTTGAAAAAATCATTGACAGTGATGCCGCTGGGCTTCCTCATGGGACTGGTTGTTATCCTGATGACCATGGCGCATTCAGTCTGGCTCGCGTATCCGTTGCTGGTATTGATTGGGGCTTTGTCGGGTTATTTTGTCGTGCCGATGAATGCTTTGCTGCAGCATCGCGGCCATGTTCTGATGAGTGCAGGCCACTCGATTGCGGTACAGAATTTCAGCGAGAATTTATCTATTCTGCTGATGCTGGGTCTGTATGCGTTGATGGTAAAGCTGGATTTGAGCGTCTATATCGTCATCGTGACATTCGGCCTGTTCGTCGCCGGCACCATGTGGCTGATCATGAAAAAGCACGCAGCCAATCAGCGTGAATATGATTCCATGCACTTGATCGGCGAGCAAAAGCACGTCGGCACCTGACAACCCCATCAAGCCGCTGTCGCTCGCTGCAATTTTTTTTCAGCCCTGCCCTGCCAGTCATCCGGCACCACAAATCCGCGATCCGTTTCCAGCAGCCAGCCATCCTGCAAAGTCAGACTGGCGACCATAACCGGCATCGCATCGACAGCGAACTGCTGGTTCAGCTGTGTTTGCAAAACTGCGCGTGTCATGCCTTCGCTTTTGAGCAAGCGTGCCGGAGCAAGCCACGATAGCCTGGGCAAGATCACGCAGTAATCTGTATCGACATGCGCATCCAGTTCTTGCAGGCTGCACCACCAGCCGCGACAGTGTTGCGCTGAAATGCCGAGCTCATTCGAAGGCAATGATTCATCGCGACGATAAAATAGCCAGCCCCGAATGAGCGCTTGCGCCGTAGCCAGCGCTTGCGGCAGATGTGGCTGCGCAGCCGGATGCTGACCAAGCGCCAACTGACGCTGCAAAATCTTGCGCATTTTTGCCCCAAGCGTATCAGCCAGATTTGGCCCGACAAAATAATCGGCAGATTGCAGCGCAGGCTGACCCGGCAAGCTTGCGTGCAGCAGATAAAACTTGGTCGCGAATTCCCAATGCACCAGTGCATCACCTTGCCAAAGCAAAAAATCGAATTCACCGATGGTTTCGTCTTTGCCAGCCTGTACCTGCACGCCATGCGCAAACAGGCAAGCTTGTTCCTGAAAATACCAGGCAAGCAGCTTTTCAGCATAGCGGCCCAATCGAGTGAAGCGGTGTATGCCAAGGAATTCATGCAGCGCTTGCGGCGCAGCGTCGAGCCGCTGCAACCAAGGTAATGCATCGGTAGCGGCGGCCGCCGGCAGGCTGGCTATTTTTCCTTGCCAGCGCGATGCAGCAGGATCGAGCAAATCCGGTGCTTCCAGTAACCATGCCAGTGATCTGACATGCGGATCATGCAGCGCGTGCCAGCGCTGGTGAAATGCAGATTGATAGCTAGCCACGGAAACGGCTGAAGCAGCAGCGGCAGCAGCTTCAGCGGTCATTACTGGTGCTCTTGACCTTTGCCAATGCAAGGCAAAGATCAGCCCAGCTCTTGGCCTTTTCTGCTGGCTTGCGCAGCAAGTACGCCGGGTGATAAGTGACAACGACAGGAATGCTGCCATGCTGATGCAGTGTGCCGCGCAAACTGCCCAATGGTGTGTCGGCATCCAGTTCCAGCAAAGAGCTTGCTGCAACCTTGCCGAGCGCGACGATGACAGCGGGTTTGATTAGTGCTATCTGGCGTTCCAGATAAGGCCGGCACGCAGCGACTTCGTCGGCAGCCGGCGGACGATCATGACCAGCTTGATCAACCGGACGACATTTGACGGTGTTGGCAATAAACGTTTGTTTGCCGCGTTCCAGACCGATTGCCTGCAGCATATTGTCGAGCAGCTTGCCGGCCGCTCCTACGAAAGGCTCACCTTGCAAGTCCTCATTGTGACCCGGCCCTTCACCGACGAATAACCATGCTGCAACAGTCGCATCAGTTGTACCAGCGCCCGGTACCGCCTGCGTCCTGGTCTCGCACAAGCGGCAGCGCGTGCAATGCGTGATTGCGTCATTAAGTGCATCCCAATCCATTTGCGCGATTGCGTCGTTTGAGATGGCAACGGTCCGGAATGTTTCGCTTGGCAAGTCGCCATTAGTATTGTCATCAGCGTGCTGTTCAGCCTGACTGCCACGGCGGTGCCAGACCGGTCCCAGTCCCATCTGTTCGAGCTTGACCAGCTTTTGTGACGAGGCATTCATGATTTCAATCGGAAAGCAGCAGGCGCATGACAATGGCGTCTTCCCGTGCAGAAGCGCCGGCCGGATAATAATTTTTACGTATGCCAATCTGCTCAAATCCAACATGCAGATAGACGTGCAGCGCCCGTTGGTTAGACGGCCGCACTTCAAGCAGCACGGACTTCATGCCTGCTTCGCGCGCCAGTTCCGTTATTTTGTTGAGCAGCATGCGCCCCAGACCTGTTCCCTGTAAATCTGGTCGTACAGTGATGTTGAGAATATGCAGTTCATCGACTGCATTCATCAGTAAAAAATAGCCTGCCAGCCTGCCATCATGAGAGCGCATGACCCAGGCCGGATAAGCGCTGGCCAGTGAGTCAAGGAAATTACCGCGAGTCCAGGGAAAAGGAAAAGCATCTGCCTCAATAGCGGCGACCTGTTCGATGTCGGACGCGCGCATCATTGCAAAACGCATTTCTCTGTTGATGCGTGATTGGCCAACACATTCGGCAGCACTTGTGTCTTTGATGGTTTGCAGTCCGGTACTCAAGGCCGCACTCCTGCCTGTCTTTCCTTGACGGTCAGTGCAACCTTATTGCGCAAATACAGAGGCTGCGCATCTCGTGCATGCACTATCTCGCCGTTCCTGACAGCGGTCGCTGCCAAACGTGCGACATGTTCCGCATGCGGCATCACATCCGCATACAGTTTTGCATTGCCAAGGTGGATGAATTCTTCCGCATAAGCAGTCAGGCCGTTGCCACATACGGCCACCTTGCCATGCGGTTTGACATCAGCTGCTTTCGATAATTGTGGTGCAGAGACGGTATGCCATTCATCCAGATAACGATACTGCGCCCAGTAAACCTCTCCCATGCGGGCATCAAGCACAGCAACAATGTCGGTGCCCGCTCCGGCAGCGTGTGCAGCCTCTGCCATTGCAAGCAGGCTGACTACCGGCACTACCGGCACATTGGCGCCAAAAGCCAGACCTTGGGCAAGCCCACATGCGGTACGCACACCGGTAAACGAGCCGGGGCCGGCGCCGAAAGCCAGCGCATCGCATTGCGCCAGCGTGATGTCTGCTTCCAGCAGCAAGTCCTGCAGCAGCGCCAGCACCGTCTGGGAATGCACCTGCACACCGGCTGAATCACGCGTGCTGAGCTGCTGGCCGCGCAGTAAAGCAACGGACGCATGTTCGGTCGATGTTTCAAGGGCGAGAATGTAAGCCATGTTCGTTATTTTACCGTGATGACTGCCGCTTGCATCTACTTCCGGTGCAGATATGCGCTACGGTAAAATAGTCGCATGTCCAGTCTCTTCCTTACCCCTGCCAATTTCCCGCAGCTTGCGGCTGCCCTCGCCGCTGATAAATGGGTCGTCGCCTGTCTGTGTGCGGCATGGTGCGATGTCTGCAAACAGTACCGCGCCGGCTTTGATGCGGTGGCGGCGCAGCATCCGGACCAATTGTTTTTATGGATTGATATCGAAGACCAGGCCGATCTGGTCGGCGACCTCGATGTGGAAAATTTTCCGACCATCCTGATGCAGCGCGGTGACACCGTCGCTTTTTATGGCACCATGCTGCCCGAGCCGCGCCAGGTGGCGCGCTTGCTGCAGGCACAGCTTGAAAGACCCGATGCCGAGCTGATGCGTGAAGCCGGCAGCACCCCCGAACGCCAGCAGTGGCAGCGCGAATGCAATCTGCGTGCGCGTCTGGCCGACCTAGCTTCTTGAAAGATTAATGATGACCATTTCCATGTTCGACGCTTCGGTGCCCGTTGTGAATCAGATGCTGGGCAGCCTGTCCGCTATTCTGGCCAAAGCCGAAGCGCACGCTGTTGCGCGCAACATCAACCCTGAAGTGCTGGTGCAGTCGCGCCTGTTTCCTGACATGCTGCCGCTGGCCAAACAAGTGCAGATCGCCTGCGATTTTTCCAAGGGCCTGTGCGCGCGGCTGGCTGCTGTCGAAGCTCCGAAGTTCGAGGACAACGAAGTGACGCTGGCCGACCTGCAACAGCGCATTCGCAAGACGCTGGATTTTGTGGCGACCATCAAGCCCGAACAACTCAACGGCACCGAAGATCGTGACATCACTTTCAGTTTCGGCACCAACACGCGGGAATTCAAGGGCATGCCTTATTTGCTGCACTATGCAATGCCGCAAATCGTGTTCCATGTAACGACCGCTTACGCCATCCTGCGCAGCAGCGGCGTGGAGCTCGGCAAGCGCGACTTCGTCGGCTCGTTCTAAGCTACGCTAAACGCAAGGGCAGGCTGCGCAAGCGCTTGCCTGTCAGTGCAAAAACCGCGTTGGCCACTGCCGGCGCAATCGGCGGCAAGCCCGGCTCGCCCACCCCTTCAGGCGGCTCTGCGTTCTGAATCAGTACGGTTTCAATCAAGGGCGACTGATTCATCCGGATCATCGGATAGTCATGAAAATTGCGCTGCATGACCTGACCGTCCCGAATCGTAATCTCGCCGTACAGCGCAGCAGACAGGCCATAGATGACAGCCGACTCAATCTGCTGCCTGACCCCGTCCGGATTGACCACGATGCCGCAATCAACCGCGCACGTCACTTTGTGCACGCGTATTTGCCCGTCCTCTATCGAGACTTCAGCGACTTCAGCGACAATGCTGCCAAAAGACTGATGCAGCGCGACACCATGCGCGCGATTAGCTGCCGGCTTGCCGGCTTTTTCTACTGCCGCATTCAGCACTGCCAGATGGCGCGGATGGTTTTGCAAAAGGCTGCGCCGCATGTCGACAGGGTCAATCTTTGCCGCGTGCGCGATCTCGTCGATAAAACTCTCTTTGAAAAACGCATTGTGCGAATGGCCTACCGAGCGCCATGAACCTATAGGCACACCTGTATCCACAATCACATGCGCCATCTTCTGGTTTGGAAATTCATAGCAAAGGTCGAACAAACCTTCAATGCTTGTTTTGTCAGGGCCGGATTTGGGTAGACCAAAAGCACGCGCCAACATCTCCTGTCCGGGTGCACCGGACGCTGATTTGCTTTGGTAAGTTTGCACTTTGCCGCTGGCGTCGAGCGTGGCGTTAAAGCGTGCCAGTGAGGCCGGACGGTAAAAGTCATGGGCGGTATCGTCTTCACGCCGCCAGATCAATTGCACGGGTGCGCCTTGAGCCGCACGAGCTATGGCTACTGCCTGCATCACCATATCGGTTTCCAGCCGGCGGCCAAAGCCGCCCCCCAGATAAGTTGTGTGCACCGTAACATGGTCTTCGTCAATACCAGCCGCCTTTGCAGCAGACGTCACGGCGATGGACGGCACCTGCGTCGGCACCCACAGCGTGAGCTTGCCGTCTTTCAGTTGCGCAGTGCAGTTGATCGGTTCGAGTGCCGCATGCGCGAGGAAAGGAGCGCTGTATTCGGCTTGCAGTGTTTGTGCAGCAGCTGCGCCCTGATCAATGTCACCGGTCTTGTAGTAAGTAAAGCCGGATTCTTGCTCAATGCTGGTTTTTAATTGTTCTGCGATGCTTGCACTCGAAAGTTTTGTGTGCTTGCCCGCTTCCCATACCACCGGCAACTTTGCCACTGCCTTTTGCGCCTGCCACCAGCTTTTCGCGATGACGGCCACACTAGCCGGCGTGCCGGCGCGGTTACTCGCAACGGGCACCACATGCAACACGCCGGGCAAGCCTGCGACTGCGGCCTGATCAAAAGACGACAGGCTACCGCCGAAAACCGGGCTCATTTTGACCGCGGCATAGAGCATGCCGTCGGGTCTTACATCCATGCCGAATTGTGCGCTGCCGTTGACCTTGGCAGGGCTGTCGCGCCGCATCGCCGTATGACCGATCAGCTTGAATTCTGCAGGGTCTTTCAATACAAAGCCGGCCGGCTTCAGCGTTGCTGCCCTGACAGCCAGTTCGCCATAACTGGCGCGCTTGCCGCTGCCATGCACCACAAAACCTTGATCGGTACTGCACTCTTCCAAGGGTACTTTCCATTCATCGGCAGCTGAAGCCAGCAACATTGCCCGTGCAGCAGCACCTGCTTCACGCATCGTCAGCCAGCTGTCCTTGATACTGGACGAACCACCAGTGACCATGATCCCGAATTCACGCGAGACCTTTTTGGACAGCCATTGCGCGGTGCGCTTGAGTGCGCCGCGTTCATCCGGATGAAACGGCAGGCCATCGGCGAGCATGCTGATGTCGCCATAAATCTTGTCAATCGGAGCCTGCGCGATATCGACCATGTGCAGCGGGATGTCGAGTTCTTCTGCCACCAGCACAGGCAGACTGGTAAAGACGCCCTGTCCCATTTCATTTTTTGCCAGCGCCACAGTGACACGACCGCTGCTTGCGACCATGACCCATCCATTCAATGCAATCGTGCCACTGGCTGACTGCATGGTCGACGTTGGATAGAGCCGCTGGCGCGGCGCAAGCATGCCCCAGCCAACGACCAGAGCGCCGGCAATACCGGCACCACCCAAGATAAAGCGACGGCGGGAGTTGGATTTGGCTGCAGCGTTCATATTAGTCCTGTTCGTTTGTCGGCATTGTTTGCTGAGTTGACATAGTAGCAGCCACTCCATTTGCGAGTGAAATAATCATAAAGTCGCATCAAATCGTTTTATCATTTCGTTTTTGTCACAAGCACTAGCGCTATGGATCAGTTCAAGCAAATTTCTACCTTCGTTGATGTTGTGGCCAAAGGCAGCCTTTCAGCAGCAGCTCGCGCCGAAGGCATCGCACCGGCCATGATAGGACGTCGCCTCGACGCGCTGGAAGCAAGGCTGGGTGTCAAGCTCTTGCAGCGCACCACACGCAAAATCGCGCTGACGAACGAAGGCGAAGCTTTTCTGGAGAATTGTCAGCGCATTCTGCTGGATCTTGAAAACGCCGAGTTGCAGGTGTCGGAGCGTAGTGCGCGTCCTAGTGGCCATTTAAATGTCTCTGCGCCGGCCGGCTTTGGCCGGCAACATGTCGCGAGCCTGATTCCGTCCTTTCTGGCGGAGCATCAGGATGTAACACTCACGCTGAACCTGAATGACCGCATCGTCGACCTGATCGGTGAAGGCGTTGACGTCGCGATCAGGATTGCCGATTTGTCGGATTCGAACCTGATCGGCGTTAAGCTCGTTGATAACAAGCGCGTCGTTGTCGCCACGCCCGATTATCTGAAAAAACATGGTCGCCCGGTTTCGCTCGATGAGCTGTCGCGTCATAACTGCCTGGCCATTTCCAGTCAGGGCAGCCAGCGCGGCTGGACTTTCCGCCAGAACGGCAAGAACGTCACGCTTAAAGTGCAAGGAAATATGGTCTGCAATGATGGCGCGGTCTTGTATGACTGGGCACTCGAAAGCCGCGGTCTGGCTTGGCGATCCATGTGGGAAGTGGGTACCGAGATCGAGTCAGGACAATTGGTCACGGTTCTGGATGACTATGCAGCTCCCGGCAATGACATTTATGCGATTTTCGCACAACGCCAGCATTTGCCATTGCGGATACGCGCGTTTGTTGACTTTCTCAGGCGGGCATTCGCGCAGCCTGACTACTGGAGCAAAGCTAAGAGGCCGCGCTGGTAACCGGCTTTCGCAGCTGGCTTATCGCCAGACGTCATCGACACCGACTTGCGGCTGCTGCGTAATTTTGCCACCTCAAAGTAGCAGGCAAAAAAAATCCCTGCCGAAGCAGGGATTTCTTAGAACCGGTAAAAGCTTACAGCGGCTGGATGTTCGAAGCCTGCTTGCCTTTTGGGCCAGTCGTCACGTCGAACTGCACGCGCTGGTTTTCCTGCAGCGATTTGAAGCCGCTGGACT
>JAOAUN010000026.1 GCA_030157545.1 Burkholderiaceae bacterium
TGCCCTTGATGTGGGCGCCGAGCGCACGCACTGGCGTCCAGTCATTACCGAGGCCACCTGCATATTTTGCCAGCAGCGCGTTTTCCTTGATGGCGTCATAAATGCCTTCGAGATCATCGCCAACAGTCGTCAGATAGCATGAAGACAATTGCGAGCGCAAAGTGCCGGAGTTGAACAGGGTTGGCGTCGAGCTCATGAAATCAAAGCTAGACAGCAGATGGTAGAACTCGATGGCACGCGCTTCGCGATCGATCTCGTTCAATGACAAGCCCATTGCCACACGCATGTAGAAAGCCTGCGGCATTTCGATACGGGCACCACGGATGTGCAGGAAGTAGCGGTCATAGAGAGTCTGCAAACCAAGATAACCGAACTGCAGGTCACGCTCAGGAACCAGTGCTTCGGCCAGTTTTTTCAAGTCGAACTGCGCGAGCTTGGCGTCGAGCAGCTCGGCATCAATGCCCTTCTTGATGAATTTCGGGAAATACTCGAGGTAATGCGCGTGCGCGTCAGCTTGCGCAACTTCCTGCCCGAAGACTTCTTTACGGATAGTGTGCATCAGCAAACGTGCCGTCACCGTGCTGTAGGCGGGATCTTTTTCCATCAGCGCACGCGCAGCCAGAATGGCGGATTTGTAGAGCTCTTCGACAGGCACGCCATCGTACAGATTGCGCAGGGTCTCGCCCAGAATCGCGTCGGCATCGACATGCTTTTCAAGGTCGATGCAAGCGGAGGTAATCATCGCCCGCAGCTTGTTCATGTCGAGTGGCATAGACCGGCCATCGACGATCACGTTGATCGCAACAGCCTCCGCTGCCGGCTTGGACGACTGAATCTGCGCGCGCTCTTCCATGCGCTTGGCGCGGTACAGCACGTAAGCACGCGCGACATCATGCTCGCCCGAGCGCATCAGCGACAGCTCTACCTGGTCTTGTACGTCTTCAATATGAAAAGTACCGCCGGCAGGCTGGCGACGTACCAGCGCCGACACGACTGCTGCCGTGAGCTGCTCAACGAGTTCGCGCACGCGCGCCGAAGCAGCACCCTGACCACCGTTGACTGCCAGGAAGGCCTTGGTCATCGCGATCGAGACTTTCGACGGCTCGAAACCGACAACGGCGCCATTGCGGCGAATGACTTTGTAGTCGCCGATCGTGGCTGCCGTGCTCAGCACGGAAGTATTGGCATTGGACATGGTGGGGGCGCCACCGAAATCACCGGTGGATTTGACTGAAGTTTCTTGGCTTGTTTGCACTGCGCCTCCTGAAATAGAATTTCCAGCACTATTTGCTGATTCGTTTTTATGAACTTGAATGCGCGGCATGTACCGCGCATTTTTTTATATTTTTTGTTTTTCAGCTGGCGCATCGCATGCGGCATTGCATGGATGCGAACTGAAGCAATTCGGCACTACTGATGGGCCCTGACCAAGCCCCGCATACGCCGGATGCTACTGCATCCGGTTGAATATCTACTTACAGACCTGGACAGTTCAATTGGTAATCGACATTCATCACAGCCACTAGATATAGTCTATTCGGCTACAACGAACACTAATTCTAGTGCTCGGAGTCGAATCTTGCAACCGCTTTTTCAAACCGGAAAGTATAAAGATCGCTTGCTTTTCAAGCGTGAAACAGATTTTTTTTCGAGCGCATCGAATTCGGCCTGATAGCGTTGCCAATCGAAGAACGGGCCGGGGTCGGTCTTGCGGCCGGGCGCAATATGTTCGTGGCCGGCGACATGCGACAGCGGATGGCGGGATGCCAGTGCAGTCGTCAGATTAACCAGTGTTTGGTATTGCGCATCGGTGAAAGTCTGGTCATCGCTGCCTTCGAGTTCGATGCCAATCGAGAAATCATTGCAGCGCTCACGTCCGTCAAAATGCGAAACGCCCGCATGCCATGCACGCTCCGTAGTTGCCACAAATTGCAACGCGCGACCCGTACGCCGCACCAGAAAATGCGCAGAGACTTTCAAATCGCGCAACTGTTCGAAGTAGGGATCGGCAGCGTAATCAAGCTTGTTGGCAAATAATGCTTCTATATGTTCGCCGCCAAACTGGCCCGGTGGCAGGCTGATGTTATGAATGACTAGCAGGCTGATGACGGCGTCGAGCGGACGCGCATCAAAATTCGTGCATGGCGCACGCGATATGTCATTACACCAACCGTCCGCGCTTATTGAAAATGAAGCGGGAAATAATTCGTTAATCGGATTCATGAATTGCCAACCTTTTTATGCGATAGCGCAATTGCCGAAAGCTTATCCCAAGTAGGGAAGCAGCGCGCGTGCGATTGAAGCGACTTTGCTGCAAGGCCTGGCAAATCAGCGCGCGTTCTATGCCTTGCAGATATGCCGGCAGCGATAAAGGTAAAGTTGTCGGTAGCGGCACTGGCGGCGCAGCTACGGGCGACTGAGTGCGCGAAGGATCAGGCAAGCGCAGCTCGAAATCAAGATCAGCCGCGTCAATGGTAAAGCCATCGGCAAAAGCCAGCGCGCGCTCGAGTATGTTTTCCAGTTCTCGCACATTTCCCGGAAAATCATAATTACATAGGGCGGCCACCGCTGCCTGACTCAGCACCGGTGGCGCAGCCGGCGCGGCCAGCCGCAACAGCATAGCCTCAACCAGCGCAGGAATATCTTCACGGCGAGTTCGCAGCGGCGGCAAATGCAAGGCAATCACATTTAACCGGTAATACAGATCCTGCCGGAACCTGCCCAGTTGCACACTGTGCGCCAGATCCTGATGGGTCGCGCTGATGATGCGCACATCAACCTTGTCTTCGCCACTCGCACCCAGCTTGCGTACACGCCGCTCCTGAATTGCCCGTAACAACTTGACCTGCATGTTCAGAGGCAAATCCGCCACTTCGTCGAGCAGCAGCGTGCCGCCATGCGCGGCCTGAAAAA
>JAOAUN010000027.1 GCA_030157545.1 Burkholderiaceae bacterium
CGCCATCGGCTTTCATGCCGGTGATGATGGTCATGCCAATGACAGGTTTGTCTTTCCTCTCATCCGTGCATTTGTCGCACTTCGGATTCGGGTCTTCAGAAGCTTCGCGGAATAATTTTTCCACTGTGCCGCGCAACTCACCACCGACGTCCGCAATCCTGACCAGCGATTTCGGTTTGCCGGTCTTGTCATCTATCGTCTTCCACAGTCCAACTGGCGACATGCTGTCTGCCGCTGAAGCCACTGATACGAAACTTGTTGCGAGTGCGATTGCCAATGCTATTTTTTTTATCACTGCTTGTCTCCTAATAGGGTTAACCCAACTTGACCAACTGCTCCTTCAACTTCGCTACCGTGGCTGAAAAACTGGCCAGCCTTTCTTTTTCCTGCGCGACCACCTGAGCGGGGGCACGCGCAACAAAACTTTCGTTATCGAGTTTCGCATGCACCTTGGCGATCTCACCTTCGAGGCGGGCAATTTCTTTTGCCAGACGCGCACGTTCTGCGGCTACGTCGATTTCGACTTTCAGCATTAGCCGCGTCTCGCCCGACACCGACACCGGCGCTGGCGACTCCGGCAGCGCATCCACGACCTGCACCTCGGAGAGTTTACCCAAAGCCAGCAAGTAAGGTGCAAAGCTGGTCAGGCGCGCGTTGTCCTTGCCCTCCAGGATGAGCGGCACCTTCAGCGCCGGCGACAACTGCATTTCGCCGCGCAGGTTGCGGCAAGCGTCGGTCAGCGATTTCAGTTCATGCATCCACGCTTCAGCGTGCTCGTCAATTTTTGGCAAGTTCGGCAGCGGGTAGGCTTGCATCATGATCGAATCGCCAGCCGGATTGAGCTTGCGGCCCGACAGCGGCGCAACCGTTTGCCACAGTTCTTCGGTGATGAATGGAATCACTGGGTGCGCGAGCCGCAGGACCGTCTCCAGTACCCGCAACAGGGTTCTGCGGGTCGCGCGTTGCTGCGCTTCGGTGCCGTGCTGAATTTGTACTTTTGCGACTTCGAGATACCAATCGCAATATTCATCCCAGATGAATTTATAAATAGCTGACGCGATATTGTCGAAACGGTAATCAGCAAAGCCTTTCTCGACTTCGGCTTCGGTGCGCTGCAAGAGTGACACGATCCAGCGGTCAGCCTGCGAGAAATCCAGATAGCCACTGGTCGCGCATTCTTCTTTTGTATGCTCTTTCAGGCCGCAATCCTGACCTTCCGTATTCATCAGCACAAAGCGCGTTGCATTCCACAGCTTGTTGCAGAAGTTGCGATAGCCTTCGCAGCGACCCAGATCGAAATTGATATTGCGGCCGAGCGACGCGTAACTGGCCATCGTAAAGCGCAAGGCATCGGTGCCATAGGCGGCAATGCCATTGGCGAATTCCTTGCGGGTGGCTTTTTCAATGCTGGCTGCCTGCTTGGGGTTCATCAGGCCGGCGGTGCGCTTGGCTACCAACGCGTCAACGGTAATGCCGTCGATCAAATCAATCGGATCCAGCGTGTTGCCCTTGGATTTGGACATTTTCTGGCCACTGGCGTCGCGTACCAGGCCGTGCACATACACCGTTTCGAACGGCACCTTGCCGGTGAAATGGCAAGTCATCATCACCATGCGCGCGACCCAGAAGAAAATAATGTCGAAACCTGTGACCAGCACCGTCGACGGCAGGAACATCTTGTAGTCCGGTGTCTCTTGCGGCCAGCCCAAAGTCGAGAATGGAACCAGCGCCGACGAGAACCAGGTATCGAGCACATCTTCGTCGTGTGTCAGTGCGCCGGTGTAACCGGCCGCAGCGGCCTTGGCTCTGGCTTCGGCTTCGTTGCGCGCCACGTAATAGGTACCGTCTTCGCCATACCATGCCGGGATCTGATGGCCCCACCACAGTTGGCGTGAAATGCACCAGTCCTGAATATTGTTAAGCCACTGGTTATAAGTTGTGCTCCAGTTTTCCGGCACGAACTTAATTTCACCCTGCGCGACTTTGTCGAGCGCGACTTCGGCAATCGACTTGCCGGGGAAGTGCGTGCCTTCCGGCGCCGGCTTGCTCATCGCCACGAACCATTGGTCGGTGAGCATAGGCTCAATGACGACGCCGGTACGGTCGCCACGCGGCACCATCAGCTTGTGTGGTTTAACCAGTTCCAGCAGACCTTGTGCATCAAGATCGGCAACGATTTGTTTGCGGGCCGCGAAGCGGTCCATGCCTTGATACACGGCAGGCGCATTCTCGTTAATCTTCGCGTCCAGCGTCAAAATGCTGATCAGACCGAGCTGATGACGTTGGCCAACTGCATAGTCGTTGAAGTCATGCGCAGGCGTGATCTTCACGCAGCCCGTACCGAAGGCTTTGTCGACGTAGCTGTCGGCAATGACCGGAATGGTGCGGTCTGTCAGCGGCAGCTTGAGCATTTGCCCAACCAGATGCGCATAACGTTCATCGGTCGGGTCAACCGCAACGGCCACGTCACCCAGCAAAGTCTCGGGACGGGTAGTGGCTACGGTTATGAAGCCGCTGCCATCGACTAAGGGATAGCGGATATGCCACATGCTGCCGTCTTCTTCTTCCGACACCACTTCCAGATCCGACACCGCGGTCCCCAGCACCGGATCCCAGTTGACCAGCCGCTTGCCGCGGTAGATCAGGCCTTGCTCAACGAGTCGCACGAAGACTTCGGTGACGGCGGTCGACATCTTGTCGTCCATCGTGAAGTATTCGCGGCTCCAGTCGGTGGACGCACCCATGCGGCGCATCTGGCCAGTGATGGTCGAGCCGGATTTTTCCTTCCATTCCCAGACTTTTTCCAGGAATTTTTCACGGCCGAGGTCATGGCGCGAAATATTTTGTGCATCGAGCTGGCGTTCGACGACGATCTGCGTCGCAATGCCGGCGTGGTCGGTGCCCGGTATCCAGGCAGTGTTATGGCCGCGCATGCGGTAATAACGGGTCAGGCCGTCCATGATCGTCTGGTTGAACGCATGGCCCATATGCAGCGTGCCCGTCACATTCGGCGGTGGCAGCTGGATGCTGAAGGCGGGTTTGCCAGCGTCCAGGGTGGCGGTGTAATAACCGCGCGCTTCCCACGTGGTGCGCCAGTTTTTTTCAATTTCTGCGGGCTCGAATGACTTGGCTAGTTCCATGGTTTCTCGACGATGATCGGGTTGTTTTTCTAAAGCCAGCATTATAAAGCGTTCAAGTCGCTGGGACCGCTTCCGGAAGCGCTTGGCAGACCGACATCTGCCAGCGCAGTTTTGAGGCTGGCTGACAACACAGTAGCTTTCGCCAACATGATCACTCAGGGAAACAGATTGATTCATGGCTACAGTTCACCTGTCAGAAGGATCTATCTGCATTATTCGGGCACGGTGCCGGCGCATCCGCACTGGGTAGGTGGGGTCAGGTCTTGCAATAACACATTTGAAAAACACGGTTATGGGTCAGCGGATAAGAGCTTGCAAATGTGTTATTGCAAGACCTGACCCCATCCAAGGAATTACGACAATGTCCAACAACATTCGAAAGCCGCGCCTTCCTAGCAATCCCTCTGGAAGCATCGATTTTCCAGTGCCAGTCGTTTCCAGCGCAGATTCGGTGAGTGACAGTTCCAGCATAGTTGGAGCGAGCTCATCATTCGATGAATCAGCGCCAGTAAGCAGCCCGGTCCTTATGCGAGCGCCAACGCTGCGCCGTAAGCTTGTGCCGGATGCGCTGACCGGATGGCAAAGCTTGTTGACGGAACACCGTCATTATCTGCTGCGTTTTTTTATCGCGAATGCGCGCTTTTCGCCGCAGGTGCAGGCAATTAAATTGCGCAAGTTTGCTTGTTTGAGCCGACAGAGTTATTTCGATGCAATGCAGATCATGAATGAAAAAGGATTTGAAGCGGCCAGTCTGTGCGGCACGCGCTTTGCTGTTCCTGAATGCATTCGTTTCGAGGATGGTGATAAAAATCGCAAGCAGAAAGCCCGGCGAAGGATTGCGCAGCTGGTGGCCACCCATAGGCACTCTTACATAGACTTGTCCTACAATTGGAAATCTTTGCCGAATCAAAAAGGCCTGCGCGCTGCCATTACCTTAGGAATGCTTTCGGCAGGCAGCAACAAATGGCTACGAATTGATCTCTCGAATTACCGCTTCAGTACACTCATGCAAAGTAACGCTTATTCGTTATTGAACGCAGAAAAATGGGACAAACTCAAGCAAGATAAAGAAGGCCCGTTGCTGGTTACGATGCTCAACAAGGAGTTCGAGCGCGTCGTCTTGGCTACCGATGTTATGCCGGCATTCGATCTAATTTGTTGTGACCAGCCTTTGCGTACGGTGGTCTATCCGCTAGTCAAGCAGCTTGCCGCTCTGAGCAAAGCCCTGCCAGGTCTGCGCTCGCTGAATCTTAACTGCCTTAGCATGCAGGACACGGTCTGCGCGGGGCGCAAGGCTGAGGCCGGGACTGAAAATTTTTTTGCCAAATTCGTCAAGGGCCTTTCAACTATTTTGGTTGACAGTCCGACGCTAGAATTCCTTGGACTCAGGGGGAATGGCATAGGTCCCCGGCGATTGGTGACGTTTGCCAGGGCATTGCAACAAGATCCCGTACTCGAGCGACTGGACTTGTCCAGAAACCCGCTTTGCAATTTGCCAAACGCCGATCGAATGATCATCGGTGGCATACGGGCGTTTAAAAAAGCGTTAGTGAGGAACACAAAACTGACCCGACTCAATCTGTCATTTTGTGGCTTACGCGATAAAGCTGCGGACGAATTGCTCGTAGCACTCGCAAACAATAAAACATTGCAGTTCCTTGATCTGACCGGTAATTCCATTAGTCAAAAACATAAGATTTTCATGGATGCGCGCGTTGTCGATCGCCATCGTCCAGCCCCTTTGCAGAACGGCGCGAAAAATTAGCCTAACAATGATCCCGATTACAACAAGACAAGACCCGGATTGATCCGGGTCTTGTCACATCTGATCGCCACAGGCGCTATAATCGCTCAGCTGCGTCATACGCAGCTAATCGCTAGGGGTCCCGCTGGTTAATCGGCGGGTGAGAAATACCCTCAGTGGAGTTCTGCTAAGGATGCCGAAAAAATTTTTGGTAATAGCAGTCCTCCCAACCTGATCTGGATAATGCCAGCGTAGGGAAGCACGTAGGAATCGCCCATTGCGTTCCATGCTTTCCGCGCTTTTTTGAGTCAAGGAAGACTATGAACGCCAATCCGCAATTCCTCGCCGCCACCGCTACGGTGGATGAAGCTGCTGTCCAGCCCTTGCCGAATTCCCGCAAGATCTACATTCAGGGCTCGCGCCCGGACATTCAGGTGCCGATGCGCGAAGTCAGCCAGAGCGATACACCGGCTTCCTTCGGTTTCGAAAAAAATCCACCGGTCTATATCTATGATACTTCGGGCCCTTACACCGACCCTGCGGTCAAGATCGACATACGCTCCGGCCTGGCAGCTATGCGCGCCGGCTGGATCGCCGAGCGCAATGATACCGAAGAGCTGGCTGGACCTTCTTCCGACTACGGCGTCGAGCGCCTGAATGATGCCAAGCTGGCCGAGCTGCGTTTCAATCTGCTGCGCAAACCGCGCCGCGCCAAGGCTGGCAAGAACGTGTCACAAATGCATTACGCGCGTGCCGGCATCATCACGCCGGAGATGGAATATATCGCCATTCGCGAGAACCTCAATCGCAAGGAATACATAGAAAGCCTGAGAGCTTCCGGCCCGAACGGCCAGAAGCTGGCCGACCTGATGGGACGCCAGCATCCGGGGCAATCTTTCGGTGCATCGATTCCGGCCGAGATCACGCCGGAATTCGTGCGCAGCGAAGTCGCTCGCGGCCGCGCTGTGATTCCGATGAATATCAATCACCCTGAAGTCGAGCCTATGATCATTGGCCGCAACTTCCTCGTGAAAATCAACGCCAACATCGGCAACTCTGCCGTGACGTCGTCCATTGGTGAAGAAGTCGAAAAAATGACCTGGTCAATTCGCTGGGGCGGCGACACCGTGATGGATCTCTCCACCGGCAAGCACATTCACGAAACCCGCGAATGGATCATCCGCAATTCACCGGTCCCTATCGGCACCGTGCCAATTTATCAGGCACTCGAAAAGGTTAATGGCAAGGCCGAAGACCTGACCTGGGAAATTTTCCGCGACACACTCATTGAACAAGCCGAGCAGGGCGTCGATTACTTCACCATCCACGCCGGTGTCTTGTTGCGCTATGTACCGATGACTGCCAAGCGCATGACCGGCATTGTTTCGCGCGGCGGCTCCATCATGGCCAAGTGGTGCCTCGCGCACCATGAAGAGTCTTTCCTGTACACGCATTTCGAAGAGATCTGCGAAATCATGAAAGCCTATGACGTCTCGTTCTCGCTCGGCGATGGCCTGCGTCCTGGTTCTATCTATGATGCCAACGATGAAGCGCAGCTCGGAGAATTGAAAACCCTTGGAGAACTCACGCAAATCGCCTGGAAGCATGATGTGCAGGTAATGATCGAAGGTCCGGGCCATGTACCTATGCAGCTGATCAAGGAAAACATGGACCTGCAACTCGAGCAGTGCCATGAAGCGCCGTTCTACACCCTCGGACCTTTGACCACTGACATCGCTCCCGGCTACGACCACATCACCTCCGGTATCGGTGCCGCGCAGATCGGCTGGTACGGTACGGCGATGCTGTGCTACGTGACGCCGAAAGAGCATCTGGGTCTGCCCAACAAGGTGGACGTTAAAGACGGCATCATCACCTACAAGATTGCCGCGCATGCAGCCGATTTGGCCAAGGGTCATCCGGGCGCGCAGATTCGCGACAATGCACTGTCAAAAGCGCGTTTTGAATTCCGCTGGGAAGACCAGTTCAATCTCGGTCTTGATCCCGACAAGGCGCGTGAATTCCATGACGAGACCTTGCCGAAAGACTCAGCCAAGGTCGCGCATTTCTGCTCCATGTGCGGCCCGCATTTCTGCTCGATGAAAATCACGCAGGAAGTGCGCGACTACGCTGCCAAAGAAGGCCTGACCGAAATCGCCGCGCTGAAAAAAGGCATGGAGATCAAGTCGGTCGAGTTCGTCAAAAACGGCGCGGAAATTTATCGCAAACAGTGATGATTGCCATCGAACTCAATGGCGCGCCGCATAGTGTGGCTGCTGGTCAGTGTGTGCAGGATTTGATTGAAGCACTGGCCTTAAGCAATCAGGCGCTCGCCGTTGCCGTCAACCGCGAAGTGGTGCCGCGTCCCATGTGGCGCGAGCGCCAGTTTGTGGTCGGCGACAAAGTCGATATCGTGCGCGCAATAGGTGGCGGATAAATGGGTTTGTATACAACGTAAGCCACTGGGTCCCAGCCTTCGCTGGGACGACAACTAAATAACCGTCTTCCCAGCGAAGGCTGGGATCCAGCGTCTTTGACAGCAACAAAGGAATACGCATGACAGACTCAACACACACACTAACCATTGCCGGTAAAACCTACCGCTCGCGTTTGCTGGTCGGCAGCGGCAAATACAAAGACCTCGATGAAACCCGTCTGGCCACCGAAGCCAGCGGCGCGGAAATCATCACGGTAGCCATCCGTCGCGTCAACATCGGGCAAGATCCGAACGCGCCGAATCTGCTCGACGCCGTGCCGCCATCAACATACACCATCCTGCCCAACACCGCCGGCTGTTACAACGCGCAAGATGCGGTCTACACCTTGCAACTGGCGCGTGAATTGTTGAACGGTCACAAACTGGTCAAGCTCGAAGTGCTGGGCGATGAAAAGACCTTGTTCCCGAACATGCCGGAAACCCTGAAGGCCGCCGAGACTTTAGTCAAAGATGGTTTCGATGTGATGGTCTACTGCAGCGACGATCCGATTCAGGCAAAAATGCTGGAAGAAATCGGCTGCGTGGCCATCATGCCGCTGGCCTCTTTAATTGGCTCGGGCATGGGCATTTTGAACCCGTGGAATCTGTCGCTCATCATCGATCAGGCCAAGGTGCCGGTGCTGGTGGATGCTGGAGTCGGCACCGCATCCGACGCAGCCATTGCGATGGAGTTAGGTTGCGATGGTGTGCTTATGAATACGGCAATCGCCGGTGCACGCGATCCCATACGCATGGCGCGCGCGATGAAGCTGGCGATTGAAGCCGGTCGCGAAGCCTATCTGGCTGGCCGTATTCCAAAACGCTTTGCTGCATCACCCTCGTCACCAATGGCAGGCCGCGCAACATGAACCTGCGTCGCCCTTGTGTGATGGTGTTCGCCGGGCTAGACCCCAGCGGTGGCGCCGGCATACAGGCTGATATTGAAGCAATCAGTGCGATGGGTGGGCATGCGCTGCCCATCGTCACCACGCTGACCGTGCAGGACAACGACCGCGTATTCGCGGTGCATGCAGTCGACGCTGCCATCGTGCATCAGCAGGCGCAAGCCTTGATGAGCAAGTTGTCGATAGCCGCAATCAAGATTGGCATTGTCGGCAGTCATGAAAATGCTGCCGTCATTGCTGACATCATTCAGACTTTGCGTATCAATCAGCCGGACTTGCCGGTGGTACTGGACCCGGTGCTGGCCAGTGGCCATGGCGACGCACTCGCGCGCGAGAACGCCGTGCAGATGCTCGAACCCTTGCGCAGTCTGGCCACGCTGATTACACCCAATCTGCCGGAAGCAGCCGCGCTATCGGATGGTACGAACGCTCTGGAGCAGCAGCTCGTGCATTTGTTGAGCGATTCAACACATGTGCTGATCAAGGGCGGTCATGGTGACGGTGATGAAGTAGTGAACCGCTGGTTCACTGGCTCCAGACATCGCAGCTGGCACTGGCCGCGTATGCCCGGTGAATTCCACGGCTCTGGCTGCACGCTGGCCTCTGCTATTGCTGCGTGTCTGGCTTGCGGGCAAACGATGGAGACTGCTTTGAATGACGCGCAGGCCTTCACTCAACACAGCCTTGGGCACGCCTACGCTATCGCGGACGGTCAGTTGATCCCGTGCCGCACTCAGGAGAGAACATGAAAGGTTTGTATCTGGTCACGCCCGATTGGGATGACACCGACAAATTGCTGGCCGCGACCGAGCAGGGATTGCTGGGCGGCGCGAGTCTGCTGCAGTACCGGCACAAGACAGCGAGCGAAGATTTGCAGCAGGAGCAGGCGAGTGCTTTGCTGGCATTGTGCCGTCGCTATCGTGTGCCGCTCATCATCAACGATCATCTGGCCCTGTGTGAAATGCTGGATGCCGATGGTTTGCATGTAGGCGGCACCGATGCATCAGTTGCTGCGGTGCGCACCCTGCTGGGTAAAGACAAAATTGTCGGCGCTTCCTGTTATGGCGATCTGGAACTGGCGCGTCACTCGGCAGCGGCCGGTGCCAGCTATGTGGCCTTCGGTGGCTTCTATCCTTCACGCGTAAAAAAATATGCGGTCACCACGCAGCCAGACATACTCACGCGTGCACGTGCCGAACTCTCACTGCCGTTCTGCGTGATCGGCGGCATGACCGTTGAAAATTCAAAACCACTGGTTGAGCTGGGTGCAGATATGGTTGCCGCGATCAGTAGTGTTTATGCTGCTGATGATCAGCGGACAGCTGCAGCGGATTTCGTTCGCTTATTTTCGAGCTAATCACGCTCACGGAACTCCTTCTTTTGATTGGTACAAAGCGGATTGTGTAAACAATCTGGCTCTGCACCTGCAGAGTACTTGCGTACTCTGCAATTTAATCGAAAGAAGATCATGAATTCACAATCTCCCCCAAGAGAAATCCTGCGGCCCATCGCCCAGCATTTTTATCACGATGGTGCGCCGTGCGTTCCTCTCAGCCCCACTGCAGGCGCGAGAAATGCAGTCATTCTTTACAAAGCGTTTGAGGGTGTCAGCGACAAGATTATTCTGCGTGCTGATTACAATGTTTTGGGCAAGCCTTATGTTTTTTTCGCGGGCAAAGAAAAAAAACTAAAAAATATCCCTGTTGCCAATGTCAATGCCGAACGCGCCGAGATGAAGAACATATTCAGATCGATAGGCGACGCTGCCTTGAAAAAATTTGAGGGAAATATCCCTGTTTACAGTGCTGTCATAAAACTGAAAATGATTGCCATATCCAAGTCGCTGTCACGCGACTTTCATGTGGGCGATGTGCGTGAAGTACTAGGTGTCATTTCCAGCGTCTGCGAATCAGCAAGCGTCATCGAAAATCATCAAAAAAAGGTCAGGAAACATCGCACTACCGAACCGGATTCAAGCGCACTGCGCGATCTTCGCTTGCGTAAATTCATTAAATATCTGAACGAAACACCCGGCGCACTCATGTCATTGATCAAGATATTGAATCCGCACACCGCGAAAGATGAATTGGCCACAACGACCGCTATTCTGAGTGTGAAAAATTTGATCAAAGATTTTCTGGATTTGCATTCGCATAAAAAAATATCCTATCAGTCGTTTGACGAACAAAAAGTCCTGAGGTCTCAGCAGTCGCCAGAAAAAAAATCGCTGACCGCTTGTGTTAAGCGTCAAGCGGATAATCCTCATCTGCAGCTGTTTGCAAAACTCTGGAATAAAATGAAACAGGATCCGGGTTTGCGCGGGATTGTCAGCATTCATTCCTGGGCCGCGGAGCTCTCGATCATTGCTGACCTTGTGCTCGAAAATTCTCAGGGTTCGACAGCGGAAAAGCTTGCTACCCCTACCCAAACCCGCCAGTTGTATAAAAAAAATTCACGCAATTCGCCAGCTTCTTTGCTGAATGATGAATCCAGTCGGGGGATGAATTCACCCCGGAAAAATCAAACAACTTCAAACTTGACGAGTCATAGCAATACACCTGAAAGCGAATCCGGATACGAAACGGCGCATTCCAGTGATGAAGACAGCGCGAGTGATGATTCTCCCTACAAAGGCTAATCGACAGTCTGACTTGTGACTGTGAACGAGAGGAACTATTGCAAGATCGTTGCTACATATCCCCCCGATCTCTTAAGTGATTTTTAAGAGCATCACAAGGTAGATGACAATCTGATTCTATGCCGAGTGCATAGTTACCGGGGGAGTGAAGATTGAATTTCGAATTATCAGAGATGCAGGTTCTGATGCATCAACTTGGGCCAGCAACCCCCGAGATTGTCACCATCATTCAGCAAGAGATAGACAATTGGCTTGTTGAATTCGACGAAGGCATTTCCATCGATTTAAGTTGGCAGGATTCGCCCGCGCGAATAATGATGTGCTGTGCCATAGGCCAGCCCGAAGCTATAAATCGTGAATATGTCTACGCCTCTCTGCTTGGTGCAAATCTGCTGTTGACCGGTGTTGCCAGTGTGAAGCTGGCACTTAGCCAACCGGAAGGCGAGGTGATGCTGGTTGGCGAGTACGAGCCAGGCGATGCTTCGCTCAGTAATCTGCAAAAAAATATTGTTGAATTTCTTTACTACGCCGGACGATTTTCGGAGCTGGTCATTGATACGGCGTCCGTCATTGCAGAGCAGCCGTGTGAAACCAAACCAGTTCAAACGCAAAGACTAAGTCACGTTTAAATTAACAAAGGAATGATTATGAACCCCAGCGTATCCGGCAACTCCAGGCTGCAGCCTGTTGCAGAAAATATTTATCATGAAGGTGCTCCTTTTGTGCCCTTGAGCCCGCATAAAGGTTTGAGGAATGCCTGCGTGTTATATGACGCCATCAAAGAGCTGCCGGACAAGACCCTGATTCGCGGAGATTTCAATAAGAAGTCTGTCCCTTTTGTTTATTTTCCTGAGCGGCCGAAACGGAAAATAATAGGCGCAAGCCAGCCCCTGAAAGGCATTGCCGGAAAAAATATCGAGACAGGCCGGAAAGAGTTGGCTGGCTTCGTTCATTCCATTGTTGATTCAGCACGTACTTTAGGACAATCAGACCATCAGCTGACGCTGGCAAAGATGAATCTTAATTCCATCAGTTTTCAAGTTACGGCCGAGGAGCGTGATTTCTCGGTCGGCGATATTAAGGAGCCTTTGAAGAAGCTCGCGAACGCTTATCTGTTGCAGAACGTACGAAAACTCACTTCACCCCATCGCCTGTTGCCGAAGCAAGGTTCTTCGATTCAGGATAAGCGCATGCAGGAATTTGTGCACATGGGAAGGGCTATGTATGACGACCTGGCCGAAGCCTTGAGACCGAAGTCTCCTTATCATAATAATAAATATGACACGACCTCCGTAATAGCAGTCTATGAAATGAAGATGCTATTTAAAGATTATTTATTGAGCAAGAAAAGTGCTAAAAAACCTTTTTCTGATTTCATGCGCAAGCATGGCATCGCGCCCCAAGTTGCCTATTTTGCCAAGCGCTGGTTGGAAATATCTTTGCCCACTCAGAATGATGAACGCATAAAATTTTCGACAGAGCCGTGGGCTAAAGAACTGGACAGAATTTGTCCGCTCATCATTAAGGAGCAAAGACGTAGTTCGCGTATCTTGCCAACTGTGTCAAATGATGAGGCTAGCAATGTACCTGGCAAAGTACCTGGCGAAGTGCAGTTGGAATATCGTCTGCCAATCCAGGTAAATTTATCGCCACTTCCTTCATTGGTTGATGTGCAATCCAAATCGGAATCAGGCAAAGTTGACGATAACAACAAGCCGCCGCAGCCCCAATTGAATGCTTTGTCTCCGGATACGCCAGACGACGAATTTGTTTGGAATCGTCTTTTTTCTTCATTAGAAAAGCTGACTAAATTCAATCTGGATATCCCGTATTCCTCTATCCAACTCGGGCAGCCTTCGTCTCGAATTGCAGAAGAACCACAAATCGTAGTGGGACATCCGATAGGGGCATCAGCGCAGGAATTGCCTTTGACTATTCATGAAAGGGCAGAGTCTTCTTCGGGGAATGAGCCGCTCACGGATCAAGTTACCGATAATTGTTCGGAATCCTTTAGTGATTTTTCGACGCAAGCGAGTGAAGATGATGCAGTAACTGAGGCTCTTCCCAAGTCCGTCATGGTGATGTCGGACTCCTTCAGGTCGACGGACACGACAAGTTCTTCAAACTTGTTTAGCACCGGAAGCCGTTCAGTTCTCAGTCCGGAGCGTTCAACGGGCAGTTCATTTACACAGTCGCAAAAAATTGGCGAAGTGCCTGAAATCTCAAGCACTGATGAAGACGATTAATTCAGGCGCCGTCAACACGTCTGGCTGAAGGCAGGTGCCGGTGCATTGAATCGATGCGCCGGCTTATAATCACCGGATGTCTACCCTCCTGCACAACCTCAATCCTGAACAACTCGCTGCCGTTACCTTGCCTGCCCAGCCTGCGCTGATTCTCGCCGGAGCCGGCTCAGGCAAGACCCGCGTACTGACTACCCGTATTGCCTGGCTGATTCAGACCGGGCAAATTTCGCCGGGTGGCATTATCGCGGTGACCTTTACCAATAAAGCAGCGAAAGAAATGCAGACGAGGCTGTCGGCCATGTTGCCGATCAACACGCGCGGCATGTGGATAGGCACCTTTCATGGTCTGAGCAACCGGCTGCTGCGCGCACACTTTCGTGATGCCGCTCTGCCGCAGACATTCCAGATTCTTGATTCGCAAGACCAGATGTCGGCCATCAAGCGCTTGCTCAAACGTCTGAATGTGGATGATGAAAAATATCCAGCCAAGAACCTGATGTACTTCATCAACAGCGCCAAAGATCAAGGCTTGCGTGCGAAAGATGTTGAAGCCAATGACGATTACAACCGCAAATTCGTCGAGCTGTATCAAGCCTACGATGATCAATGCCAGCGCGAAGGCGTGGTTGACTTTGCCGAACTGCTGCTGCGCAGCTATGAACTCTTGTCGCGTAACCAGCCCTTGCGCGAGCATTATCAATCGCGCTTTAAGCATATTCTGGTGGACGAATTTCAAGACACCAATGACCTGCAATACAAGTGGCTGAAAATGTTGGCAGGTCAGCAGAGCGCCGTGTTTGCCGTCGGCGATGATGACCAAAGTATTTACGCATTCCGTGGTGCGAACGTAGGCAACATGAGTGCGTTCGAGCGCGAGTTCAATGTACAGAATCTGATCAAGCTCGAACAAAACTATCGTTCGCATGGCCATATTCTCGATACTGCCAACGTCCTGATTGCCAATAACTCGCGTCGCTTGGGTAAAAACCTGCGGACTGACGCCGGCCATGGCGAGCAAGTGCGTATCTTTGAAGCCAGCAGCGATTTGCAAGAAGCGCAGTGGCTGATTGAAGAAGCAAAAAGCCTGATCAACGAGGGCTGGATGCGTAGTGAAATTGCGTTTTTATATCGCTCGAATGCGCAGTCGCGGGTGATCGAACATGCGCTGTTCTCCGCCAAATTGCCCTATCGCGTCTATGGCGGTCAGCGTTTTTTTGAGCGCGCCGAAGTCAAACATGCGATCGCCTATCTGCAATTGATGGACAACCCGCATAATGATTCTGCCTTCCTGCGTGTCGTGAATTTCCCTACCCGCGGCATCGGCGCGCGCTCCATCGAGCAGTTGCAGGATGCTGCGCGTCAGTACGATATATCGCTCTATGCAGCGGTGCCCTATGTGGCAGGTAAGGCAGGCACCTCACTGGGCGGTTTCGTTAAATTAATAGAGAGCGCGCGCTTCGAAACTCAGCATATGCCACTGCCGGAAATGGTGCAGGTGGTGCTTGAGAAAAGCAATTTGCTGCTGCACTACCAGACTGAAAAAGAAGGTGCAGACCGCATAGAAAATCTGGAGCAGTTGGTCAGTGCGGCGACCTTGTTCATTTCCGAAGAAGGCTTTGGCGCCGATGCGCCAGCGCTGATGGGGCCGCAAGTTCCTGCCGCACCGGCGGCGCTGGTAGCTGGCGACGGCATAGAAATCATGGATGCCGATGCACCGCTGCCGACCATCATGTCGCCGCTGTCGGCGTTCCTGTCGCATGCGTCTCTCGAAGCCGGTGATAATCAGGCACAGGCCGGACAGGACGCAATTCAATTAATGACAGTGCATTCAGCAAAGGGCTTGGAGTTTGATGCGGTGTTCATCACCGGGCTTGAAGAAGGCCTGTTCCCGCATGAGAATAGCGAGAAAGCCGAAGACGGCGTAGAAGAAGAGCGCCGGCTGATGTACGTGGCCATTACCCGTGCGCGCAAGCGGCTCTATATGAGCTTTGCGCAGACCCGCATGTTGCACGGCCAGACTCGCTACAACATGAAGTCGCGTTTCTTTGGCGAACTGCCTGACGAAGCCCTGAAGTGGCTCTCACCGAAAGTGCAGACCCAATGGTATGGCCACACGCAAAAAGCCGCATGGGTCGAGACGCCAGACTCAGGCAACAACAAAATTGCGCAAGGATTCAATGCCAAGCGTGACAGTGGCTGGCGCATAGGTGAGAGCGTGTTCCACCAGAAATTTGGCGAAGGTGTGATTGTCGATATTGAAGGTGGCGGCACGCAGGCGCGTGCGAATATTAATTTCGGACGCGCCGGTATGAAGCTGCTTGATCTGGGGATTGCCAAGCTGGAGAAGGTATCCTAAAAGCTTGGGTGAATTAAGCTGGCTCTTGAAGGTTCACACAAAATAAGGGCCACCGTCGCTCCAGATTTCGCTACAAGCGTACTGAGAAATCCGGACTGCGCACAGTTTACCTACGCTGCAGTCATCCTATACAGAGGTGATGTGCGTCCTTACAACACATTCATGCGCTCCGGGCCGGCAATGACGCCATGAATGCCACTGTCTGAGTCATTCATCCGTTCAAGCAGCCCCACTTCCCGCATGCTCGCTCAACCGGTCACATGCCGGCACGGAGCGCGCGATGGCAGACGATTACGACAGCCCCTGGAAAGAAG
>JAOAUN010000028.1 GCA_030157545.1 Burkholderiaceae bacterium
CTTGGGCTTAATTAAAACAGGAGACGCGCATCATGGACGACATCCGTAAACTGGCCGAAGAAGTTGGTCTTGCACTGCAAAAAAAAAGCTGGCTGCTCAGCACTGCCGAATCCGTAACCGGCGGCGGCATTGCACAAGCCATCACTGATATAGCTGGCTCTTCCGAATGGTTCGATTGCGGCTTTGTCACCTATTCCAATTCTTCCAAAACAGAATGCCTCAACGTATCGGCAGCGTTGATTGCGCAGCATGGCGCAGTCAGTGAAGAGGTCGCCGCCGAACTCGCCGCCGGTGCGCTGGCCAATACAGACAGTCATGTCAGCCTGTCGACAACCGGCATTGCTGGCCCGACCGGCGCAGTGCCCGGCAAGCCAGTCGGTACCGTCTGTTTTGGCTGGGCTGCCGGCCATGACGTACACACCGAACGGCTGGTCTTTGCAGGCGACCGCGATGCGGTACGCAGACAAACCACCATCCATGCCCTCAAGGGCTTACTGCGATTCATGGAACAACACTGATGCTTAAGAATTTCAAACTCGAACAAAAAACAGTCAACGGCGTCAGCATTAATTTTCGTCACGGCGGCAAAGGGCCGCCGTTATTGTTGATGCACGGCTTCCCGCAAACACATGTGATCTGGCATAAGGTAGCGGACCAGCTTGCTCAACATTTCACGCTGGTGATGCCAGACCTGCGTGGCTACGGCGATTCAGACAAGCCGCGTGGCACGGCAGATCATGGCAACTATTCCAAGCGCGTGATGGCGCAAGACATGGTCGAGCTCATGCATGCACTCGACTATGAAACGTTTGATGTCTGCGGCCATGACCGTGGCGGTCGTGTCGCACACCGACTGACCCTGGATCATCCGTCTTGCGTGAAGAAATTGATGATTATCGATATCTCGCCGACCCGCACCATGTTCGAGAGAACAGATCAGGCTTTCGCCAATGTCTATTACCACTGGTTCTTCCTGTCGCAACCGTATCCGTTACCGGAAACGCTGATCGGGAATAACGCAGAATTTTTCATTGATTACTCGCTCGGCAGCCTGGGCGCGAAAAACGACACAGAATTTTTTGGGCCGGAAGCAATGGCGGAATACCGCCGCTGTTTCTGCCAACCCGCCATGATCCATGCAGGTTGTGAAGACTATCGCGCCGCTGCAACCATCGATCTGGTGCATGACCGCGACCATGAACAGAACAAGATCGCCTGTCCTTTGCATATCGTCTGGGGCGAACACGGCGTGGTCGGCAAACTGTTCACGCCGCTGGCTGACTGGCAGGAAAAAGCCAGCGTGAAGGTGACGGGCACGGCGCTGCCGGCCGGTCACTTCATTCCGGATCAGGTGCCGGAGTTATTGCTGGAAGAGATGATGGGGTTTTTTGGTAGTTGAGACAAAAAACGAAAGACGCTGGATCCCAGCCTGCGCTGGGATGACAGTAGTAATGTGAACAGCGCCTAAATATCTATCGTCGTCCCAGCGCACGGCACAGGGTCATGGCACAGGGTCACATGGCACAGCAGGGCACAGGGTCAGGTCTTGCAATCATGCATTCAAAATCACCCTGGAGGGTATATGTGCATGATTGCAAGACCTGACCCCGGTTTTTGAACAGCGCCTAAATATCTATCGTCGTCCCAGCGCAGGCTGGGACCCAGTGTCTTGAAATACTGATGACCTAACAGCGCAGCTCAGCCCCGATACAAATTGATCGCATCCCGCGTCTCGCGCGCTACCCGCTGCGCGGCCTGTGCATAATTTTCTTCACCCATCGTCTTCGCATACAGAATGGCGCGTGATGAATTGATCATCATCCCGCCGCCGCTGGCAGTACGACCTGCGCGAACGGTCGCCTGAATATCACCGCCTTGCGCACCGATGCCCGGCACCAGCAAGGGCATATCACCGACGATGTTGCGCACTGCCGCAAGCTCTTGCGGAAAAGTCGCACCCACTACCAGACCGCACTGGCCATTGCGGTTCCACTTTTCGGCAACCATGCGCGCGACATGCTGATACAGCGGCACGCCATCGACGTTCATGAACTGCAGGTCGGAGCCGCCCGGATTCGAGGTGCGGCACAAGACGATGGCACCGCGGTCTTTCCATTCCATATACGGTGCGACCGAATCAAAGCCCATATAGGGATTGACTGTCACGGCATCTGCGCCATAGCGCTCGAAAGCTTCGCGCGCATATTGCTCGGCGGTCGCGCCGATGTCACCGCGCTTGGCGTCCAGCACGATGGGGATATGCGGATAGGTCTGGCGCAGGTAATCGCAGATTGATTGCAACTGGTCTTCTGCTGCGAGCGCAGCAAAGTAGGCAATCTGCGGCTTGAAGGCGCAGGCCAGACCGGCCGTTGCATCAATGATGGCTTTGCAAAAAGTGAAAATTGCATCGCTCTTGCCTTGCAGCCCGGCAGGAAATTTGGCGGCGTCGGGGTCGAGGCCTACGCACAGCAGGGAATCATGGCGGCTGGTGGCAGCGGCGAGTTTGTCTATGAAGTTCACACGAGGCTCTGTTTGGGAAAACGCAATGGCCACATTGTAGCGTGTCATGCTATCTTGCCGCGATGAACACGCTTACCCGCAAAGACCTCATCCTGCTCGCTCTGCTGACACTCAGCTGGGGCTTTAACTGGCCCATCATGAAAATCGGCGTTCAGGATTTTCCGCCACTGACTTTCCGCACGCTGGGCATGATAGGCGGGCTGGGGGCGATTTGGCTGGCAGCACGCTTCCAGCGCGCACCACTGGCGATACCCAAAGGCGAGGTGATGACGGTGATTAAGCTGGCAATTCCGAACATGCTGTTGCGGCACAGCGGCACAGGGTCAGGTCTTGCAATCATGCATTCAAAATCACCCTGGAGGGTATATGTGCATGATTGCAAGACCTGACCCCGGTTTTTGAACAGCGCCTAAATATCTATCGTCGTCCCAGCGCAGGCTGGGACCCAGTGTCTTGAAATACTGATGACCTAACAGCGCAGCTCAGCCCCGATACAAATTGATCGCATCCCGCGTCTCGCGCGCTACCCGCTGCGCGGCCTGTGCATAATTTTCTTCACCCATCGTCTTCGCATACAGAATGGCGCGTGATGAATTGATCATCATCCCGCCGCCGCTGGCAGTACGACCTGCGCGAACGGTCGCCTGAATATCACCGCCTTGCGCACCGATGCCCGGCACCAGCAAGGGCATATCACCGACGATGTTGCGCACTGCCGCAAGCTCTTGCGGAAAAGTCGCACCCACTACCAGACCGCACTGGCCATTGCGGTTCCACTTTTCGGCAACCATGCGCGCGACATGCTGATACAGCGGCACGCCATCGACGTTCATGAACTGCAGGTCGGAGCCGCCCGGATTCGAGGTGCGGCACAAGACGATGGCACCGCGGTCTTTCCATTCCATATACGGTGCGACCGAATCAAAGCCCATATAGGGATTGACTGTCACGGCATCTGCGCCATAGCGCTCGAAAGCTTCGCGCGCATATTGCTCGGCGGTCGCGCCGATGTCACCGCGCTTGGCGTCCAGCACGATGGGGATATGCGGATAGGTCTGGCGCAGGTAATCGCAGATTGATTGCAACTGGTCTTCTGCTGCGAGCGCAGCAAAGTAGGCAATCTGCGGCTTGAAGGCGCAGGCCAGACCGGCCGTTGCATCAATGATGGCTTTGCAAAAAGTGAAAATTGCATCGCTCTTGCCTTGCAGCCCGGCAGGAAATTTGGCGGCGTCGGGGTCGAGGCCTACGCACAGCAGGGAATCATGGCGGCTGGTGGCAGCGGCGAGTTTGTCTATGAAGTTCACACGAGGCTCTGTTTGGGAAAACGCAATGGCCACATTGTAGCGTGTCATGCTATCTTGCCGCGATGAACACGCTTACCCGCAAAGACCTCATCCTGCTCGCTCTGCTGACACTCAGCTGGGGCTTTAACTGGCCCATCATGAAAATCGGCGTTCAGGATTTTCCGCCACTGACTTTCCGCACGCTGGGCATGATAGGCGGGCTGGGGGCGATTTGGCTGGCAGCACGCTTCCAGCGCGCACCACTGGCGATACCCAAAGGCGAGGTGATGACGGTGATTAAGCTGGCAATTCCGAACATGTTGTTGTGGCATGCGCTGATTATTTCCGGCGTCAGCATGCTGTCATCAGGCCGCGCCGCGATTCTTGGTTACACGATGCCGATCTGGGCTGTGCTGGCAGGATTATTATTTTTTGGCGAGCGTATCAGTCGTGCATCGCTGATCGGGATTGCGCTGGCTTTGACCGGCGCGATGCTTTTACTTTCCAGCGAGTTCAGTAAATTGTCGGGCCAACCTATGGGCACGGTGCTGGCATTGCTCGCTGCGGCTAGCTGGGGCTACGGCACGGTTGTCATGAAGCGGACAAAAATAGAAATGCCGACGATCTCGCTGACATTCTGGATGCTGCTCTTTACTACCCTGGCAATGACGCTGATGTCGCTGGCGCTGGAGTTTGACGCGATACGCATGCCGACCTCTGTCGAGTGGGCGACGATTATTTATAACGCCGTCATCATCTTTGGCTTCGCGCATGTGGTGTGGTTCAGGCTCGCACGCATTTTGCCGCCAGTGGCGTCTAGCCTGTCGGTGATGCTGATACCGATACTGGGAGTGTTCTCCGGTGCCTGGATGCTGGGCGAGACGCCACACTGGCAGGATTATGCTGCGATCGTGTTGATACTGGGGTCGATGTCGACAGTCTTGTTCAAGCCACGCGCCTAGCCGTTTTCATAAATCCACTGCAGCAGCAAGTCAAAACTGGCGCGCGTAGCGCCTGCATTCGCATGGTTGACCATGCATACCACCAGCAAGCGCCGCCCCGAGCGCGCCGTGACATAACCCGCTATGCTGGCAACGTCAGCAAGGCTGCCGGTCTTGATGTGCGCATTGCCCATCACGGCCAATGCCTGCACACGTTTTTTCATAGTGCCGTCTATGCCGGCTATTGGCAACGACGCGATGAATTCCGGCATGGTCGGACTACGCCATGCACGTTGCAGCACGCGCGCCATGGTAGAAGCCGAAATGCGTTCATTGCGCGACAAGCCCGAACCATTTTCCAGCATCAGCTCTGGCGCCGGTACGCCATTCGCATTGAGCCAGCTTTGCACCAGTGAGCTGGCTGCAGTGGCTGACGCAGGTATGCTGCCGCGCTCCGCGGCCATCGTCAGCAGCAGCTGGCGGGCCATGACGTTGTTACTGAACTTGTTGATGTCGCGGATTTGCTCGGACAATGCGACAGACTGCCATTGCAAAATGTCGCGCGCACTTGCGGGCACGACTCCCTCACGCAGATTGCCGACCAGTGTGCCGCCAAGCTCTCGCCAGATTTGCCGGAACGCCGCCTCAAAATAATCTGCGTGACTGAAGTTTTGCGCATGGATGGCAAAGCGCTGCTCGCCGCAGGAGGCCGCATAGCTACCACTGAAGCGCAGCACACGCGGCTCGAATACCAGCGCGAGCTGTTTGCGCCAGTCGCCGCATTCACCATTGCTGAGTTGTGGCGGAATGACGGTCAGGCCGGCCAACAGTGGCTCGGCTGTCATTTGCACGCGTTGATTTGCTAAGTCAGGAATGACGTGCAGATTGAATGCCTTGGCATCCAGTAGCAGCGCATCGGGCAGCGCATTGTAAGGTCGCTCGTCACGCCCGTCGAATTGTGTGGCGTCTTGCAGCACGGGCTGAAACAGGCTGCGATCCAATATTAATGAACCACTGATATGACGAATACCCAGAGCGCGCAAACGGCGCAGCAAGCGCCACAGGTCTTCTTGTGCGAAGCGCGGGTCGCCGCTGCCCTTGATGATCAGGTCACCTTGCAGGGTATCGCCGGACTGCACACCGTCGGCATAGACATGCGTGACCCAGCGATAGTCAGGGCCCAGTAATTCCAGCGCTGCCTGTGTCGTCACCAGCTTCATGATTGACGCAGGCTGCATCGCTTTGCCGGCGTTGTGTATTAATAGCGGCGCGCCGCCGTCAAGATTTTGTACCTGAAGCGACAGAGCAGTCAGCGGAATGCCGGCAGTCTGCAGCGCCTGTCCGAACGCAGTCGGCAAAGGCTGCGCATGGACTGGCAGCGTGGTACACGCGGCAGTCAATACCAGCAAGAACAGTCGGCAATATGAGCGATAAAGTATCAGCATGAAAAATAATGGGCAGCAGCCAAGGAAGGCGATGCCCATTATCCCACGCAGCTTGCGGGCTCAAGGGTAATCGGCCGGCATCATGGATTCAGGCAGCGGGATGAATTCCGGATCACCCGACACCGGTGCGAAGCGCTGCTGTAGCCAGTCCTGCTTGGCCTGCTCAAGCCTTTGCTGGCTGCTGGAGACAAAATTCCAGCTGAGGTAACGCGGCCCGTCCAGCGGCTCGCCCCCCAAGAGCATGGCTATTGCGCCCTTTGCACCGGCAGTCAGCACCACTTCGGTCGCCGCACGCGTGACAAGCAGCTGACCGGCATTGAACAGGCCATCGCTGCCCAGATCGAGCTGGCCTTCTACTACGTAAATTGCCTGCTCGGCATGCAGCGCAGGCAGCGCAATGCGCGCGCCAGGCTGCAGGCGCAGCTCAGCATAGAACATCGGCGAGAAAGTCGGCACGCTCGAAGTCAGACCGAAAAAACTGCCGGCGATGATGGTCGCCTGTGCGCCCTCACCTTCCAGTACCGGCAAGTCCTTTGCTTTCAAATGGGTGAAATCCGGCGCCGTTTCTTCGTGCGCGCGCGGCAGCGCAACCCAGCATTGCAGGCCAAACAGCGATGCCTGATTAGTGCGCTGCACTGCGTCGCTGCGCTCGGAATGAACGATGCCGCTGCCGGCTGTCATCCAGTTGACCTCGCCAGCCCGTATTGGCTGCACCGTGCCCAAACTATCTCTATGGACGATCTCGCCTTCCAATAACCAGGTAAGGGTGGAAAGTCCTATGTGCGGATGCGGCCTGACATCAAGTCCGCGCCCGGGGCTAAGGATAGTTGGCCCGAACTGGTCAAAAAATACTAATGGTCCAACCATACGTCGGCCGGCAGAAGGTAAAGCGCGCCGTACTTCAAAGCCATCGCCAAGTTCGCGCATGGTGGGCACGATTACCGAGTCAAGCATGCTGTCTGTCATTTACTTTCCTTTCTGCTTACTTTCTCTTCATGCTCAATGGGCCATCTTCTTGTTTGACCAACTGCGCCAGTCATCTGATCCGTATCCTGACCTTGTTCGCACAACAATTTGATTATCAACTCAGCAATACCATCATCTCGCTTATTTATAGATATTTTCAGGCTGCTTCTTGAAAAAGAAGATAAGCATCCCTATACTTGGCACTCGCTCAGGGAGAGTGCTAACAACTTTTCTCTGACAGATGCGATTTCTTTCATGACCGGATCAAGGCAAGACGCCGAAAGTCCGTAGTCATTGTTTACAACCAACTGTATTTTAAGGAGTTTTTATGAGCCTTCGTCCTCTGCACGACCGAGTAATCGTCGAGCGACTCGAGCAAGAAACCAAAACCGCATCCGGTATCGTGTTGCCAGAAGGCGCCGCTGAAAAGCCGGATCAGGGCAAAGTCACCGCCGTCGGCAATGGCAAGATTCTGGATGATGGCAAAGTGCGCCCATTGGACGTGAAAGTTGGCGATACCGTTTTGTTCGGTAAATACTCCGGCCAGACCGTCAAGATCGACGGCAAAGAAGTCCTCGTCATGCGCGAGGAAGACATCATGGCAATCGTCGAGAAGTGATGACGATGTCCAAGAGCGACGGCTAAGCCGGCGCGATTGGAAACAGCGTCATCATCCCGGCGAAGACTGGGATCGCGTGGCGTTATATTTTCCGGATTCATCGTAAAAAATCTCAAGGAGTACTAGATATGGCAGCTAAAGAAGTTATTTTCGGCGACGCAGCGCGCGCCAAGATGGTTGAGGGTGTCAACATTCTCGCCAATGCAGTGAAAGTCACTCTGGGCCCTAAAGGCCGTAACGTGGTGCTCGAGCGTTCGTTCGGCGCACCAACTGTCACCAAGGACGGCGTATCGGTTGCCAAAGAGATCGAACTCAAAGACAAGCTGATGAACATGGGCGCGCAGATGGTCAAGGAAGTCGCTTCCAAGACTTCTGACAACGCTGGTGACGGCACCACGACCGCAACCGTGCTGGCTCAGGCTATCGTGCGCGAAGGCATGAAGTTTGTTGCAGCCGGTATGAACCCAATGGACTTGAAGCGCGGCATCGACAAGGCTGTCGCAGCGACCGTTGATGAATTGAAAAAAATCGCCAAGCCATGCACGACCTCGAAAGAGATCGCGCAAGTTGGTGCAATTTCTGCCAACTCCGATCATTCAATCGGCGAGCGTATCGCTGAAGCGATGGAAAAAGTCGGCAAGGAAGGCGTCATCACGGTGGAAGACGGTAAGTCCCTGAACGACGAGCTCGATATCGTTGAAGGTATGCAGTTTGACCGCGGCTATCTGTCACCTTACTTCATCAACAATCCGGACAAGCAAGTCGCGCTGCTGGAAAATCCGTTCATCCTGCTGTTCGACAAAAAAATCTCGAACATTCGTGATCTGCTGCCGGTACTGGAGCAAGTTGCGAAAGCCGGTCGTCCACTGCTGATCGTTGCAGAAGACATTGAAGGTGAAGCACTGGCCACGCTGGTGGTCAACAATATCCGCGGCATCCTGAAAACTTGTGCTGTGAAAGCACCAGGCTTCGGCGATCGTCGTAAAGCTATGTTGGAAGACATCGCTATCCTGACCGGTGGTCAAGTGATCGCTGAAGAAGTTGGCCTGACTCTGGAAAAAGTCACGCTGGCAGAACTGGGTCAAGCCAAGCGTATCGAAATCGGCAAGGAAAACACCATCGTCATCGACGGCGCAGGCCAGGCAGTTGCGATTGAAGCACGCGTCAAACAGATCCGCGTGCAAATCGAAGAAGCCACATCGGACTATGACCGTGAAAAACTGCAAGAGCGCGTAGCCAAGCTGGCTGGCGGCGTTGCCGTGATCAAGGTTGGTGCTGCCACCGAAGTCGAAATGAAAGAAAAGAAAGCCCGCGTTGAAGATGCACTGCACGCTACCCGCGCTGCAGTTGAAGAAGGCATCGTTCCTGGCGGCGGCGTGGCGCTGCTGCGCGCTCGTGCGAACATCAAGATCAAGGGCGACAATGCCGATCAAGATGCTGGCATCAAGATCGTTCTGCGCGCAATGGAAGAGCCACTACGCATGATCGTGCAGAACGCCGGCGAAGAAGCTTCTGTCGTTGTCAACAAAGTGTTGGAAGGCAAAGGTAACTACGGTTACAACGCAGCCAACGGCACTTACGGCGACATGGTTGAAATGGGCGTGCTGGATCCCGCTAAAGTGACCCGCTCGGCACTGCAAAATGCAGCGTCGATCGCTTCGCTGATGCTGACTACCGATTGCATGGTTGCTGAATTGTCGGAAGACAAACCAGCCGGCGGCGGTATGGGCGGCATGGGTGGTATGGGCGGCATGGGTGGTATGGACGGCATGATGTAAGAAGCTAAGCTTCCTGCATTACCCAAAGAAAAGGCCCGCAAGTGATTGCGGGCCTTTTTGTTTGCTCCTTTTTTCTCTGTAAGTTCGCAAGATTGTCAGTCGATCAATTCACTTTTCTTTTTTTTTGCGTTTACTCAAATTTGGTGTAACGGTGCCGTCGATTTTTAATTCTGCTCAACGACTAAATCGCCACAGTTCTCATCAACGCATCAGAAAGGAGAAGCTATGCTCTCAAAAAGTCTCATCAAACATCGAGACAGCCATCGCCCACAGAATCACGCCGGCACCAAAGCCAAGCTTCACACTCATTCCGACGCCACTCAGACTCGGCTGCAACATTTGATGAGTTCATGCATCACTGATTTAAAAAAAATGTCGATAGACCGTCATCTAAAATCAAATATAAAAAAACTGGACGAACAATACAGAGACAAAATCTACGACGAGATAAAAATTGAATTTGATGGATTGACAGATATTTTGTCACCTGATGATTCTTCCGCCTCCAAAAATCGGGCGCAAGGGTGGGGGCTGATCTGCGCATTAAAATCCGCTCGTCATTTTTTAGATAACTACGAAGTGACTTGGCCAAAAATGAGCCTGAGCGCCGCCATCAACCCTCGCCACTTAAATGAACTTGGTGCATCTTTTCAAGAGAGTTTTGCCAGCTTAAAGCAGGAAGAGCGCACTCTGCTAGCATCCGTTATTGCACCCTCGGCTTTCAAGAATCTTGGCATCCGCTTAAATTCCAGCGAAAAATCCATCTCAAATAAAACACCCCTTAAAAATCAGGATCAACTAAATTTTGATCAGGTCGTTGCCTTACTCGATTACGCTCATTATGCGACCGGCACTTTTAATGGCGTCAATTGCGGCATGCGTGCCTTTGAGCACAGCCGAATCCAAACAATCGCTGATATCGTTTTTTGCGTCCAGCAGCCTTTGACAGAGGCGCTTGCAGTGCTACAGAAAAAAAATGCATTTCTTTACAGGGGAAATTTGATCAAGGGAATACGCATCAATGATCCGGGGGGGCCACTCAAGCGAGCTAAGCTGCGCACCGGAAATCTATTAACAATTCCACATCCGACATCCACCACCTCCGACCCAATGAAGAGCTACGCACAGCGCGGCACGCATGATGGTGAATTGGTTTTTTTAAATGGCGCGGGCGTCAAAATCCATCTGTTTCATAACAAATTGACGATGCCTGATATGGAAGTGCTGATACCGACGCAGGGAATGTATCGTATGGTCGAGCCAGATAAAAAGAATCCGAAATTAAATGGCAGCATAGAGCGCTTTTATTGCCAGCCAGTGCAGGCCGCACACTGGGGGCCAGATCCCCCGGCTTATGTCTGATTATGGTTTCCAGGAAGGCGGACGCTTCTCGATAAAGGCTTGCACACCTTCGAGCGCCGCCTCATCCATCATGTTGCAAGCCATGGTCTCGCCTGCGAGCTGATAGGCGGCATCTATACCCATCTCTAACTGGCGATAAAACAATTGTTTACCCATGGCGATGGCCACCGCGGGTTTCGCCAGAATGCTATCGCTCAGTTTTTTTATTTCGCTGTCGAGCGCATCAGCTGCTACGACGCGATTAATCAGGCCGCGCTCACGCGCTGTCTCGGCGTCGATGAACTCACCTGTCAGCAGCATTTCCATCGCCTGCTTGCGTGCGATATTGCGTGACAAGCCGACTGAAGGCGTCGAACAGAACAAGCCGTAGTTGACGCCCGATACAGCAAATTTTGCCTCGCTGACAGCCACGGCCAGATCACACATTGCCACCAATTGACAACCGGCTGCAGTCGCAATCCCCTGCACGCGCGCAATCACAGGCTGTGGCATTTTTTGAATCGTCAGCATCAGCTGGCTGCATTGATTGAAGAGTTTTTTATAATACGCAGCAGAAGGATCTGCTCGCATCTGCTTGAGATCATGACCAGCGCAAAATGCCTTGCCGCTAGCGGCCAGTACGACGACCCGCACGCTGTTGTCACTGGCTATGCTGTTGAACGCGGCCTGCAGTTCTGCCAGCATTTCTTCCGATAACGGATTGAATTTCTCCCCTCGATTAAGCGTCAAGGTCGCAACGCCATTTGCGTGACTCAACAATACATACGGCGATTCTGTGGTTGTCTGGTTCATGCTGTCTCCCGGCAGTTATTCTTCTTCATTCTCTTCAGTCTGCGGTTCGCCCAATGACGGCGGTGGCTGATAACTCGCTAACAGGGCAATACGGCTGTCCGGCGTCTCCAGGCTGATGCGCCCGATGGCACCGGTACGGTAATCCTGCAGAAAAATATGGGCCGCTTTTTCAGTATCAAACTCGCCGCCTTTCAAACGAAAGCCACGCCTTGTTGCCACGCCTTCGATGACAGCCACTGCGTCCATGCCTTGCGTCTTGAAGCCGTAGCGCGCAGTTAGCAACGCTGGATAATGCTCGAGCAATACGCCAGCCAAAAAGGTAGCGACTTCTTCCTCGATGAGGGCATTAACACCGATTGCATGGCTGGCAGCTAGCATCAAGCCGTCGCTAGGATGGACAATTTTGGGCCACAACATGCCGGGCGTATCGATCAGCACCATGTTATTGCCCAAATAAAGTCGCTGCTGCACCTTGGTAATCGCTGGTTCATCACCGACTTTGGCAACGCGCTTTTTGAGCAGCGCATTCATCAGCGTCGATTTCCCAACGTTCGGTATGCCCATGATCATCATGCGCAAAGGCTTAAGTGGGGTACCGCGATGCGGCGCCAATTTCAGGCACAGACTGGTGATCTTGGCGACATCCGAGGGTTTTTTGCAAGACAGCGCCACTGCGTGCACGTTCTTCTGCCTACTGTAATAGGCGAGCCATTCCTTGGTCGCGACGGGATCACAGAGGTCACTCTTGTTGAGAATTTTTAGGCAAGGTCGCTGGCGGGCGCTACGCAGCTCTTCGATCATGGGATTGGAGCTGGCCTGGGGCAAGCGACCATCAAGGACCTCGATCACCAGGTCGACTTTTTCCATGGACTCTGCGGCTTTTTTGCGCGCAGCATTCATGTGACCGGGGAACCATTGTATAGACATGGGCAACTTCGTTAGACGGATAATGCGTCATTCTACCTGCAGGCATCAGTCTAGTGCGGCAAGTACCTTTACATGGGCAATAACGCTGCGCGCCAGAGCCGGAAGATTGTAGCCGCCTTCGAGGCAACTGACGATGCGGCCTTGCGCATATTGGTCAGCTATTTCCATAATCTGGCGGGTCATCCACGCATAGTCTGCTTCGACCAGTCCCATCTGTCCCATATCGTCGTCACGGTGGGCGTCGAAGCCTGCAGAGATAAAGATCATTTCCGGTTGATGGGCGTGCAGCGCGGGTAGCCATTGCCTCTCCACCAGCTCGCGCACGGCATCGCCGCGCGTATAGGCTGGCACCGGTACGTTGACTAAATGCGCTTTTGCGGCAGGATCCGTCCTGGTACCGCTATACGGGTAGAACGGATGCTGAAAAAAACTGACCATCAGCACGCGCGGATCATCGCGCACTGCTTCCTCTGTGCCGTTCCCGTGATGGACATCAAAATCGACAATAGCGACGCGCTGCAAACCGCGCTTATCGAGCGCATGACGGGCTGCGATAGCGACATTATTGAACAGACAAAAACCCATCGGCGTGGAAGGACGCGCATGATGTCCGGGCGGCCGGATTGCGCAAAATGCATTGGCAATCTCGCCATCAATTACGGCATCGGTTGCTCCCACTGCCGCACCAGCTGCGCGCAGCGCAGCTTGCCAGCTATACGGATTGAGAAAAGTGTCGCTATCAATCGGGTAATAGTAGTCGCTGTGTGACGGTGAGCTCATCATTGACGGCAAGTTGTCGCGCACATTGGCTATGGATTCCGTAGAATGAACGCGTGCAATGTCAGCTAATTGCGCCTGCGGCGCAGTCCGGTAATCCAGCAACAAATTGATGCGGCTGGCAATGAGTTGGTCCTCAATTGCCTGCAGGCGTGCAGGCGACTCGGGATGCCAGTTACCCATTTCGTGGAGCTTGCAATCAGGATGCGAATAGAAAGCTGTTGTCATCATTATTGATTATGCACGATACAGGCTGTCCGGCGATGCTGGTCGCGCCATGTCTTATACTGGCTCTACCAGATGCGGCCTGCCTTCTGTTAAGCACTTACAAAAATAGATTGATCCCTTTTCCAGTACCCATGAACAAACTCTGTATTTCCCGTTCTTTGAATCGAATATTTCTGCTGTTGTCTGCTGCGTGCGTTGTTCTGCCTGCGGCGTCAGCCACCCAACTCCCCGCGACTCAGCAATCCAGCCATGCGAAGGCTAAAACTGCGGCAAAAGCCAAAGCAAAAGATAAGGTTAAAGCAAAGGCAAAGCCGAAAGCGAGCGTAAAAGCGAAAGTCACTATCCACAAAATTGCGCTATCTGCCAGCGAAGCAGATGCTGAATTCACCAATTTTGGCCAATGGCGCGCCGTATCCGAATTTATTCAGCAGATGAGCCTGCAACATGGATTTGACAAGGATGTCCTGCAGGCGCAATTTGCTCGCGCTCACTACCTTGAAAATGTCGTCAAGCTGATTAACCCGCCACCAGCGAACAAGGAAAAAAACTGGACGGCTTATCGTCAGCGTTTTATCGAGCCAGTCCGTATCAAGGCAGGCGCCGCATTCTGGTCGCAGCACGAAGAAGCGCTGGCACGCGCCGAAGCGCAGTTTGGCGTGCCCGCCGAAATTATTGTCGGTATCATTGGCGTCGAAACTTTATATGGGCGTATGGCAGGCAAAATCCGCGTGATGGATGCGCTGGCCACATTAGGATTTGCCTATCCAGAGACAGCGAATCGCGAAGCGCGCATGCGTTATTTCCGTGACGAGCTCGAGCAAACTTTGCTCTATGCACGCGAGAACGACATTGATCCTTTCTCCCTTTCCGGCTCCTTTGCCGGCGCCATCGGCTGGCCACAGTTCATGCCAGGCAGCGTGCGTCGTTATGCACTGGATTTCGATGGCAATGGAAAAATCGATCTGCTTCATTCCCCAGTCGATGCTATCGGCAGTGTTGCTAACTTTCTGGTGCAACACGGCTGGAAAAAGGGATTGCCGCTGGCATTTCCTGCATCAGTCAGCAATGATGACGACAGGCGCTGGGAGTCAATGCTGGGGCAGAGCCTGGAAGCCAAATATTCGCTGCCAGAATGCTGGCTCGCCGGCGTATCGACCAGCAACGACGTGCCCGCCGGACTGATGTATGGCCTCGTCGACCTGCAGGACGGCAGCAATCCTTCGCTCTACTTTCTCGGCACCGAGAATTTTTTTGCCATTACCCGCTACAACCGCAGTTTCTATTATGCGATGTCGGTCATCGAATTGGGTAACGCCGTTAAACAGCGGCGCGCACTATGATGCAAGCCACGCCTAGCGATGCAGATCCATCAGCAGAAGTGATCATTCGAACGCAAGCGTGGCTGATGCATGCGGTCATAGGGCTGAACCTGTGTCCATTCGCCAAATCGGTTCATGTAAAAAATCAGATTGCTTATCGTGTCAGCGCTGCACAAGATACAGAAGCCTTATTGGATGATTTGCTTGCTGCGCTGGAGGATTTGAAAGATTCTGATCCGGCAGTGACAGACACCCTGTTGCTGATCCATCCCTTCGTCCTTCAGGATTTTTTTGCGTTCAATGATTTTCTCGCGCTTGCCAATGCGGTACTGGCCAGCCTGGGGTTTGCCGGCGTTTTTCAGATAGCCAGTTTTCATCCTGATTATCAGTTCGCCGATACGGATGCCGATGACATCAGCAACTGCACCAACCGCGCACCTTATCCGACCCTGCATTTATTGCGCGAAGCCAGCCTCGACAAGGCAACGGACGCATTTCCTGACGCAGACGACATCGTCAATTGCAATATTGCCACGCTGCAGACACTAGGACCGCAAGGCTGGCAGCAGCTACAGCAACGTATTCTTGGCACCGCTTCCGATCTTCGGACACCAGCTGTCGGATATCCACCTACAAATTAAACTGCCGAAGTATCCCGGCAAAGTGAACATCCCTTCCCTGCCCATGCGGCAATGCCAGTCAGTTAAGGCGAAATTGTTTCATCTGCAACGAAAGACGCTGGGTT
>JAOAUN010000029.1 GCA_030157545.1 Burkholderiaceae bacterium
CGCGCGAGATCACCACGCCTTACCTGCTGCGCGAAGCCGCTGCGCCGCACATTGCTGCGCGGCTGGAGCAGGTGCGGATGGAGCCCGCGCATTTAATGCACTGCTATGAGCAAGTCGCGCAACAGAGCGAAGCAGTGGTGGTTGAAGGCGTAGGCGGATTTCGCGTGCCCTTGACCGACGCCTTTGATACCGCTGATTTTGCTGCCGAACTCAAGCTCGACATGATTCTGGTCGTCGGCTTGCGCCTTGGCTGTCTCAGTCATGCGCTGTTGACGGCTGAAGCGATTGCCGCGCGCGGTCTGCATCTGGCTGGCTGGGTAGCTAACCAGATCGATGTCACGATGCCGCATCAGGCCGAAAACCTGCAGGCCTTGCGCGACCGGCTGCCTGCGCCGCTGCTGGGTGTGCTGCCATGGATGGCGACACCGAATGCTGCCGCTGCAGCCGGCTGTCTGGATTTGTCCTTGCTGCCTGCATGGCCACGCTAAGTTTTTAGTTATTTTTGTTGAAGGATTATTTGATGTCATCGCAACCGATTGCTTTTCATGCTGCCGCCAAAAAAGTCGCCGCCGCTGCCACTGCCTATGAAACCTGGCCCGTGGCGGAGGTCGCCGCCCTCTTTGCGCTGCCGTTCAATGACTTGCTGTGGCGCGCGCAGCAAGTGCACCGCGAACACTTCAACGCCAACGAAGTCGAGCTCGCCACGCTGCTGTCGATCAAGACCGGCGGCTGTCCCGAAGACTGCGGCTACTGCCCGCAGGCGGCGCGCTACGACACCGGCGTGACGGCGCAGAAAATGCTGCCGCTGGAAGAAGTCGTCGCCGCTGCGCAGGCTGCCAAAGAACAGGGCGCCACGCGCTTCTGCATGGGTGCCGCATGGCGGGCGCCGAAAGACCGCGATCTCGACGCCGTCGAAGACATGGTCAAGGCCGTCAAAGCCTTGGGGATGGAAACCTGCGCCACTCTCGGCATGCTCGAAGAAGCGCAGGCCGAACGGCTCAAAGGCGCAGGCCTGGATTTCTACAACCACAATCTCGACACCGCACCGGAGTTCTATGGCGACGTTATCACCACGCGTGACTACCAGGACCGGCTCGACACGCTCGGCCATGTGCGCCATGCGGGCTTGAAAGTCTGCTGCGGCGGCATCGTCGGCATGGGCGAGTCGCGGCTGCAGCGCGCGGGCCTGATTGCGCAGCTGGCGAACCTGAATCCGTATCCGGAATCGGTGCCGGTCAATCATCTGGTGCAGGTTGAAGGCACGCCGCTGCATGGTCAGGAGCCGCTGGACCCGCTCGAGTTTGTGCGCACGATTGCGGTTGCGCGCATCACGATGCCGAAGGCGCGGGTGCGGCTGTCGGCAGGGCGGCGGCAGCTGGGCGAGGGGATGCAGGCGCTGTGTTTTCTGGCGGGGGCGAACTCGATTTTCTATGGCGAGAAATTGCTGGTGACGGGCAATCCCGAGGTTGAGGAAGATCAGGCGCTGCTGGCACGCTTGGGGATGCACGGCAAGTCAAAATAAAAACCGAAGAGGCTGGGCCCCAGCTTTCGCTGGGGCGACGGTAGAAAATTGGGGCGACCTCTCAACTACTAGCGTCGCCCCAGCGAAAGCTGGGGCCCAGTGTCTTTGCCTTTATTTCCCTTACCTTTATCAATCCTGCCCGCCAAAAACTCGATCAACACCCGAACCCGATGCGGCACCTGCCGCGTACTCGGCAACATCGCATAGATGCCAAGCTCCGGCATGCTGAAATCTTTCAGTACTTCTTCAATACGACCATCGGCAAGATAGTCATCAATGATGAAATCAGGCTGGCAAGTAATGCCCATGCCCTGTGCGGCGGCAGTGGTGAGCATTTCGCCGTTGTTGGCGTTGAGGCGCGAGCGGATCGGGAAATTCTTCAGGACGCCATTGACCTCGAATTGCCATGCTTGCTGATTCTGCTGATACCCGGCGGTTGCATAGCCCAGACATGCGTGGCTGCTTAATTCCGCAGGATGCTGTGGATACCCGTGCAGCGCCAGATAGGCCGGCGCAGCGGCAACCCGCATGCGGCTTGTACCGATCTTGCGCACGACATCGCTGCTCTCGAGGCGATTGGTAATGCGTATAGAGAGGTCTATACCTTCTTCGATCAGGTTCACGCGCCTGTCGGTGTAATCCATTTCCAGACCTACTTCCGGATACAGGCGCGTAAATTCCAGCAGTAGCGGTGCCAGACGTTTGAGGCCATAACTAAGTGGCAGGCTGATGCGGATTATGCCGCGCGGCGTCTGCCTTTCTTCGGCCAGTCCGGTCTCGGCGACTTCGACCAGATTCAAAATGACGCGGCATTTTTCCAGATAGGCCGCACCGGCCGAAGTCAGCGTCAGCTTGCGTGTGCTGCGCGCCATCAGCTTGACGCCCAGGTGGCTTTCCAGCGCGGCGATCTGTCGTGTCACCACGGAACGGGCCATGCCCAGTTGCTGCGCAACGGCAGAAAAGCTGCTCAGTTCAGCCACACGAACAAACAGATGCATCGCTTGTAATCTATCCATTGTTGCTCCCTGCGCAATAA
>JAOAUN010000030.1 GCA_030157545.1 Burkholderiaceae bacterium
ACACAAGGATTTTCAATCCTCTGCTCTACCGACTGAGCTACCAGGCCAAGAGGCGAGAGTATAGCAAAACAATGGCGCAAAGAAAAGGGTATCTCTGCCGGCGCTATAATTAGTCTTCGCAGCTTGATGTGAAAGCTGTTTAGACTACTCTCATGATTGATGAAAACTCATAGCGAAATTTGCGTCGTCGGCAATGGTGCCATCGGTAAGGTGAGTGCGCTGGCTCTGGCGCAGGCCGATTTTGATGTGGTCTTGCTGGAGCCGGTCGCCTCCTCGCAGCGACCGCGAGAAGCGCTTGGCGAAAACTGGGATAACCGTGTTTACGCCCTCAATCACGTCGCGCAGGCCTTGCTGTCATCGCTGAAGGTATGGAGTGCGATGGATGCTTCTCGCATTGCGCCGGTCGATGCAATGGTGGTGCATGGTGATGCTGGCGCTGTTCCCGGTCATCTGGCTTTTGATGCCTATGGCGCGCGCGTCAATGCCCTAGCGTGGATTGTTGAAGACGGCAATCTGAATCAGGCGCTGGATGCCGCGCTGCGCTTTGCGTCTAATCTTCGTATCATCAGCGGCACGGCCATCCGACTCACCACCAATGCCAGCCACGCTTGTATTGAATTTGATAACGGCGATGTACTTGAGGCCTCGCTGGTGGTGGGTGCGGACGGTGCAAATTCCTGGGTGCGGTCGCAAGCTGATATCGGACTGGACTATCGTTCTTATGATCAGCGCGCGGTGGTGGCGAATTTTTCTTGTGAAAAGCCGCATCACGGCGCAGCCAGCCAATGGTTTTTGGGCAGCGATGGCATTGTCGCGCTACTGCCTTTGCCGGGTGAGCGCGTCTCGCTGGTCTGGTCTGCACCCGAGCATTTGGCGGACACTTTGCTGCGCGAGCCAAACGATAAACTGGCAGCCCGTCTGACAGCCTTGCCCGGGCAGGCGCTGGGGCAGTTGGCGATCTTGCCTTCTGCGGCGCCGTCTGCCTTTCCCCTCAGATTGATCAGTGCGCATTCTCCCGTTGCGCATCGGGTTGCCTTGGTTGGTGATGCCGCCCACGTGGTGCATCCGTTGGCGGGTCAGGGCATGAACCTGGGCTTTGCCGATGTCGACGCGCTGCTGGCCGCATTGGGTAAACGCGAGCTGGTATCTGACTGCGGTGATGCGCGCACCCTTGGCCGCTACGCCCGTGCGCGCAAGGAAGAGGTGCTGTTGATGAAGCTTGCAACCGATGGCTTGCAGCGTTTGTTCGCATCCGAACTGGCCCCATTGCGCACGCTGCGCAATGCCGGTTTGGCGGTGGTGGACCGTATCCCTTTTTTAAAGCGTCGCCTGATGTCGCATGCATTTGGCAGGGCGGCGTCTATAACTTTTGATGAAAGATTGAAATGAAAATAAAGAATCTGCTGGCCTTGATCGCTGCTGCAACGCTGTCGCTGTCGGCTCTGGCCGAGACCACGGAAGCGAATATCAAAAAACTGCTGCAACAACGCCTGGGCGACGGCGCAGTGATCGAGACTGTCGTCAAGACACCGTATGGTGGTCTGTATGAAGTCAAGATCGGTAACGAACTGGTTTATACGGATGCTGATGCGAAATTCGTATTCATCGGCCGCGTGGTGGATGCCGAGACGTCGAAAGATCATACGCAGGCGCGGCTTGATGAAATTAACCGCATCAAGTTTTCTGACTTGCCGCTCGATGCTGCTCTCAAAACAGTCAAAGGCAACGGCAAGCGCGTAATCGCCGTGTTTGAAGACCCGAACTGCGGCTACTGCAAGCGTTTCCGCAAGACGTTGAATGAAACAAAAGATATTACGGTCTATACGTTCATGTACAACATCCTGTCTGACGATTCACGGGTGAAGTCCAAAAACGTGTGGTGCTCGGCTGACCGCAACAAAGCGTGGGACGAGTGGATGCTGAATGGTAAAGTCCCGGCCACGGCTGCAGATTCTTGCGCGGTTACTCCCAACGAAAAGGTTCTGGAACTGGGTCGCAAATTGAAAATAACCGGTACGCCTACTATTTTCTTTGCCGACGGTTCGCGTGTTCCGGGTGCTATCGATGCAAAAGCGCTGGAAGCCAAGCTTGCCGCGCTGGCCAAGTAATGCAGACTAAGTAATCTAGATACTCACAACCTATAAAAAAACAGGAGCCATGATGTTCAACGCCATTCTGCTAAATAAAAATGAAGACGGCAGCACCAAAGCAGAGGTCACCAAAATGGACGACACCCAGCTACCCGCTGAAGGTGATGTCACCGTAGCAGTAGATTTTTCTACCATTAACTATAAAGACGGTCTCGCTATCACTGGCAAAGCGCCGGTCGTGCGCAAGTGGCCTATGGTGCCTGGCATTGACGGTTCGGGTGAAGTGATCGCCTCGACGCATCCTGACTGGAAAGCGGGCGATGCCTTCATCCTCAATGGCTGGGGCGTGGGCGAAGGCCATATGGGCTGCTTGTCCGAGCGCGCAAAGCTCAAAGGCGACTGGCTGATTCCGCGTCCTGCCGGTATGTCGGCTCGCACCGCAATGTCCATCGGCACGGCCGGTTACACCGCGATGCTGTGCGTTATGGCGCTGGCAGAGCAGGGCGTCAATCCGGATAGTGGCGAGATTCTGGTCACTGGCGCATCAGGCGGCGTGGGCAGTGTGGCGATTGCGATTCTGGCTGCGCGTGGCTACAAGGTTGTGGCTTCTACCGGCAAGCTGGAAGAAGCGGATTACTTGCAGTCGCTGGGCGCGTCTGAAGTGATAGACCGTGCAGCCTTGTCCGCACCCGGCAAGCCGCTGCAAAAAGAGCGCTGGGCCGGTGTGGTGGATTCAGTTGGCTCGCATACGCTGGCCAATGCAGTTGCACAGGTACGCTACGGCGGCGCAGTTGCAGCTTGCGGACTGGCACAGGGCATGGATTTCCCTGCATCGGTTGCGCCGTTCATCCTGCGCTCGGTCAAGCTGATCGGCGTCGATAGCGTGATGGCACCGAAAGCACGCCGTATCGCAGCCTGGTCGCAGCTGGCGACGGAATTGAAAGCCGAGACTCTGGCCAAGATTACGCAGGAAATCAATCTGGCTGATGCATTGGCATGGGCACCGAAGATTCTGGCTGGTCAGGTGCGCGGCCGTCTGGTTGTGAATGTAAAGGGCTGAGATGAACAAACGCAGTCGCGAGGCTATTCACTATCGCATTCAGCCGCATGATCTTGCGCTGCATTTGTTTGACATCACCTTGACCGTCGCTGCTCCGGCAGCCGACGGGCAAGTGCTTTCCCTGCCTGCGTGGATACCTGGCAGTTACATGATTCGCGAGTTTGCACGCAACATCGTGCAGATTCGCGCTGAGTCGCTCGGCAAGAAAGTGCGACTGAAAAAACTCGATAAACACAGCTGGTGCGCTGCGCCTTGCGCCGGTCCGCTGGTGCTGCGTTATCAAGTCTATGCGTGGGATTTGTCAGTGCGCGCCGCGCATCTGGACCAGACCCATGGCTTCTTCAATGGCAGCAGCGTGTTCCTGCAGGTGCAGGGACAAGAAGATTTGCCGCATGTCGTCGATATCGCTGCGCCCGCAGGTGACGCCTATGCCAACTGGCGCGTGGCCACGGCACTGCCGGAACTCAAGGCTCGGCGCTATGGCTTTGGCAGCTATGTCGCGGAAAATTATGATGAGCTGATCGACCATCCAGTCGAGATGGGTGAGTTCGAGCTGATGCATTTCCGTGCGCATGGCGTGCCGCATGACATGGTTATCAGCGGGCGTGTGCCAAATCTCGACAAGGCCCGGCTATGCGCCGACCTGACCAAAATTTGCGAAGCGCAGATTGCTTTCTTTGAGCCGGCGACAAAAAAAGCGCCGATGCCGCGTTATGTCTTCATGACGCTGGCTGTAGGTGATGGTTACGGCGGGCTCGAGCACCGCGCCTCCACCGCGCTGATCTGCGCACGCGCTGACTTGCCGGTTAAAGGGCAACCCGAGATGAGCGAAGGCTATCGCGGTTTTCTCGGTCTGTGCAGTCATGAATATTTCCATACCTGGAACGTCAAGCGCATCAAGCCTGCCGTGTTTGCGCCTTACGTGCTGAGTCAGGAAAGTCATACGCCACTACTGTGGCTGTTTGAAGGCTTCACCAGTTACTACGATGATCTGGTGTTGTTGCGTAGTGGCGTGATTGACGAAGAGGCGTATCTGAAACTGATCGCGAAGACGATCAATGGCGTATTGCGCGGCAGCGGGCGCTTCAAGCAAAGCGTGGCAGATTCGAGCTTTGATGCGTGGACCAAGTATTACCGTCAGGATGAAAATGCTCCGAATGCGGTGGTCAGCTATTACACCAAGGGTTCGCTGGTGGCGCTGCTGCTGGACCTGACGATACGTAAAGAAACCAAGGGCCGCAAATCACTCGACGATGTGATGCGCGCCTTGTGGCGTCGCTATGGGCGCGATTTTTATTCTTCCGCTGCCAAGTCTGGCCGCGGTGTGACAGACGCAGAAGTTGAAGCCTTGTTTGATGAAGTCACGGGTCTGCGCCTGAAGCCGCAGTTTGATCGTGCCGTGCGTGGCACGCAGGATTTGCCGCTGGAAGACTTGCTGGCTGATTTTTCGGTAAGTCTCCATAACAAGCGCAAAGACAGCAAGCTGGCGCTGGGAGTGCGCACGTCGCGTGACGGCAATGACTGCAAGATCGCCAGTGTGTATGAAGGCGGCGTCGCGCATCAGGCGGGCTTGTCTGCAGGTGATGTGCTGGTTGCGCTGGATGGTTTACGTGTGACGGCCAGTAATCTCGATACGCTGCTAAAACGCTATCGTGCCGGCGACGCTATTGCCGTGCTTGCGTTCCGACGGGATGAGTTGATGGCGTTTACCGTGGTGGCGAAGCCGGATGTGGCGCCGCAGTATGTGCTGGAGGCGCAGGCCAAGCCAGTGGCTGCTGTGCGTTTGCGTGCTGCCTGGTTGCGCAAACGTTAAACGTCGCTGGATCCCAGCCTGCGCTGGGATAACGGCGGGAATTTTGAGGTCGCCTCAACAACTACCGTCATCCCAGCGCAGGCTGGGATCCAGCGTCTTGTTGTTTGAAATTGATTAGATATTAAACAGCCGCCCCAGTTCCATCCCCGGATCCGGCGCGCGCATGAACGCCTCACCAACCAGAAACGCATGCACATTCGCGTCACGCATTTTTTTCACATCATCCGCTGCAAGAATGCCGGACTCGGTAATCACCATTTTTTCCGGCGGAATGCGCGGAAGCAGATTGATGGTGGTGTCGAGCGAGGTTTCGAAAGTGCGCAGGTTACGGTTATTAATTCCCAGTAGCGCAGTCTTCAGTTTGAGCGCGGCATCGAGTTCATCTGCATCATGCACTTCGACCAGTACGCCCATGCCCAGTTCGTGTGCGCAGGCTTCGAGTTCGGCCATCAGTCCGTGATCCAGCGCCGACACAATCAGCAGCACACAATCCGCACCCCATGAGCGCGCTTGATAAATCTGGTACGGGTCAATGATGAAATCCTTGCGCAGTACCGGAATCTCACACGCTGCACGCGCTTGCTTTAAATACTCTGGCGAGCCCTGGAAGAAGTGCTCATCTGTCAGCACGGACAGACAGGCTGCGCCGAATTGTGCGTAGCTGCGTGCGATGTCGGCCGGCTGGAAATTTTCGCGCAGCACGCCTTTTGATGGCGATGCTTTTTTCACTTCGGCGATGACGCCGGCTTTGCCTGCTGCTATTTTGCCGCGCAGGCTGGCTTCAAAGTCGCGCAATTGCAGGCGTGCGTCGGTGTCCACTTCGACTTCACGGCGCAGGCTGGCAAAGGCCTGATATTTTTTGGCGGCAGCGACTTCGTCGGCTTTGACGGCCAGGATTTTATTGAGGATGTCTGACATGGGCGCGATGGTTTAGTTGGGTGTAGCCAGTTGCTGTGTAACTTGGACGAAGCTTTCAAGCTTGCTGCGCGCCGCACCGGAGGCGATGGCTTCGCGTGCTGAAGCGAGTCCGGCGGCGATGCTGTCTGCAACACCCGCTGTATAAAGTGCGGTGCCGGCGTTGAGTATGACGATGTCACGCGCCGGGCCGGCTGTGTTACTCAGCACTTCGAGTATTTTTGCTTTTGATTCTGCCGAGCCAGATACTTTCAGGTTGCGGCTGGCGACCATCTGCAAGCCAAAATCTTCCGGATGAATTTCATATTCACGGACTTCGCCATTGACTAGCTCACCTACCATCGTTGCAGCGCCCAATGACACTTCATCCATGTTGTCCCGACCCCAGACAACTATCGCATGTTTGGCACCCAACTGTTGCAGCACGCGTGCCTGTATGCCGACGAGATCGGGATGGAACACGCCCATCATGATATTTGGTGCGCCGGCCGGATTGGTCAGAGGTCCAAGGATATTGAAAATGGTGCGCACGCCGAGTTCTTTGCGAACTGGTGCGGCGTGCTTCATGGCGGCGTGATGGTTTGGTGCGAACATGAAACCAATGCCGGTCTCGGCGATGGACTGCGCGACTTGCGCGGGCTGCAGGTTGATATTGACGCCCAAAGCTTCCAGCACATCGGCGCTGCCGCTCGACGATGAAACGCTGCGCCCGCCATGTTTGGCCACACGCGCACCGGCTGCTGCCGCGACAAACATGGAGGCAGTAGAAATGTTGAAGGTGTGCGCACCGTCGCCGCCAGTGCCAACGATGTCGACCAGATTGTCGACGTCCGGCACCTCAACCTTGGCGGCGAATTCACGCATGACCTGCGCAGCTGCGGCGATTTCACCGATCGATTCTTTTTTTACACGCAGACCCATGGTGAGCGCGGCGATCATGACCGGCGACATTTCGCCGCTCATGATCTGCCGGAACAGGGCCAGCATTTCATCATGAAAAATTTCGCGGTGGTCGATACAGCGCAGCAGCGCTTGTTGCGGAGTCAGCGTCATGAGTGGCTCAAAGGGTCAGGAAGTTTTTCAGCAGAGCGTGTCCATGCTCGGACAAGATGGATTCCGGATGGAATTGCACGCCTTCGATCTGGAATTCTTTATGGCGCACACCCATGATTTCACCGTCGTCTGTCCATGCGGTCACTTCGAGGCAGTCGGGCATTGACTCGCGTTCAATTGCCAATGAGTGATAGCGGATGATGGTGTAAGGGTTGGGCAAGTCTTTGAATACGCCAACGCCAGTGTGCTGGATGACTGAGGTTTTGCCGTGCATGACTTGTTTGGCACGCACGATTTTGCCGCCAAATGCGGCGCCTATGGATTGATGGCCAAGGCAAACGCCGAGTATAGGCAGCTTGCCGGCGAACTGCTGCAGCACCGGTACCGAGACGCCCGCTTCGTGCGGCGTGCAGGGGCCGGGCGAGATGCAGATGCGGTCGGGCTTCATGGCCGTGATCTGTTCGAGCGTCAGTTCGTCATTGCGATAGGTATGGACATCTTCGCCGAGCTCGCCGAAATATTGCACGAGGTTGTAGGTAAAGGAGTCGTAGTTGTCGATCATTAGCAGCATGTCAGATCTCCCCATCCAGGCCGTCTTGAACTTGTTCCGCGGCGCGTAAAACGGCGCGCGCTTTGCTCTCCGTCTCTTGCCATTCCATTTCTGGTACCGAGTCGGCGACTATGCCGGCTGCTGCCTGTGCATACAGCATGCCGTCTTTGATGACGCCGGTGCGGATCGCAATGGCCAGATCCATTTCGCCACCAAAGGACAGGTAGCCGCAGGCACCGCCGTAGATGCCGCGCTTGACCGGCTCGAGTTCATCAATGATTTCCATTGCGCGTACTTTCGGCGCGCCGGACAGGGTGCCGGCGGGGAAGGTCGCGCGCAGCACGTCCAGATTCGACATGCCGGCTTTGAGTGCGCCTTCAACGTTGGAGACAATGTGCTGCACGTGCGAATATTTTTCGATAACGAATTTGTCCGTCACCAGCACACTGCCGGTCTCGGCGATACGGCCGATGTCGTTACGGGCCAGATCAATCAGCATGACGTGTTCGGCAATTTCTTTCGGGTCGGCCAGCAGTTCGGTCGCGAGCGCTGAATCTTGCTCGGGTGTCGCACCACGGGGACGGGTGCCAGCCAGCGGGCGTATCGTGACTTTTTTGCTGCCATCACGCAGTGCTTCGTTGCGCACTAAAATTTCAGGTGAGCTGCCAACGATCTGCATGTCGCCGAAATTGTAGAAATACATATACGGAGAAGGATTCAGCGAGCGCAGTGCACGATACAGCGACAGCGGCGAATCGACATACGGTTTACGGATGCGTTGGCCGACTTGCACCTGCATCAGGTCGCCCGCCATGATGTATTCCTTGGCTTTGGCAACGGCGGCCAGATAGGCTGTCTTGTCAAAGTCGCGTACTGCGTCGGTGCGCACGGATGCGGAAGTCACGGGCGCTTCGACGGCGCGCTTGAGCATGGCGCGTAGTTCTTTCAGGCGCTGGCGTGCACGGCCGTAGGCTTCTGGCTGGCTGGTGTCGGCGTAAACAATCAGGTAGAGCTTGCCGGACAGGTTGTCGATGACGGCCAGTTCTTCCGTCAGCAGTAGTTGTATGTCGGGCAGTTGCAAGTCGTCGGGTGGCGCGCTGTCGGCGAGGCGGTGCTCGATGTAGCGCACGGCGTCATAACCAAAGTAGCCGGCCAGGCCGCCGCAAAAGCGCGGCATGCCCGGGCTGACGGCGACTTTGTAGCGCGACTGGAATTCTTCGATGAAGGCTAGCGGGTTATCGTGCGAGGTTTCGATGACTTCCCCGTTTTTAACAACTTCGGTGCGCTTGCCTATGCTGCGCAAAAGCGTCGTTGCAGGCAGGCCAATGAAGGAATAGCGGCCGAAGCGCTCGCCGCCGACGACAGACTCGAGCAAGAAAGTATTCTTGCCGTGGTTTTGCGGTTGCGCGAGCTTCAGGTAAAGCGTTAGCGGTGTTTCGAGGTCGGCTAAGGCTTCGGCAATCAGCGGAATGCGGTTGTAGCCTTGGACGGCCAGCGATTTGAATTCGAGTTCTGTCATGTTTCTCTCCGGGCCGCTATTGTAATGGAGCGGCGGGGTCATCTTGAAAACCTGTCGCTTGTTGCAGGCGACCGGCAGCGCAAAGCAGGATCAGTTGATCCGCAGATGCGAGCGTCGCCATAGCCAGGCCTCAAAGGCACCCGGCGCAATCAGCATAGGTTTTTTGGCAAGAAACATGATGGTGTGGGTCAAGCAGCGATCAGATGGGCTGCAATAAGTAACGAATCGACTATACCATCCGAATCTATCGCCTGTACAGGTTGGCCATGGTTGTAACCGTAAGGTACGGTCAGCACACGGCAACCTGCTGCGCGCGCAGCTTCGGCATCGTTGGATGAATCGCCAATGGCAATGACTTGTGCCGGCAGCAGTGAGAAGTCACGGCACACGGTGAGCATCGGCAATGGGTCAGGTTTCTTTTTTGGCAGTGAATCGCCGCCGTAAACGAGTTCGAAGTAGGGCGCCAGTCCGGTTTTTTCGAGCAGCGGCCTAGCGAAGCTAATGGGCTTATTGGTGACGCATGCCAATCGTAGTCCTTGCGTGCGCATCGCGTCCAAGCCTTCAACTACGCCGGCATAGACGCTACTGTATTGGCCATTGATGGCCAGATAATGCCGTTGGTATGCCGCCATGGCGCGGTCAAATTGTGCTTCCACATCGGTTGCTGCATAGTCGACGCCGAGTACGCGCCGCATCAGATTTTCGGAGCCTTTGCCGACGAACTCGATGACGGTTTCAATTGGTAGCGGTACCAGATCAAACTCGGCCCGCATGCGGTTGATGGCAACGTGAAAATCCGGCGCAGTGTCGACCATGGTGCCGTCGAGATCAATGATGACGGCGCGGATACCTGTCAGTGGCAGTCGTTCTGGTGCATTCATACTGCGGCGAGCTGACTGCGCATTGCATCGATGACGCCCTTGTAGTCGGGTTTGCCGAAGATGGCCGAGCCGGCGACAAAGGTGTCGGCACCGGCTTTGGCGGCAGCGGCGATGTTGTCAACTTTGATGCCGCCGTCGACTTCGAGCATGATGTCGCGGCCGGAAGCATCAATTAGCTTGCGTACCGCCGCTATTTTTTTCAATGCTTCGGGAATGAAGGACTGACCACCGAAGCCGGGGTTGACCGACATGATGAGGATCAGGTCGAGTTTGTCCATCACATGTTCCAGATAATGCAGCGGCGTGCCGGGGTTGAACACCAGACCAGCCTTGCAGCCTGCGTCGCGGATCAGTTGCAGCGTGCGATCTATGTGTTCGGATGCTTCCGGATGAAAGCTGATGATGTTGGCGCCGGCCTTAGCAAAATCGGGGATGATGCGGTCGACTGGTTTGACCATCAGGTGCACGTCGATTGGCACTTGTACATGCGGACGAATTGCTTCGCACACCAGTGGGCCAATTGTCAGGTTGGGAACGTAGTGATTATCCATCACATCGAAGTGGATAATGTCTGCGCCGGCGGCAACGACATTGCGGACTTCTTCACCCAGTCGGGCAAAATCGGCAGACAAAATGCTGGGAGCGATGCGGTAGTTCGGCATGGTGATTTTCTGGTTTGTTGAGTCAGCATTTTAACCCGAGCATGCCGCACAGCACTTGCAGGTTTGCGCTTTTTCGTGTGCAATCACTGATTCGCATCGCAGCAGCCTGATGCCACAAGTTTTAATTACAGGGTCTTCAAGAAAAATGGCAGCATACGAACTTACTGTGACAGTCCGCACCCAGTACTTGGCAGATCAATCTGACCCAGACCACGCCCGCTTTGTCTTTGCTTATGCGGTAACGATCAAGAACACCGGCAGCGTGACCGCGCAGCTGATTTCGCGTCATTGGGTCATAACCGACGCCAACGATCACATTGAGCAAGTGCGTGGCCTGGGCATTGTCGGCCATCAGCCACTGCTACAGCCTGGCGAGCAATTCGAATACACCAGTGGCACCTCGCTGGCAACGCCGCAAGGTACGATGCACGGCGAATATTTTTGCGTTGCAGAAGATGGCCAGCAGTTTGAAGCGAAAATTCCGGAATTCGTGCTGACGCTGCCGCGCACTTTGCACTGATACGGTTCTTTCACTACTCTTTGCTGTCGTCTTCGCCTTCATCATCACGGCCGTAGAACATGGTCCACCAGACAATAAAGATAAGAAGCGCAAAAGCCATTCCGGCTTCCAGAAATAACAACCACATGGCACTTTGTCCTTGTCTATTTACTTAACTAATAAGCGCATCAGTTTAACCGCTTACCTGCTCGTCATCGCGCTAACGTTGGCAGCGTGCTCCACGCCGCCGGTCAGGCAGCCGGCCTCGTTGCCCGCGCCTGTCCCTTCCCCCTCACCAGAACCGGCAACGACAACACCAGTCAAGCCGTTGCCGACTTTGATGCCGGTCAGTTTTGCCGATCTGCCTGGCTGGCAGGAAGATGATCCGCGACAGGCATGGCCGGCCTTGCTAACGTCTTGCAGTGTGCTGATCAAGAAGCCGCTATGGCAGGAGCCCTGCACGATCGCCAATACAATCAATCCGGCTGACGCAGCTGCGGTGCGTGCTTATTTTGAGATGCACTATGTGCCGCATCAAGTCAGTAACGCCGACAGCAGCGTGACGGGCATGATTACAGGTTATTACGAGCCCTTGCTGCGCGGCTCACGCTCACGTGGCGGCCCCTACCAGACAGCTTTGTACCGGGTGCCGGAAGACTTGTTGACGATTGACTTGGCTACTTTATATCCCGAGCTGAAAAATATGCGGCTGCGCGGCCGGGTGGTCGGCAATAAGGTCGTTCCGTATTTTTCGCGCGCGGATATGGTTCAGCAAGACGCGCTGGCCGGCAAGGAGCTGTTGTGGGTAGATAACGCGATTGATGCTTTTTTCCTGCAAGTGCAAGGCTCCGGCAGGGTGCTTCTGGAAGAGAGTAAAGAAACGGTGCGGGTAGCTTATGCAGAGCAAAACGGTCATCCTTACAAATCCATAGGACGTTACTTGGTGGATCGCGGCGAGCTCAAACTCGAACAGGCGTCGGCGCAAGGCATCATGGCGTGGTTTGCGGCGAATCCGGCGCGACAGCAAGAGTTGCTGAATGCGAATCCGAGTTTTGTCTTCTTTAAAGAGGAAAAACTTGTCGATCCATCCAAAGGGCCCAAAGGAGCTTTGGGCGTGCCTTTGACGGCGCAGCGATCAATCGCTGTTGACCCGCAATTTATACCCCTGGGTGCGCCAGTGTTTCTTGCCACAAGCCAGCCCGGCACCGACGTGCCGCTGCGCCGGCTGATGCTGGCGCAGGACACCGGCGGCGCAATTCGCAATGCTGTGCGCGCAGATTACTTCTGGGGCTTTGGCTCTGAGGCCGGGCAGCAAGCCGGAAAAATGAAGCAGGCTGGGATGTTGTGGGTGCTGCTTCCTAAATAAAGAATGTGGCGTTCCGGAGCCGGTTACTGTTCGCGCGACGCCTTATTGCATGAAGTGCCTAAAGCATGGGGCCGATATATATGTTTGGCTTGGGTACAGCCCGATTCTTTACATAATGCTTCGGTAGTTGTGTGACAAGCCGGGCTTCTCTGCTTTCATGCTTATGTATTGTCGATGCCTGGTTGGACTGCTGGCAAAAAGCCACCCACACTCCCAAAGCAGCATCTTGCGTTGCCATATGCAGCTGAAACCATTCGGGCAGCAATTTTCCAGCTACCCGGCGTGCTGAAGCGTGATCACCATCCATGACTCTTAAGTGCAAATGATGCAGGGATGCCAGCACGCGCGCATGCTGTTCCATATGACATTGAAGGATAGGAAACTGAAACTCTTCCATCAGCCGCTGTTCGTGATCAAATGTCTGCTCCAATGTAGATAGCATCATCCGGAAAGTGTCCGCCACTTCTTGCTCATGGCAATGCGCGATCCTGAAAGCCAACTGCATGATTGCATGATGACATTTGTCGATAGTAGGTATACCGGTCAGCATAAGTAGGCAAAAATGCAATCAAAGCCACGCACATAAAAAAGCTTAATCAATTCAACATAGCGCGGCAGCCCCGATTGTCAAGTCAGTGCGTGTTCAGAATTCGACCAAGCGATTCAATAGGAGTGGATGCACGACTTCATACAGGATGGTCCAGCCGTGATGCACGGTTGAACGTATGCATGTGGAAGTCCCTTAGTGTTCTGGTTGAAGCTGAAAGCATTCTGTCATTATTCGATTGATAAGCGCCAAGCAATCCGACTTTCCAAAAAGAATACGCTATAGGCAAGTTGATCTAAGCCATAAACTGCCGCGTTACAATCGCGGTCAATAACATTAATAAGCTAATAAGGAGCGGACATGAATTACGAAAACATACTGGTAGAAACCGAAGGTAAGGTTGGCTTGATTCGATTGAATCGACCCAAAGCGCTTAATGCACTGAATGATCAGTTGATGGATGAGTTGGGGCATGCATTGAAGGCGTTCGATGCAGATCAGGATATCGGCTGTATCGTCGTAACCGGAAGTGAAAAGGCATTTGCTGCTGGTGCCGATATCGGTGCGATGGCTTCCTATACGTATATGGATGTCTATAAGACTAACTACATCACTCGTAATTGGGAGCAGTTACGTCAAATACGAAAGCCGGTGGTCGCCGCTGTGGCGGGCTATGCATTGGGCGGTGGCTGTGAGTTGGCGATGATGTGCGACTTTATTATCGCTGCTGAAAACGCAAAATTCGGTCAGCCTGAAATTAAGCTCGGCACGATTCCGGGAGCGGGCGGTACCCAGCGATTGCCACGTGCAGTATCTAAGTCCAAAGCTATGGATATGTGCCTGACGGCGCGCATGATGGATGCGGCTGAAGCCGAACGAGCCGGACTAGTGTCGCGTGTTGTGCCAACAGACAAGCTGTTGGAAGAGGCCTTAGCAGCAGCGACTGTCATTGCGGCGATGTCGCTGCCGTCGGTCATGATGATCAAGGAAGCAGTTAATCGCGCCTATGAATCTTCTCTCACGGATGGCGTCCAATATGAGCGGCATTTATTCCACAGTACCTTCGCAACGGAAGACCAAAAAGAAGGAATGA